>JAXHVQ010000035.1:0-46268 GCA_034189065.1 Cyanobacteriota bacterium
TAAGAGTCCTTTTTGGGGTTTTTGGATTCTGAGTTAATTCCAATAGTTCCTTTTCTTCGCTGTCGCTCAGACGGATTTTTAGTTGTGCTGGCATAAAACAACTCCCTTTTCTAACTAATTTGTTATTATACACTTATTTATGCCCACCTACTTAATTCCCTGCGATCGCGCTTCGCCCATACTTTTTTGAAAAAAGCCAATATTCTACAAAACAGAAAATATTGCGGCAAGTCCTCGAATAAGAAGAGCTTCAGCGATTTTATAAATTTCAAATGAATATAGTCTTTCGCACAAAAAACAAAAAAGGGAGAACGAATCCAAACCGCAAGGGAGGCGCGAAGCGTCCATCGCCGCAGATCGCGCTACACTAATATATTGCCCGCAGCGCGGTAACGGAACGCTTCTGTGGGGGAAACGTCATCACAACAGTCGAAAATGTTTGAGGTAGAGCGATGAATCGCAACCGTAATTTCGTTAAAGTTTTAGGGTTAAGCGTCGTATTGGGTGCAATGGGAGGATCGCTGTCTGCCGCTTCGAGTGTCGCCGCGCCTCCTGTCTTAATGGCGCAACAGCAAAGCGATGTTTTGTTCAATCGTGGCGTACAAAAGCTTCAGCAAAGCGATTATCAAGGCGCGATCGCGGAATTTAGCGTTTTGATCGAAAGCGAGCCAGAAAACCCCAATGCCTATCTCGGGCGCGCGATCGCTTACCGCAATCAAGAAAACTATTCAGCCGCTCTCGAAGACTATAACGAATCGCTGCGCCTCAATTCAACCAATGCCAATGCTTATTTAGGACGAGGCATTACCAAACGCAGGACCGGAGACGAACGCGGCGCGATCGAGGACTATACCCAAGCCATACGCTATAACGAAGACTACGGTCAAGCTTACTACAATCGCGGCTTGTCTAAAGTCGAGTTAGGCGATATCGACGGCGCGATCGCGGATTTCCGCCAAGCTGCCCAACTTTACCGCGAACAAGAGTTAACCTCATACTATCAAGATGCGGTCGATCGCGCCGCTGAGTTAGAAGAGTCGAGAAATCGTTAGTCGCGCTAGGCGGAATTAACCTACTTCGTGCCATATCCTTCAACTCTAAGGGTTTTGCCAATTGTGAAAGGCAGCTTAAGTTCCGCCGCTTCGTCCCTTTTTCCCATACAATTTAAGCAGGATCGCAACGAATTTCCAGCAAAAAACCATCGGGATCGTAAAAATAAATCCCCCTCCCAGTGGGACGCGAAACCGGACCGCTATCGATGGTAACGTGGTTTCGTCGTAAAACTTCTACGGCGCGATCGAAACTATCTGGTGCAATATCAAAGGCGAGATGGTTGGCGCGGGTGAAGGCTTTTTGGGGATCGCGATCGGGCGGATTTAAACCCGGTTCCCAAAAGAGATCGATAACGGTACCGTCGGGAGTCACAAAGTTCGCCACTTTCCCTCGACTCACTGAATTTTTTAAGGTTGCCGGAACTTCATCGCCCGTTAGTTCGTGTAAGCCCAGAATTTCGCCATAAAAGTGACGCGATTGTTGCATATCGACGACATTGAAGGCAATATGGTGAACCGCTTTTAACTCCCCAATTTTTAAGGAAGATTTAACTGATTTTGCTTGAGTCATTGGTTTGTCCTTTGTCATTAGTCTTTAGTCCTTAGTCATTGGTCATTTGCTATACTCAATTCAGTTTGCCCTGAAATCAATTTCGCCTGTGGAGACTGGCGGGGATATGTAGGAACGGGTAGGGACGTTCAATTGAACTTAAAATTCCAAATTCTCAAAGTGTGAATCGTTCTATAATTCTTCTGCAGAAAACAATAAACCCTGCTGACACAATTGAAGACAAGAAAATACCTAAAAATCCCCATAAGAGAATAGACTGTAAAACTTCATCGTATCTGTAGAAACGAGGGACAAAACTGATTTGAAAAACCACAAAGCACGACGAGATCGCAAAATTCGAGACGGCTACGAATGTCACAAATCGTTTAAGAACCCTTGTAAAATTCTGAATCAGTAACTCATTATACAGAACTTGACCGAGCATTTCTGGCGGACAACCGCGATCTCTCAGGTCGAGGAGAATATCGAGGATGCGACCGGGAGATGTCTTAAACCGTTTTGCCAGTTCGTCAAGTTTTTGGGCATCCATGCTCGATCGCGAAATGATACACCACCGCAGGTTCAACTTATTTTATTACAGCAGTCAACTTTTTCGACCCATTTCCCCCATTTCCCCCCACTAGGGTGACGCAGAGAGGGGGTGAGGGGGAGAACCGGAGAGGGGGAGATGGGGTGTGATATAATATTTGCCCCTCTCGCCCATCATAAAAAACATTTCCGGTTTCTCCCCATCCCCCCATCAGCCTTAACGAGCGGTCATTCAACCGGATTTTATATGATTGGGAAGCGAAGGAGATAAGGGTAGGATGCCAATGACCAATTAATAATTATTAATTATTAATTATTAATTGATAAACCCTACTTCTGCGGTAAATTCCACACCCCGTTCCAATCGAGGGGAACGCCGTGTTCGAGGAACTGGTAAATTCGTTCGAGGTATAGCGCGGCAACGCGATCCTCGGAATTGACCTCGAGAACGCGATAAAAATGACCTTGTGCTTCGGTTAACTCTCGCTGTTGGTAGGACGCGATCGCGCGCTCGAAATCGGGTTGAGTCTTCAACTTCAATTGTCGCATCGACTCGGTTTCCCCGTCGAGAACCTCGTAAATTGCCGTCGTTTTCGTGCGACCCTTAACAATTACGCGATCGAGAAAACGCAATTGGTAACTATCTGCCCGACTCGAGCGATTCAAAGTATCCTCAGAAATCAATAACGATACGCCATACAACTTTGTCAAACTTTCCAAACGCGCGGCGAGGTTCACATTATCCGAAAACGCATCGCACTGCATTCGTTCCACTTCGCCGACCATCCCCACCATCATAAAGCCGACGTGAATGCCAATTCCCACCTGAATTTCAATATCGCCTCGTTCGACGCGCTTTTCATTGTACTCGTGAACCTGTTGAAGTTTGGCGATCGCGGCCCCAATCGCATCGTCCACTCCCTTGGGAAACACCGCCATCATGCCATCGCCCAAATACTTGACAATAAAGCCGCGATGCTCTCTAATTTTCGGCGAAACCTTCCTCAAATAAGCATTGACAAAATTAAAATTTTCTTGGGGAGTCATGGTTTCAGAAAGGGCGGTAAACGAACGAATATCGCTAAACATCACTGCCATTTCCTGTTCGACGCGATCGCCCAGTTGAATATCGACAATGCTTTCTTTTTGCAAAAACTCTAGGAAAGCATGAGGCACAAATCGCCCGTAAGCGCGATTAATTTTCGACAGTTCCAAATGAGACTTGACGCGCGCGAGCAACTCCTCCTTCACAAACGGCTTGCTGAGGTAATCATTGGCCCCTGCCTCAAAGCCGATGGCAATATCAGAAGTGCGATTTTTTGCCGTCAGCATCATAATGGGCAAATCCTGGGGCGGATACTTTTTCCGAATTTTAGCGCAGACCTCGTACCCCGACATCCGAGGCATCATCACATCCAAAATTATCAGGTCAAAGCGTTCCCCACTTTTCATCGCAGCCAGTGCTTGTTCGCCATTGAGAGCCTGGGTGACAGTATAATTCGCCAACGAGAGATGATTATTGAGAACTTGCAAATTGATCGGTTCGTCATCCACCACCAAAATATGAAATTGACCGTTACCATGAGTTGTCGTCAGGGCAGATGAGGGTTTAGACTTCAATTTGTGCGAGCGACTCGCGTTGGGAACATTGCGATAAAACCCTAAAGAATCAACCCAGGTTTCGAGATCGGCGGTACTCGCTTCGGGGACAAGGTGAGTTTCGACGAGGGGTAGGGTAAAGGTAAAGCAAGACCCTTTCCCTTCCTCAGTTTCAACCCCAATGGTTCCCCCGTGAAGTTCCACCAACGATCGCGCGATCGCTAAACCCAATCCCGCGCCGTCGTACTGCCGTTCGATGGAACCATCCCCTTGCTCAAAAGGAGCAAAAATGCGATCGCGTCTTTCTACCGGAATGCCAATACCGGTATCGCGCACGGAAATTGCCAAATATCCAGCTTCGATTTCGCACGAAACAGTAGAGGGATCGGAACAATCGACCCATTGAGCGCTCACTTCAACCGCCCCGCGTTCGGTGAATTTTATGGCATTGCCCACAAGATTGTAGAGAATTTGTTGCAAGCGATTTTCGTCGGCATAAGCGAGGGGGAGATTGTCGGGAATGGTATTAATCAGTTGTAGGTTTTTGTCCCCTACTAAGCTTTGACAAACCGTGAGAACGACTTCGACAATGGCGCGCATTTCCACCGACTTGAGTTGCAAGTCCAGTTTGTGATGTTTGAGTTTAGAAAAGTCGAGAATTTCATCGACCAATTTCGCGAGGCGGTTTCCCGATCGCGCGATCGCGAGTAAGTTTTGCCGTTGAAGATCTGAAACTTTCCCCGCCGCACCATCGAGGATCGACTCGGTTAAACCGACCATCCCGCTGAGGGGAGTGCGCAGTTCGTGGGAAATATTGGCGAGAAATTCATCTTTGAGGCGGTCGTGGTGCTGCAATTCCCGATTGAGGCGGTGGAGGTCGGAATTTTGACGCTCGAGGGCGGCGAAGGAACTGCGCAATTTTTTGGCCATTAAGTTGAAGGAACGGGCGAGTTCCCCGATTTCGTCGGTGCGTTCGATGGACACCCTTTCGTTCCATTGACCGCGCGCTAGGTTCTTGGCTGAGGCGTTGAGACGGCGGATGGGGCGGACGATCCAGCGCGCAGTCAAGATGCCGCTACTGGCGACGAGCGCGATCGCAATGCCGCATAAGGCGATGGCGCTGGCGACTCGGGCGCGTGCGAAACCGCTCAATTCTTCTTCGGGGACGATGGCGACAATGGACCAATCTAAACCGCGTTGGTCGTTAAAGGGCGAAATGAGACCGAAGTAGGGCCGATTTTCGATTTTGAAATTGAGAGGTTGGGCGGTGTCAATTTGGCTGAAATTGGGAAAGCGTCGAGCGAGGTACTGAGTTGTTTCGCGCAGGATGGGATCTTCGCTTTCGGCGGCGACAATGCGTTCTGGGCGACCTTGGGTTTGGGTAAAGGGTTGAGAAAGGGTGGAACTGGCGATGACTCGACCGTCGCGATCGAGAATGAAGCTTTCTCCCGAGTCGCGAATGTGCAATTCATCGAGCCATTGACCCAGGTTGGAGAGAATTAGCGGCGTGTCGAAAACGCCTAGCAGTCTGCCTTGGGAGTCGTATGCGGGGAGGACGGCATCGACGGCGAGTTTGCTTTGGTCGAACCAAAAGTAAACCGGACTCCAAGTGGCTTTTCCGGCGCGGGCTCCGGCTTTATACCAGGGACGAGTTCGGGGGTCGTATTGCGGACCGACTTCTAGGGGTAGACCTCGCTGTTGTTGGGGGTTGACGGCGTAGGTGGTGTAGGGGGTGTCGGTGGCGGCGTTGGCGCGTTCGATGTTGAAGCTGCCGTCCTTGCGGCGCATTACCCCGATGTAGTCCCCTCGGGCGCTGCCCCAAGCGGTGTAGTCTACGGAGGTGAAGGAGCGCAGTTGTTGCAGCAGAAAGGTTTCAGTGGTTGCTTCGTCTTCCGCGATCGCCTGATTTGGCCTCATCGCATTTCTGTTGGTTTCGTTGAGCAGATGGGGTGCATTGAGGTGCGTTTCCAGCTTTTGTTCGATGCGATCGCCGACTTCGCTCATGAGCTGTGTTGCCAGTTCGCGAACGGTTTGTTGTTCGTGTTGAATGAAGAGGTAACCCACAATGCCTGTCGCGCCGATGAGCTGGATGATGAGCGGAACGATCAAGACGACGGGGAGACTAACCCGCGCAAACGAGCGCGCGATCGCGATGCGCTTGAACGGTCGAGTTAACGTTGCAACCATGTTTTACGTGCCTGCCTGATTTTCGGCCTAAAGTCCAAATATCTTTTGGTAGGCACACCCTAGTTTGATTTGCTGCACTCCTGCGTAGTGGTGTTGATGCTGCGCCAACGCTGTTGGGGGTTGGGAAAGACAAATCAATGATTTCTCTTGACTCAGTAGTATTGAGAAATTAAAATTTGTTCGTATAATCCCGTAAGTAACACCTATATTTTGCACATTAAATCCATTATACTGAATTTAGTTCGGTCTTGGGGCGAATTGATGATTTTCCAATCTCGGAACCTCAACGCCTGCCCTTCATCTAGTGCGCAGTCTTTGTTTGCGCGACTCGCGAAGCCAATGGGCTTTCATCTTTCCTCGTCCTTTCACGTCAACCATTTCCGACTCCTTCAAGGAATACTTATCTTGATACCGCTCGTAAGTGATTTCAGTCACCTACTGAGTTGCTCCGGACTTACCGACAGATTCCATGCAGGGAGCGATATTTGCTGTATTGCTCCTAATCTTTGAGAGGAACTTCTTCGTACCCATATTTTTTGTTTTGCCAAATATACGTATTAATACTGCTGTAGCTCACTCTTTTCAAGAGCGCAAGGAGCGAAACTGGAAATTTTCTGAAGAAAAATTAATTTCTTTTCCGATGTCAAGTCTCCTGACGAGCACATGATGAAGCTCTAAGCTCTAAAAGTCCCTCGAGTTGAGCCCGGAGAATGGCAAAATGGGGAAGTATCGATTGTTAGTATTTGAAATCAGAAATGTCCAACGATGAAATGCGCTTGCCTCAAGGCGGTCCGAACGAGCGCTGGCAGTCGCTTTTCGGTTCGACTGCCGCACGTTTCGAGCAACAATATAAAAATGAGTCCATCGTGCTTCCGGGGGAGGTGCAGGCAATGCCCGTCTATGAAGAATGGAAAAGTGGCATTCTCAGTGCTAAACTTGCCTCTCCATTTTGGGAGTTGGCGAAACCGAGTAAAAATCAGCGTTGTTTGGACTTGGGGTGCGGCGCAAGTTTTCTGTTGTATCCTTGGCGAGACTGGCAAGCTCATTTTTACGGCCAGGATATTAGCCCCACAGCGGTTGAATTGCTCAAAGCACGTGCGCCTCAACTCAATTCTAAGTTGTTTAAAAGTGTTGTCCTCGCCCCTGCCCATCAGTTAAACTACGATCCTCAGTTTTTCGATCTCGCGATCGCCACAGGCTGGAGTTGTTATTATCCTCTAAACTATTGGTCTGCGATCTTGGAGTCGGTACGTCGCGTGCTTAAGCCTAAAGGAATCTTTGTTTTTGACTTGCTCGATGCCGCCAAACCCCTTGCCGAAGATTGGGCAGTGCTGGAAACTTATCTCGGAGCGGAAGTCTTTCTCGAACCGCTCTCTGCCTGGGAAAAAACAATAAAAGACAGCGGAGCTAAAATCGTGAAACAGCAAAGCGGAGAATTATTTGAGATGTATAAAGTCCGCTTTTAAAATTCTCGTTTTCATTTTTCTCTATCGTAATTTAGTAATGATTTTTCTCAGAAAATAGATTCTTTTAGTCCTTCAAGAAAAGATGCCTACCCTCGATTATTTCAATCGACCTGAATATCTCCTTCGTCCCTTCCAACTTTACCGTCGGCTTCTCCATCCACCCCATCAGGCTATTAATAGCTTCAAAACTGTACTTTTGCCGTGGGGAGTTCCCCTTAAAATTTATCCTAAGCCAGAAGAAGTCGTCGAGCGTTCTGTTTGGATTTTTGGCATCTACGACTTGAGCCTATCAGAAACGCTTTGGCGATTAGTCGATGGTCGGGAAACCGTTTTAGATATTGGCGCTAATATTGGCTATACCGCCAGTCTTCTTGCCCATCGAGTGGGGGTTGAGGGAAAAGTTTTCTGCTTTGAACCACACCCGGAAATTTATGCAGAATTAGTTGAAAATGTCAAGGTTTGGCAGGAAATGAAAGGATGGTCGCAGATTCAATTACATCAAATTGCTCTTTCGGAACGTTCTGGTTTGGGGTGTCTTAAAATTCCGCCGACCAACCGCGCTGCCGCAGCTCTGGATTTTTCGCAATCTGAAAATTCTTCTCAAAAAGAAGGACAAAGTTATTCAGTTCCGTTGCAACAGCTAGATGAATTTTGGAAAGAAGAGAGACAAATTCATTTAATTAAAATTGATGTGGAAGGTCATGAATATCAAGTTTTTCAGGGAGCAAAACAATTATTAGAGCGAGGTTTAATTCGCGATATTGTGTTTGAAGAGCATCAAATCTATCCGAGTAAAGCGACTGAATATTTGGAGAAGCGGGGCTATCACATTTTTAGACTGTGGAAGGGATTTTGGAAACCAATTTTACTTCCTGCCAACTATAATCGCTTTCACCCTTGGGAACCGCCTAACTATTTAGCAACCATCGACCCAAAACGGGCGGTTGCTCGCTTTCAACAGCGGGGTTGGAACTGCTTTGACAGTAATCCGTAATCCGTAATCCGTAATCCGCGATAAGTTGTTTAGCGATTAATGACACAAAATGAATTACGCGACCGCGCGAAATATGAAGTCGAAACAGCACAATTGGATATGGCGAACGGCAGTTGCTCCTCGCTGGAGACCGCTCGGTGTCCGCGCTGGCGAGCGAAACCTTGTCGTCCCTCGCGCTCAAATCACGGCGGTTTTATGCCGAACAGCTTAATTCCCCTTTCTACGGAAACTTTAAAAGACAAATGGCTAACAATCAATGACAACCGATCGATACCGAATTTTAGTCGTTGCAGCCAAACCCATACCCTATATGACTCCGGTTTACCAATTATTGGCGCAGCAGCCGCAGTTAGAAATTCTCGTTGCTTATTGTCATATGCAAGGCGCACAATTGGGTTTGGATGAAGAATTTGGCGTAGATGTAGAATGGGATATTCCCCTGCTAACCGGATATCCCTGGATAGAAGTCAAAAATTTATCGCGGCAACCCGGTTTAAATCGCTTTTGGGGATTGCTGAATTGGGATTTATGGAAGCTCGTAAAGAGTAATAAGTTTGATTGCGTTATTATCTATACTGGATACGTTTATGCTAGCTTTTGGATTGCCGCAGTCGCAGCGAAATTATTAAAAAAAGGGTTTATTTTTAGTACCGATATGAGTTCGATCGCGCCGAGAGACCGGCAAAATTGGAAAGCGCGGTTGAAGCCTTGGATTCTGCCTCATCTTTACGGTTTGGGAGATCGCATCATTGTTTCCAACAGCTTGGGGAAACAAGTGTTGCACGACTTGGGGTTGTCTGAAGAGCGCATTCTCCTCACGCCTTCGTGCGTCGATAATGAAGGAATTCGCGATCGCGCTTCCCACGTCGATACCCAAGCCGTCCGCGCATCTTGGAATCTTCCCTTAAATGCCCCTATTGTCCTCTTTTGCGGGAAATTCCAGCCTTGGAAGCGTCCCCTAGACCTTTTGCGTGCCTTCGCTCGAGCTGGCGTTACCGGTGCCTATCTTCTCTTTGCCGGCGATGGGCCGCAGCGCGAAGAATTAGAAGCCGAAGCGCAAACATTACAAATTAGCGATCGCGTGAAATTCCTCGGTTTTCTCAACCAATCTCAGCTTCCTTCAGCTTACTGCATCGCCGACTTATTCGTACTTCCTTCAGACTACGAACCTTTTGGAATGGTAGTTGGCGAGGCAATGTTGTGCGGTTGTGCGGTAGCCGTTAGCGATCGCGTCGGCGCAAGAGCCGATCTCGTTATCCCCGGTAAAACAGGATTGATTTATCCCTGCGGCGACATCGACGCTTTAGCAACAATTTTACGCGAGTGGCTTCCCAAGCGCGAACCTCTCAAGCAGATGGGACAAGCGGCGCAGGAACGAATGGACAGTTGGTCCCCTCGAGAAAATGTTGCTGCCATTGTGCAAGGAGTCGAAAGTCTTCTCAATTGACCCAACCCACTCAGACGAGAAGATATTGTGGGAGTCGTGAAGTCCATCGACGCGAAGAAATTCTAGAGGACGATATCCCTGTTTGGGAATCGGTTTGTTGGAGGAATCCCAATATTTAGCCAGAATATCAGTCAATGCTTGCGTATGTTCTAGCTTTCTATCTTCCCACCCTTCAGCATCGCCCGATTCGACTTGAAAAATAATGTATCTGCGCATCAGTCTTCCTCCTTAGTGGTGTTAGGATTGACAAATGAGAGCAAAGAGCCAATTACGGAGCCTAACTCATGCAAATTACACTCGACCTCCCCGATGCTCTACAGATCGGCGAAGCATATCTGCGCACCGAACTGGCGATCGCATTGTTTCAACAAGAACGCATCACCCTGGGGACGGCCAGTCAACTTGCCGGATTACATCAGATTGAGTTTCAACAATTAATTGCTAGTCGCGGAATCTGCGTTCATTACGATCTTGAAGACTTAGAACAAGACCTCAAAAGTCTGCGAGAGGAAGGTTGGTAATGGTCATTGTCAGCAACACTTCACCGATTAGTAATCTGGTTTTCATCGGTGAAATTTCTGTGTTGCAGCAAATTTACCCCAAAGTCCTCGTTCCCCCCGCAGTGCATTCAGAACTCACTCGCTTACCGATTCTCCAACCTACGATCGTTTTTTTACTTGACGCAGATTGGCTGGAAATCCAGACACCGACCAATCTTCAACTTCTGCATACCCTCAAGCAAACTCTCGATCCAGGTGAAGCTGAAGCGATCGCGCTGGCAGTCGAACTTAGCGCTAATCGGCTACTGATTGACGAACGTCTTGGTAGAAGTATTGCAGCAAGTTATGGACTTCAATTGAGGGGTCTTCTGGGTATTCTCATTCATGCGAAACAACAGGGACTTATCCCAGTTCTCAAACCCATTCTCGACCGGTTGGTCGGTAGCGCAGGCTTTCGCGTCAGCCAAACGCTTTATAATCGAACGTTGCATGAAGTGGGAGAATGAGATGGATTTTGTGTTGTTGAGGTGCTGTCTGTCGCCGCCTAACTCAGTCATTATGAGGCTTCCTGCCAGTGGAACGCAGCGTAAAACAACACTTGTACAAAGCGATCGCGCCCTCTTTCACCATACCGCATCAAACACCGTGGCTTTGGGAAGCGGACCGCCAGCAGCATTATAGGCAATCATCAAAGACTCCAACGCTTCAGTCCCATTTGCAACTGCCTCCTGGTAAGAATCTCCATGCGATCGCCATTTTTGCCCGGGAAAGTCAGGCAGTCCAACTAAAAAACAGTTATCTTCCTCAAACCATTGAATGACCATCTGATACTTAAATTTATTCGTCATTGCACCCGAGCATACTGCTTGCCTTGTTCGGATTCCAGCCAACGCTGATAAGCTTCTTCATCTCCTCCAAACGAATCTAGCGATACTTGACGCTCGGGCATCGGTTTGAGAGAAGCATCAATGGGTGAATATTGACAATAGCAGAGAACAATCTCGTCAAACGCGCTAGCAGGCGTTGGGATATCGGGAGTATAGGTTTCCACGCGCACGACTTCCCAGTTGCTCGGGCGGTAGTGCGTGCTGCAACCGTGACGTTTAGGGTCGTGAAGTCCATCGACGCGAATAAACTCTAGAGGACGATATCCCTCTTCTGGAATCGGTTTGTTGGAGGAATCCCAATATTCAGCTAGAATATCAGTCAATGCTTGTGTATGTTCTAGCTTTCTATCTTCCCATCCTTCAGCATCGCCCGATTCGACTTGAAAAATAATGTATCTGCGCATCAGTCTTCCTCCTTTTCTTCAAGATAGTTGGGGAATTCTGTATCTCCTTTAAAAACACAATCGACTTTTAAAATATTATCGTTGGTTTTCTCAACTCTAACCAGTTCCCAGCCATATTTCTTTTCCATGTTCAGGCATTTTTGACGGTCGGTTGCCCCGTGTCGGGAAATATCTTCCTCTGGATCGTAGCGTAACCATCTTGGTAGATTGCTTGGCACGAGTCGTTTTTACTCCTTATCTATATTTAGGTAGGGGGCATTGCAGTGCAATGCCCCTACGAACAAATTGATGTCACATTTCCAACTACTCTGCCCCTTCAATAGGTGCGAACCCTTGACGCTGGATATTCTCCGTCACGTGACGCGGTTCGAGGAATTGCAATAAATAATCTGGTCCCCCTGCCTTAGAACCGACTCCCGACAGTTTAAACCCCCCGAAAGGTTGGCGAGAAACGATCGCGCCGGTAATCGTGCGGTTAATATACAAGTTCCCCACTTCAAACTCGCCATAAGCCTTGTCGATATGGGAAGGCGTTCTCGAATACAACCCGCCGGTTAAAGCGTAATTCGTCCCGTTAGCGATTTCCAACGCTTCGTCGAAGGTTTGTGCTTTGAGGACGGCGAGGACTGGACCGAAAATTTCCTCTTGGGCGATGGTTGCGTTGGGGGAAACGTCCGCCAGTACCGTGGGCGAGATAAAATATCCCGTATCGGGAACGGGCAACTCTAACGCTAAAGTCCCCTCCTGTTTCCCCGTTGCAATATACTCCAGGATGCGATCGCGCGCCTTCTCGTCCACCACCGGACCTACCGTCGTCGCCCCGTCGTCCGCCTTACCCACATTCAACGATTTTGTCGCTTCCACCAAACGCTGCACAAACGTATCGTACACCGGTTCGAGGACAACCGCGCGCGAACAAGCCGAACATTTTTGTCCCGTATACCCAAACGCCGACGCAACAACCCCGGCAACCGCTTGGTCTAAATCGGCACTCTCGTCTACAATAATTGCATTCTTACCCCCCATCTCTGCAATCACTCGCTTGAGATGTTTTTGTCCCGGTTGCAATTTTGCCGCTTCTGCATAGATGTGACAGCCCACCTCCCGGGAACCGGTAAAGGCGATGAGGTGAACGTCGGGATGGGCGACGAGGTGGTTTCCCACTGTCGAACCCTTACCGGGAACATACTGAAACACTCCCGGGGGTAACCCCACTTCCACCAAAATTTCGGCAATTTTCGCGGCAATAACAGAAGAAGGCGCAGCGGGTTTCAACAACGTACAATTTCCCGTCACCAACGCCGCAACCGTCATTCCCGTAGCAATGGCAACGGGGAAGTTCCACGGCGAAATGACAACGGCAATGCCGCGCGGTTGGTAGAAATACCGATTCGTTTCCCCGGCAACATCGTAGTTATACCCCCCATCCAACCGTTCCATTTCGTCGGCATAGTAACGGCAGAAATCGATCGCCTCGGACACTTCGGCATCGGCTTGGGGTAAAATTTTACCCACTTCCAAACAAGTCCAAGCCGACAGTTGGTGACGGCGAGACTCCATGAGATCGGCGGCTTTGCGCAAGTATCCCGCTCGTTCCCTTACCGGGGTTTTTTGCCATGCGGGGAAGGCTGCTTTGGCTGCCGCGATCGCCTCATCCGCTTGTACAATAGATATTTGTCCCACTTTCCCTACAATTTCTGTCGGATTGGAGGGATTAACAGAGTCTAAAAACTCTTCTGTGTCCGCAGATTCGCCATTAATTAAGGGAAGATAGGTTTTTCCCAAGTCATTGCGCACTTCCACTAACGCTTGCTTCGCTTTATCGCGCAATTCGCCATCGGCATAATCGGTATCGGCAGCGTTGGGAAAGGGAGATTTGGCAATGAGGGGTTTTTCCCCTTCAACTTGGGGCGGCGCGATTAATTCTTCAATGGGACGTTCTTCGGAATTTTGTCGTAAGAAGGAGGAATTCGCCGTATTTTCGAGCAAACGGCGGATGAGGTAGGACATTCCCGGCAATAAGTCCCCATAGGGCGCGTAAACTCTCACGCGATATCCCCGTTTGACGAGAGCTTTGGCGAGGCGATCGCCCATGCCGTATAATACCTGCATCTCGAAGCGACGCGGGGGAATGTTCAGAGTTTCGGCAATGGCGGCTGCTTTTGCTTGAGTTCGGACGTTGTGGGAACCGATCGCGGCATACAAATATTCGTGATTTTCGAGCAAAAGTTGCATCAATGCTTCATAATTAGCATCAGTCGCCGCTTTTTGGTTATAAACGGGTTGTTTCCAGTGATTTTGAATGGCTTGAATCGTTTCTTGGTCCCAATATGCCCCTTTGACGAGGCGGACGGTAATGGGATTTCCCCGTTTTTTCGCCCAGGCGATTAACCCTTTTAAATCGTCCAGGGAGTCGCGCAAATAGCCTTGAATGGTAACGCCAATATCAGTGCGATCGCGAAACTCTTCTTCCATTAACAATTCTTTGAGAATGGCGAGGGTCAAATCCTTATAAGCATATTGTTCCATATCGAAGTGAATTGCGGCTCCCAATTCCCGGGCGCGGCGCAATAGGGGACGAATGCGATCGCACACTTTCTCTTGACTCCCTTCGGGATCCAAAGCATCGAATTGGGAATAAAACGCCGTTAATTTCACTGAAACCTGAACCTTGGGCAAACTTTCCCCATCCGCCTCGTCAATTTGGGGAACAGTTGACCATTTTTGCGCCGCTTGACTCAAAGCCTCGATAAGTTCGAGATACCGCTGTCGGTATAGTTGCGCTTCTGGCTCGGTAATCACGGCTTCCCCAAGCAAATCGATGGTAAACGCCATCTTATCTTTACGCAAGCGTTCGACGGTTTTAATGACTTTGGGAATACTTTCGCCCGAAATATACTTGTACGCCAATGTTTTAACCGCTTGTTCCACCGTCGTTGCAGCCAGTTGTGCGGGAGGAGAACTGGCATCGGCAAAATTCAGCAGATTTTTGAGCATTCCCGGTAATTCCACGGTTTCAACGCTCATATACTCCTGAAAATGCCGCGCAATCTCCGTTTTACTGCGCAATGCGGGCAAACAATCGATAAAGCTAAATAGCTGATAGCGCAAACCCGGGTTCGCCATTGCCCAGTCTAACAGCTTTTCCTCCAAGCGCATTTGGTCGCGCATCTGACCGAAAAGCGATCGCCCTTCTCGCGTCGCCGAAATCAATTCCTTGGCAATTTCTTGCGTTTTCGCTTCGTAATTTTGAGATTTGGGGGTTTGGACAACCACGGTTTACTGCAACTCCTTGGCAATTCGTACAAACTTTTTAGTATATCTTCTATTGTGGCGGTTTGCGGGAAGATTGGGCAACGCGATCGCGATGCCCTTAAACATCGTAACGTGCTGCTGCGGGGGGGGCGCGATCGCGATATCATTCAAAAATGATGAGCTAGAAAAAGTTAATCTTATTTTCAATAAAAGAGAGCGCAGTTGAAATGTCCCTAGAAAAATATATTTACTGGCAAGATGAGGAAATGTGGCTTGGGTATTTCGAGAAATATCCAGATTACTGGACGCAGGCAGAAAGCGATCGCGAATTGAAAGAAAATTTGCTCGATCTCTATAGGGACTTAACAAGCGGAGTCATTCCTAATATTCGTAGAGTTGCCGAGCTTGAGGTGTCGTGAAAAGACGAGATTTAATTCGTCAACTCGAAAAGATGGGTTGTGCGTTCATCCGTCACGGCGGCAAACATGAAAGCTATGGGTAGGGTGGGTTAGGTGCGAACAAGACTTGGGAAAAAACTATAACTTTCCAATCCGCACCGTAACCCTATGGGTAGGGTGGGTTAGGTGCGAACAAGACTTGGGAAAAAACTATAACTTTCCAATCCGCACCGTAACCCACCGCTCTAGTAAATAACGAAAAACAAACAACAAAGAACGTGACGAATCATCCGGTTTCGGCTACAGTACAGTGGAAAACGAACTACCAATCTCCCACCCCTTCGTATGGGTAAATAAACCCCCTCCATGAAAGCCAGCGAAGTTTTACAACGCTATGCCGCCGGAGAGCGAAACTTTCAGCGCGTTAATCTCCGAGGACAATCGTTCAAAAAACAAAACCTCTCCGGTGCAGACTTCAGCGAAGCCAATATCCGAGAGACGGACTTTAGTGGCGCGACGTTGAAGGGAGTCAAATTTGTGGGAGTGAAGGCGGGAGCGCAACTACGTTGGGAAACAGTGCAGTTGATCTTGTCAACAGCAATGTTCTTCCTCTCGTTATCTCTTATCGTAATTTCAAGCGTGTTCGTAATTGCCTTTGTTTTGAACGTACAAAGCTTTGCTTGGCGAATAACGAGCAGCATCGAAATCATCCTGTTTTTCATATTAACTCTCAAATTGCTCTTACATCAGGGTTTCACAGTACAGGCGCTCAACAGCATTATCATAGTTGGTGCGGTAGGTGGAGTAGGAGTTATAGCTTGGGCTGGAGCGATGCAGTTAGCCATAGCGAAAACAATAAGCGATACTATATTTAGCACAGCGGTCAATACCCTATTTGCCCCATTAGGACTGCTTGTATTTGGGGCAACGGTAGGAATTAGCGTTGTTGTTTTGATTGTAGTTTTTGTCGGAATAATAACCCTCGCTATAGCTGTGAATGGTGTGGACGAGGATCTAAAATCAGTTTATGGGATGGGAGGCATAATTATCACTCTAGCTGGAGTAGTAAGTTGGATAGTAGGTAATCGTATGGCTGGAGTTTCAATGGCAGCAGTAACCACAAGTATGACAGTTGCTATAGTCGGAATCACTATGTTAGCCAGTCTCCATATAGCAAGGCTAGAAATGTCAGACTCCGAAAACTTTTCCTTCATACGACAGTTCGCCGTTGCCTTTGCCTCCCTCGGCGGTACTCGCTTCTACGCCGCCGATCTCGCAGAAGCCGACTTTACCCGCGCCACCCTCAAAAGCACCGACTTCCGCCAAGCCACCCTCACCTGCACCTGCTGGAAAAACGCTGAAAAACTCGATCGCGCGCGTCCCGAAAACACCATCCTCGCGAAACCCGCCGTCCGAGACTTACTCGTCACCGGCAACGGTTACAGCAAAGACTTCTCCTACATCAACTTTTCCGGTGCCAACCTCCACGGCGCAAACCTCGAAAACGCCAACCTCCACGGTGCCAACCTCGAAAACGCCACTCTTGAGGGAACCCACCTTAAAAACGCCAACCTTTCTCATACCCTTGCCATCGGCACCAACTTCAGCTGCGCCTATCTTACCGGCGCAACCCTCGAAGCTTGGAATATCGACTCTACCACTAACCTCGAAAATGTCGATTGTCAGTATATCTTCCTCCTCGAACATCCCAACGCAAGGGGAAACCGCGATCGCCGTCCCCACGATCCCGATGCCGTCTTCCAACCCGGAGACTTCGCCCAACTCTACACTAAAATGATGAACGTCGTGCAGATTCTTCTGCGCGATGGATGCAACCCCGAAGTGTTTCGCCAAGCCTTCGTCCAACTGATGGCAGAAAATCCGGAAATTACCCCAGAATCGATTCAATCGTTTGAGAAAAAAGGCAAGGATGTTTTAGTCACTGTTACACGGCTAAGAATGGTGGGTTACGGCGCGGATAAAAAGTTGTGGACTTTTCTCTCAAAAGCATTGCCGCACCTAACCCACCCTACAAACTGTAAGCTAAGAGGAGCGCGATCGCGATGACTGTAGCCACAAACAAGCTAACCTTTGCCGAATATCTCCGGTACGACGACGGAACCGACACCGCATACGAATTGGTAGAAGGAGAATTAGTCCCCATGAGTTTAGGCACCGGAAAGCACGGTGGAATCACTGATTTTCTTAATGATTGCTTCAAGAACGAGATCAAAAAACAAGAGTTGCCTTGGACTTCTAAAGATATGCGAATTGGCGTGCGATCGCCGCGCGGGGGACGTTGGGAAACCTCACGAATTCCCGATATCGTAGTTCTTCCCATCGCGCAGTGGGACAGTCTCGCTAACCGAGAGGCAGTTATCGAACTCAACGAACCGTTTCCCCTCCTCGTCGTCGAAGTTGTCAGCGAAACCACGCGAACCACTGACTATCGTCACAAGCGTTCTGAATACGCCGTCCTCGAAATTCCTGAATATTGGATCGTCGATCCCCTTCAGGAATTAATAACTGTTTGTACTCTCGTTGACGGGTTTTACGATACTGTTGAATTTCGGGGGAAAGACATTATTCTTTCTCTCACGTTTCCCGAATTGAAGTTGAGTACGGCACGAGTTTTAGAAGTAAAGTAGAGTTTTTGATATTTGATTGACAACTATTATTCATTATTCATTATTCATTATTCCGAAGTGAATCATGATGCCGATCGCACCTCTTTCACAACCTTAAACCGCGAATTTTGAATCGCCAGCAACGGCACAAAAGCAGAACCAACCAACGGTTCGGAGAGCAAAAAACCCTGTCCTAACTCGCAGCCAAACAAGCGCAATTTCTCTAACTGCTCGAGCGTTTCAATCCCTTCAGCTACCACATCCATTCCCAAACTGTGCGCCATTTTAACAATTGTATACACAACTTCCGAAGTTTCCGTCCCCAAACGCATGACAAAAGAGCGATCGATTTTTAGCGTATCAATGGGAAACTCATGCAAGCGACTTAGAGAAGAATACCCCGTCCCAAAATCATCGATACACAATCGAATTCCTCGTTGTTGCAACCGTTTGAGAATTTCGATATCCTTAGCAGATGTATCCAACAAACAACTTTCGGTAATTTCGAGTTTTAACCAGGCTCCCGAACATTTTGTTTCTGCCAAAATCACTTCAACTTGCTCGAAAAAATCCACTTGTTTGAGTTGCACGGCGGAAACATTCACATTAACCACAAAGGGATGAACTTCGGGAAACTGCTGTCGCCATTCTTCTATTTGTCGGCAAGCTTCCTTCAATAGCCACCACCCCAAAGGATTAATTAATCCTGTTTCTTCGGCGACAGGAATAAAAACGCCAGGAGAAACTCTGCCTCGTTTTGGGTGATTCCAACGAATTAATGCCTCAAATCCTTTTAACTGCCCCGTGGGAAGCGAGATAATCGGTTGATACTCCAAAAAAAATTCTGAAACCTTGCGACTGCCTCCGTTCTGTTCGTTCCCAATCGCGCGCAAGGCTTGCCGCATCTCATTTTCAATATTCATGCGATCGACCGCTTGTTCTTTTCGGTCTTCGGTTAAGATATGATAGCAGCCTCGACCCGATTGTTTGGCTTGATACATCGCCATATCTGCATCCCGCAGCGCATCGATCGCCGAACGATACCCCATCGACGACAGCGCGATCCCGATACTGGCTTCGGTAAAAAGTTCGTAGCCGCTGACAACAAAAGGATGTCGCAGTTGTTCTTGGATGCGTTCTGCCATCGCCGTCGCTTCTTTTACCGATCGCAAATCTTCAAGCAAAATCATAAATTCATCCCCGCCAAATCGCGCGATCGTTCCATTTCCGAGCAAGCACGATTGCAGTCGATTGGCAACCCCCCTGAGCAATTCATCGCCAATTAAATGTCCTAAGCTATCATTCACGACTTTGAAGCGATCGAGATCGATAAATAATAAGGCAAATAAACCCGGTTCCGACTCTTTCTCCTCGACTTTACTGTTATTGAGAGTAGAACCCTCATTTTTCAGCGCGCCTTGACTACTGAGTTCGATCGCCTGCTCGAGATGCTTCATAAACCCCGTGCGGTTGGGCAAGTCGGTTAAAGCATCGTGGAGTGCATCGTACTCTAACTTTTGTTCGCGAGTTAATAATTCTTTTTGGGCTGCTTGTAACTCTCGCAGAGCCTTCGTTAATTGTTCTGTGCGTTTACTGACGCGATCTTCAAGCTCTTGATTGAGCTGATGCAGTTGCGATTCGGCAGCCGTTCGCGCTGTAATTTCCTGGACGAGGAGTTGATTTTGTTGCTGTAAATTTTTATTGAGAGAACGCAGTTTCAAATGGAGCTGAATGCGGCTCAAAACTTCTTCTTGTTGGAACGGTTTTGTGATATAATCAACAGCACCGAGATTGAGACCTTTCACCTTACTTTCAGCATCGGATAAAGCGGTCATAAAAATAATCGGAATATCTCGGACGACTTTAGCCGCCTTCAAGCGCTGACAAATCTCGAAGCCATTGATTCCCGGCATCATTACGTCCAGTAAAATCAAATCTGGAACCACAAGCAAAGCCATTTCGATGGCGCGAGGACCATCCATAGCATCTACGACTTCAAACCCAGACTTTTTCAAAAGCTTCGATAAAATTTGAATGTTGGTCAGACTATCGTCAACAATCAAAATAATGTCCTGTTTAGTCTGCTCCATTATCAATTTCCTCGGACAGTTTTTTGAGGTGAAACACAATTTTAACCGTCAAATTATTGCAGTAACGATGCTGATTTCCAAGAGATGCAATTGTGCTTTAATTGGGGAACTTGGCATAGAGGCACGGGACATCGAAACTTCTTCGGTACATCTGCTATAAGAATGCCCATCGATAGGTGGGG
Source organism: Cyanobacteriota bacterium (assembly GCA_034189065.1). Taxonomy (GTDB): domain Bacteria; phylum Cyanobacteriota; class Cyanobacteriia; order Cyanobacteriales; family Spirulinaceae; genus FACHB-1406. The sequence goes on from JAXHVQ010000035.1 coordinate 20,188, forward strand.
CTGAGAGCTATAGAGAGCGGAGGAGCCGATCGCTCGGGCTTCTGCTATCTATCACTAAGATTTTACGGTGTTTCCCCTGAAAACTAACAGTCCGCGTTGGAAGAATGCTTCGATCGGTATAATTGCTTACTTAACAGAAGCGGGAAAGTGAAACGTCCTGACTCGGGCGCTGACGCAAGCGAGACAACGCAATTCGCCCCATACGAGCGCGCTGAAATAACCTCAAAAGGTTACACTGCGTCGAACAGAGCGATCGCCTCGGTCTGAACTCGTACCCCTGTTTTGCTTTGGGATTCCTTAAGATTCGAGGGGGCGATTTTCAGGGAGGATCTATAAATATACACCGAATGGGGTCAGTTCTGTTAAGCGATCGCCCTTAAAGTAACGTCGGGCATCGCAATTGGTGCTTCGGCATCTAGATCGTGGAGAAGCGTGCCGAGTTCGCGATCGCGACCAAGAACAGTGTCCCTTCCTTGCTGAGTCAAAGAAAGTTGACCCAAACTGAATTCATCGCCTAAACCGACGGAATTGCTGCCCAGTTCAATGTCAACAATAGCATCAGTCCCCTCGTTCATAGCCAAAACAAACCGATCGCTGCCTGACTGCCGGAAAGATCGTCTCCCGTGAGGTTACCGTTCCCCAAACCCCCGCGCAGGAGGAGGAGGTCGTCGCTGTCTGAGGTGCTGTAAGTAGGTGGGCATAAATAAGTGTATAATAATAAATTAGTTAGAAAAGGGAGTTGTTTTATGCCAGCATAACTAAAAATCCGTCTGAGCGACAGCGAAGAAAAGGAACTATTGGAATTAACTCAGAATCCAAAAACCCCAAAAAGGACTCTTAAAAGAGTAGAAGTGTTACGATTAAATAACCAAGGTTGGAGCGTAAAAAAAATAGCGTCTTGGATAAATTGGTCAGAGAATACCGTGAGAAAAACAATTAAAAGGTGGATATTCCAGGGAAAATCGGGACTTGGGGATCGACCCAGAAGTGGTCGAAAAAAGCGTTGGACTGAAGCTGACATAGAATACTTGAAAGAATGTTGCGATCGCTCCCCAGAGGACTTACAACAGTAAGCAACTATCAACTCTTTTAAGGATTGAGCGCCAAGTGAATCTGAGTCCTGAGAGAATTCGCAAAATCTTCAAAAAAAAAGCGTAAATGGAAACGAGTAAAAAATGGCGTAAGAAAGCACCCTGACTCCAATCAAATAAAAAATCATGAAATTTGCGGTAGAATGTTTGAAGATGAATACAATTTAGTCGTCGCAGTGAAAGAAAGTCTTAAAAAGAGAAGCCGTCAGCGAGGTAATTCTCTTCAACAATTTAAATTGAACTCAGCATCTATAGACGTAGAAGTACAAAATGATTTTCTTTTTGACGTTTAATTAAGCCCACCTACTTAGCGTTTTTAAATGAAACGTAAACAATAAATGGCCCAGAATTCAAATCCACCGCGCGCTCTCTCCGGGACGTTCAATTGAACGTCCCTACGTTGAAACGGTTTACATCCCGTTCAGAAATGCTATATCAGATCGAGGGTTGGGGGGAACAGAAAAGGTATTTGGCTTTTTATACCAGATTCATCAAATTTTGCTACAATTCTCTCTCCCCATCACCCCATCCCCCCCTCTCCCCCTCTCCGGTTCAGACCCCAATCACAATTGAAATGCCGAACAGCTTACTCGAGCCAATGCCAAGTCGTCACTCCACCGGGTTTATCGACGAGAGCAACTCCAAGGGTTTTGAGTTCGTCGCGGATGCGATCGGCTTCGGCAAAGTTTTTCGCTTTTTTAGCGGCAGTTCGTTGCGCGATCGCGGCCTCAATTTCTGCTTCTCCTAGTTCTCCTACTCCCTCTGCTTTTGCCTCGTATTTCGCCTCAAACCCCAATACTGCCGCTAATTCTACCAACGTTCGCCATTGCACTTCTAATTCGGCTACCGGAGTTTCGGTTTTCCCTTCGTGAACGAGCAAATTTCCTTCCTTTGCTAAATTTTTCGCCACGTCAAACAAAACAGCCAATGCGCCAGCAAAATTGAAATCATCGTCCGCTGCTTCTGCAAAACGTCGCGCGATCGCATTGTCAACCCCCCAACCTTCCCCCCTCGACTGAGGGGGGACTGAGGGGGGTAAGGACTGAGGGGGGACTGAGGGGGGTCGAGACTGAGGGGGATGGGACATATCCCAACCCAACTGCTGCCCAACGCGATCGCCAAATAACAACCCCTTCTCCAGCGTTTGCCAGCCATTGCTTGCCCCCAAGAGCGCTTCGGCGGTAAAATCAATGGGATTGCGGTAGTGAGTCTGTAAAACAAATAAGCGCACCGCCATTGGTTCCACAGGTTCGGGCATTAACGACCATTTCCCATCCAATAAATCGCGAATGGTCGTAAAATTACCCAAAGACTTGGACATCTTTTTCCCATTCACCATTACCATATCGTTGTGCAGCCAATACCGAGCGAGGGGTTTCGCAGTCACGGCTTCCGACTGTGCGATTTCGTTCTCGTGGTGGGGAAAAATCAGGTCGCTGCCTCCGACGTGAATATCGATGGTTTCGCCAAGGCGATCGCGAACCATTGCCGAACACTCGATATGCCACCCCGGACGACCTTCCCCCCAAGGCGACTCCCACGCCGGTTCTCCAGGTTTGGAGGCTTTCCACAGCGCAAAATCAAAGGGGTCTTTCTTTTTCGCCGCCTCTGCATCTTCCACTTCAACTCTGCCGCTGGCTCCCGCTTCCATTTCCTCAAACTTGCGGCCTGAAAGTTTGCCATATTCAACAAAATTACGCACGGAGTAATAGACATCGCCTCCCGCAGCATAAGCATAGCCCTGCTGCTCCAACTCGGCAACCAGGCGCTTAATGCCGTTCAGCGTATGGGTCGCGCGGGGATAAGCGTCGGCTTTTCCCACGTGCAAGCGTTCCAAATCTTCAAAGTAGGCATTGATGAAACGCTCCGAAATATCTTCCATCGATACGCCTTCTGTGCGCGCTCGACGCAGAATTTTGTCATCAATATCCGTAAAATTTTGGATGTATCGGACTTCATAACCCCGCCACTGTAGATAGCGGCGAACCACATCCCAAATCAAGCAGGTACGCGCGTGACCGAGATGGCAGTAATCGTAGGTGGTAATCCCGCAACAGTACATCCGCACCTTGCCCGGTTCGAGGGTTTCCAAGGGTTCTTTGCGACGGGTGAGGGTGTTGTACGGGGTTACGGTCATTGCAGTTATGAGGTTCGACTCTTGTTATTTTACAACTGCGATCGCGCGCTGCAACTGGCAATACAGCAGAGCGGGGATTTTATATGATTTCCGCGGACAAATGACCAAGGACAAATGACAAATCACCAAGGACTACCAATCATGGTAAACCCGCTCCAGTAGATGGGAACCGCAGGAAGGTCTTTTTGTTCGGCAAAAGTTTCTGCCCCCATCGCCAAAACTGAACTGCCTCGAAGAGAAACATAGCGGGTATCAGTCAAAGAAAGACTCGGCATCAGCCCGACACTGTAGCGTTCGACAATAAATCCATCGCCATCGTGCATCGCCGCCAGGGGAAGAGAACGCAAGCCCGAGTCGAGAATAAACACCAAATTATTAATGTTTTGCTCTTGTAAATCTTCTTCGAGAGGAGCAACTAACCAACGATACATCTGTTGCGCAGGGGCGAGGTAATCCCGGCGAAAAACCGGAATCACCACAGCGTTTCGCAACCTTTGAACCTCTTGGAGGACTTGTTCGCGCGTTACGCCCACTGGATATCGAAAGGACTGACCCGAAGCTGTGACCAGAACCAATTCTAGGCGATCGCTGGGTTGCGGAGTAAAATTCCTCTCAACTGAAGGCAACTCTACTCCAGAATCGAATCTTTGTGAGTCTGACAGCAAAAGGGATTCCGCTCTCGGATCGCACGCAGAAGGACAACCCCTGCTCGAAAGCCTCGTTGTAGATAAGTCGCTCTCGGAACCGGGCAGCGTAGCGGGAACGAAGAAAGCATAAATTAAGGCAGGTTTGACCCCAGTTGCCACTTCAATATCGTTGAGGACTTGTTGAGCTTGTTCGAGGTTGGTGGTGGAAGTCTCTCCTAAACCGAAATAGTTTTCAAAAATTGGAGTGAAGCGTTCTTCAACCTCAGCTACGCCAGTGTCGAGGGTTAACGCGCCAACCAACCCAGCGACCAGATTAATATCGAGGGGCTTTTCTACCTCTAGAGGTTCAATTTCATTGGGTTGAATGGGGTTGAAACTCGAAGGCACCGGTTCGTTGGTCAGATCGAACAGCACGGGCAAGAGTCCCGTCACTTCGGCAACGACTTGATAGGTGCCGTCAATGCGATTGGCAGTAAAACCAATCCTGAGAATCCCCAAGGCATCGGTAACGAAATCGCTGTGGTCAAAGCTGCCCGAAGCGCCATTGGCCGGAGCGTTAAAGCCGACGGGAGTGCTAGGGACGGGGTTGCCAAAGCGATCGCTGACTCGCACGCTCAAGGGGGTGGCAAAGGGAGTTGTGACGAGCGTGCTTTGATTGTTGCCGCTCGCAATCTCTAGGACGTTAGGGACATCGGGCGCGTTGGTGAGGTTGAAAGCTGCCGGTTCAATACTCGTTGCCGAAGCAATGATTTGATAGGCACCAGCAACAGTATTAGCCGTCAATGGATTGGCCGTTGCTATACCGGAAGCATCGGTGGTGGCGATATTATTCGTGCTAAAGCTGCCGCTCGCTCCGCTTGTAGGGGGAGTGAAAGTAATGTTCAAACCTGCGAAGGGGAGCGGACTTTGGGTAAAGTTTTCTATCAGTTGAACTCGCAGATTTGTAGCGAAGACCGTATCAACGGTAGTGCTTTGGTTGTCGCCATCAATCGGAACCAGCGAAAACCCCTGAGATTCAAAGGCACCAATATCAACTGTTTCATTGAGAATACGTTCTGCCCCTCGTTGGTCGGTGGTAACACCAGGCGGAATCAAAGCATTATTCCCTGCGTTGAGAGCGGGACTGCCGGGAAGGAGGGCGTGGGTTTGAGTGGAACCGCCGTAGTCGCCCAGGGGAGCGAGTCCAGGATCGGGGTTGACAATATCGCTGCCCGTACCCAGGGTGCTGCTACCGCTCAATCCGACAGTACTTCCGATCGGGTTGCGAGCGTTGCCGTTGATGTTACTGCCGAAAACATCGGGAGCTAGATTGCTGCTGTCAATATTGCCTGCAATAATGCTAAGTAGGTGGGCATAAATAAACATTACAACCCAGAATCCGAAACTGAAGCTGAAAGCCAGCTACAAAGAGGGTTTCATGATTTTGGATTCGGTCGCTATTTTGCGAATAATTGCGCCCGCCTACTTATTGCTAAAAGTCCCGCTACCCGTTCCGGCGATGAAAACGCCGCCCCCTAAGATTGAGGAATTACCAAAAAGGGTGCTGTTTTCTACTGTCACCGAACCGCCGCTACCAAAGATATAAATTCCGCCACCTTCGCTATCTGCGGAATTGTTGGACAGGGTGCTACCCGTTACTGTCACCTCACCCTGGCTCCAAATCCCGCCACCATCAGTGCCTGCGGAATTGTTAGCAAGGGCGCTACCTGTTACTGTCACCGCGCCCTGGCTGTAAATCCCACTACCATCGCTGTAAGAACCTGTAGTAGAATTAAGTAGGTGGGCGTAATTAAAAGAACAATATCTCCAGCTAAAACCCTTACCTGGCAAGGAATACGGTTTTCGAGGTTATGCGTTTATTTTTGCCCACCTACTTACCAGAAACGGTGCTGCTGGTTACGGTCGCTGTACCCTTGCTGAAAATCCCGCCGCCATCGCTGTAAGAACCTGTAGCGGAATTGCCAGAGAAGGTGCTGTTGGTTACCGTTACCGTTCCCGTCCCCGTATTGTTAATCCCACCTCCATCTCCTGTTGTATTCCCATTGCGAATCGTTAGACTGTCAAATGTTGTATCGCCATTCCCTATAATGTTGAAAACACGGGAGGTACTATTCCCATCTACGATCGCATTTGAGGCCCCAAACCCTCCCGATATCGTTAAGTTTCCATTACTTGTATCGATATCGAGTTGCCCGAAAGTCAGAGAAATGGCTCCCTGCGTCCCATTGAACGTTCCTGGATTGAAACGAATTTCATCATCTCCTACTGCTATATTGGCTCGGGCAATGGCATCGCGCAAAGAATCCATCCCGGCATCAGCCGTATTTTCAACTGTAAAAATGGCTAAGCTTTCGCCATAATTTGCTAAAACTCCCACCTCAAAGGGCGCTGTTGCCTCAATATCTCCCACAGAATTCTCTAAAACCCAATCTCCCCCTAACTCGGCATTCCCTGTGACATTAGTCGAACCGGCAACATCCGCCCCCGATAAGTTGGCAATACTGTCGAGAAGGACATTTCCGGTTTCCCCCAAAGCGGTTAAACAGGCATAAATTAAAATATCGGCCCCCGGATTTAAGCCTTGACTCCACGACTGAATCTGACTGCTGTACTGCTCGATATTTTCGCTACTAACAAAGGCATTTCCCAGCCAAAAGTTCCCTTCACTTCCTTCGGAAATAATATGCAGTTCGTCTACTCCTGCAACTTGGTTGAGTGTTTGGGCTATCTTTTCGATGCCATTTTCTCTAGGCGTTACCGCGATGTTGGTGGTTCCCGGTTTGCCGCCGTAGAGGAAGGTTTCGTAGTCGGGAACGGTGGCATCAATGAAGACGAACGCTTTGGGATTGTTCGGACTTTGGGGGAATAAGGTGACAGTGGGGGCGCTTTCTGTTCCGTCTCCGGTGAGAACCCTGGGAGTGGTTGAGGGGATGGGAACGACGCGGTTGGCAGCGAAGAGGTTGACGTTTTGGGCGCTAATTTGACCGCCAATGGTGGTACTCCCGGCAGCCACTTCTACTCCTGAAACGGTTTCGCTGACGGTGTTGCTGGGATTGACCGTTAATCTGGTTTCAAGATTAGTCTGGGTAAGGAGTTGAGGAAGGTCTAAAGCGGTGAAGGGGATAATTTGACCTTGTAAATCTCTAGGCGGTTCGATTTCTAAGCTTAAAAGACTTCCAGGTTGGGAGATTTTCACGACACTGGTTCCGGGAACTGAAGCGAGGGTTACTTGACCGCCGGATGCAGTTATCGTGCCGGTATTGACAACGGTTCCCCCTAACAGGGTTAAGTTGTGTCCTTCGGCAACAGCTATATTTCCAGCATTGACAATTGCACCCGGTTGTGCTGTGTCGAAGGCGAAGGTATTGGGGTTGCCGTTGAGCTTGGTATAGTCGCTGTTGCCGAAAGCATCGAGCCAATTTTCCCCAAATCCAATTCCGGTTGCTGTGGTGGCGAAGAAGTCGGCGGGGACGTTTAAGCTGGCATCCCGACCAAAAATAATTCCGGCGGGATTCATTAAGTAGAGGTTGGAATTGCCGCCGGTGACTTGGATTAAACCGTTGATAATGGAAGGATCGCCACCGACGACTCGTCCGAGGATGTTTTGGATTTGGGGGGTGGAGAGGAAGTTGGCGATTTGGTTTGGGGTGAGTCCGAATTGGCTGAAGCTGTGAAAGAGGTTGCTTCCGTCGCCCGAGAGGGTGCCGCCGTCGATTTCGATTTGGTTGCCGTTGGGGGTGACGAGGGTTCCAGTTCCGTCGGCAGCAGGTGTAATGGTTTGACCCCATGCACGAGGTGGCTTTTGAGTCAAGTTGAATCCTGACGCAAGGAGTACGGGTAAGAAAAAGCACAACCATTGGTTGCTTTCGACCGGACGAGGAAGTTGCATCGGGAGTGAAGATTTTAAGGTAGACGAATTTTTTTTAACTCATCGACTCCAAAAAAGCCATTCTGTCCGTCACAAAACTTACATCTTTTGAGAGCGCCGAATGATGTCTATTGGGTTGAGAGGAGTTTTCTTGTTGATTTAGTACGTATGTATTAAGATAAAGGTCAATTCCCCTCGCTCCCTTCTCAGTGCCTCTTCGGTTCTCTCCCCATGAATAAACCGCACTCCCCTTTTGGGCTGGAAACGAACAATCAACCGGAAGTCCAGTCCCTAAAACCGTCAAAGGTTTCGACTCGCCCTTCGTTGCAATTGCCCTTTGAAAATGCTGCACCGCGAAGGGTCTCCGATAAATTGGCTCAAAAGGCGATCGCGCCCCCTTGCCATAAGATCGACCTCGCACAAGAGGAAGACAACCCCGACAATTCCGCCGAGAAATACGCAGACTACCCGCCGCCTCGGGGAGAGCGATCCCTTGTTTACACCCTTGACGAAATCGAAGAACGCTTATCGCGGCGGCTGTATTGGATACAGAGACGACTGGTAACAACGGAGAGGAAAATCGAGTTTCAGCAAAAAATACTGCTCGTTATGACCTTAATTTGGGCAATTTTGGCTTATTTTGCTTGGTTTGACCGCTCTTCAGGAGCGAATTCCCCCGCCCCAACCCCCACCGAACAACAGGTTGTGCCGCCCTTAGATCGGTCAATTCCCGCAGGGTTGAGAGTATGATGTTGTACCTTTATGTAGTAACGGCATTAAGCCTATGACATTCATTCAACAAATATCAAGAAAAGTAACAAGAATTACATAAATTCCGATCGGTTGCTTCTAACCTGTAAGACAAATCACAGTCAATTAAATTGTAACAGTTAAGGGTTCCTTAGCTCCGCGACTGAGAGCAACTACTGAGGATCGACACTTTATGGATATTGCTACTAAACCAGCAAAATTAAACAAATTTGAAAAATTCAAAGCCGAAAAAGATGGCTTAGCCGTTAAAGACGAACTGGAACACTTTGCCCGAGTCGGTTGGGAAGCCGTAGACAAAACCGACCTCGAACACCGCTTGAAATGGGTCGGCGTATTTTACCGTCCCGTGACTCCGGGCAAATTCATGTTGCGCCTGCGCACGCCCAACGGCATTTTAAACAGCGAACAGATGCAGACCCTAGCCGAAATCGTCCAGCGCTACGGCGACGATGGCAGCGCCGATATCACCACGCGACAAAATCTCCAGTTGCGCGGAATTCGCCTCGAAGATATCCCCGACATCTTCAACCGCCTCAAAGCCGTCGGCATGACCTCAATGCAGTCGGGGATGGATAACGTTCGCAATATTACCGGGTCGCCGGTGGCGGGCATCGACGGCGACGAACTCATCGACACCCGCGAACTGGTTCAAAAGGTTCAGGATGCTATTGTCAATCGAGGCGAAGGGAACCCAGCCTTTACCAACCTCCCGCGCAAATTCAATATCGCCATTGAAGGCGGACGGGACAACGCCGTTCATGCCGAAATCAACGATATTGCCTTTGTTCCCGCTTACAAAGACGGACAGTTGGGATTCAACGTGGTCGTCGGCGGATTCTTTTCGGCAAAACGCTGCGAAGCCGCCATTCCCCTCGACGCTTGGGTGCCGCCCAACGACGATGTGGTAGACTTGAGCTGCGCCATTCTGTCAGTCTATCGGGATAACGGACTGAGAAGCAATCGACAAAAGTCTCGTTTGATGTGGCTGATCGATGAATGGGGCATTGAGAAGTTCCGCACAGAAGTGGAACGAGAGTTGGGGAAGGAATTAGCGCGCGCCGCTGAAAAAGACGAAATCGATTGGGACAAACGCGATCGCATCGGCATCAACAAGCAACTCCAAGAGGGCTTAAACTATGCCGGATTGCACATTCCCGTCGGACGGCTGTCAGCCGATACCATGTTTGAATTGGCGCGACTGGCTGAAGTCTACGGAGAGAGCGAAATTCGCCTCACCGTCGAGCAAAACGCGCTCATTCCCCATATCCCCGACGACCAACTCGAAGCGTTTCTCTGCGAACCCCTGCTCGAGCAGTTTAGCATCGCCCCCGCCCCCTTAACGCGATCGCTCGTCTCCTGTACCGGCGCGCAATACTGCAACTTTGCCCTCGTTGAAACCAAACAGCGCGCCCTGGACATGACTCGCGACCTCGACGAGGAACTCAATATTCCCAACCGCGTTCGCATTCACTGGACCGGATGTCCCAACTCCTGCGGACAACCCCAAGTTGCAGATATCGGTTTAATGGGAACCAAAGTTCGCAAAGACGGCAAAACGGTCGAAGGAGTAGACCTGTATATGGGCGGGCGCGTCGGCAAAGATGCCCATTTGGGAACCTGTGTGAGAAAAGGTATCCCTTGTGACGAACTGCCGGAAGTCTTGAAGGATATCCTAATAAATGACTTTGGTGCAACGCCGAAGCATTAATTGGCATTGGGTGCAGTTTGTTTGACCAACCGAACTCGAAAAGTACGCTTTGAAAACGCGGTATTAACCGCCTTGTCTGTCGCACTCCTAATCGTATTATCTGTCGTACATTTTACGTTTCGCCAATTCTCAAGCCATTTTTCTCCTAAATCAACAATGACCCTCGCAAGCGAACAATCGACAAACAAGCCCAGTATTGACTTTGGAAAGATACTCGGACGCAACGGCGAGAATATTATCTTCCCTGCCTTGGGAATATTCGTGCTGATTGTGATTTGGAGTATCATTGCCAAACTCACCGACGGGAAAATTAGCGTTCTGCCCAATCCCATTCAAACCTTCCAAGATAGCGTTCCCTATCTCCGCGACTTCTTCTCGTTGCAGCAAAATAACGAAGGGATTTTCTTCCTGACCTTATATAGCTTAATGCGCGTCGCCGTCGGATTTGCCATCGCCACCGCGATCGCGATCCCCTTGGGCTTTCTCGTCGGCACCTCGGAGAAGGCCTCGAAAATGATGACTCCCCTGATCCAAATTGGCAAACCGATTTCGCCTCTGGCGTGGTTGCCGGTGGGGATCGTCGTTTCCTCCGCCCTCCTCGAAGGCGCGCCCAAAACCATCGCCCAAAACGCCCCCGCTATCTTTACCATCGTCGTCACCTCTTTGTGGCCGACGTTGATTAACACCGCCCTGGGGGTTCACAGTATCCCCCAAGACTACTGGAACGTTTCCAAGGTACTCAACCTCTCCAAAAAGAAAATTGTCACCAAAATCATGATTCCCTCGACGCTGCCCTACATCTTCACCGGCATCCGTCTCAGCTTGGGGATTGCTTGGTTGGTGATTGTTGCCGCCGAAATGCTGACCGGGAGTACGGGAATTGGCTTCTTTGTCTGGGATACCTACAACACCGGCGACACCAGCTTAGTGATTCTCTCGCTGTTCGTCATCGGCATTGTCGGCTTGCTTCTCGACCAACTGGTCGCCACCATCGAACGCTTTGTCATCGGTCAGCAGCAAGGTTAAATGGGTGCATTTTCCCACTGCCTTAGACCGTGCAATTCCTCGCTGGCATTGGTTTCGAGCGTTTAGGGACTGTTGGTTTTAGCTCGAAAAACCGCTGTCTGCTGCCTTATATAGAGTTCGCCAGTTCGTCAGCTTTAAACGACTGAAACTCATACGGACGTTTTATAAAACGTCCCTACGAACAACTCACGTTTTGTCTTTTGTTAGGAGTGTTTTCTACCCAACAACCTATCAAAATATCAAGCCCATCCTTAAATATAGAAAGAATCATGGATCGCCGCAAATTTCTCAAATATTCCAGCCTCGCAGCCGCCGGTTTCACCTTCGCCGCTTGTAGTGGCGGTCAAACCGATGGCACTGTCGCCTCTGACGGCGAAGGCGGTTCTCCCGTAGCCTCGGGCGACGTTCCCGACTTCGGAACCCTGGAAAAGACCGACCTCACTCTGGGAATTATTCCCCTCACCGACTGCGCCCCCCTCGTCATTGGGAAGGAAAAGGGGATTTATGAAAAATATGGCCTCAATGTAGAAATTAGTAAAGAGGCAAGTTGGGCGACAGTGCGCGACGGCCTTTTGCAAGGACGCTTAGATGCCTCCCACGCCCTGTGTGGAATGCCCATGTTGAGCGAACTGGGTCCGGAGAAAGCGCCCATGCGATCGCTAATGATGCTGGACCGCAATGGTAACGCCATGACCCTTTCGCGCCAAGCCTGGGAAGCTGGAATTCGCCCCTGGTACGAATACGCCAGTTTTGACGAATTTGGTGCCGAATACAGCAAGTACATCAAAGGTCAAAGCGAACCCCCCACCTTTGCAATGGTGTTCCCCTCCTCCATGCACAACTACAACACCCGTTACTGGTTGAGTGCAATGGACATCGATCCCGAAAAAGATGTGAAACTAATCGTGATTCCGCCGCCGCAAATGGTGGAAAACATGAAAGCGGGGACAATGGACGGTTACTGCGTCGGAGAACCGTGGAACCAACGCGCCGTTTTCGATAACGTCGGTTTTACCGCAACGGTAGACCGGGACGTATGGCAAGGACACCCGGAAAAAGTGCTGGGGACGATGCAAAGTTGGATCGATGAAAATCCTAACACCGCAAGGGCCTTAGTTGCAGCGACCATTGAAGCCTGTCAATACTGCGACGTACCGGATAATCGCTTAGAAGTGGTTGAAATTATTTCCGGTCGTCCCTACGTCAACGCCAAGGTTGAGTATTCCAAAGCGTCCATGACCGGAACCTACGATTACGGCGGCTTTGACGAAGAGGATCGGGTGAAACCGATTCCCGATTTTAACCTGTTTAACTTCATCGAAACCGACTACATGGAGCGACCGGATAATGCCAATTATCCCTATGCGTCTCACGGCGTTTGGCTGTTGACCCAAATGCTTCGCTGGAACCAATTGCCGGATATGAAAGAGTATCCCGCTGATGCCGACGAACTGATTGCGAAGATTTATCCCACCGAATTCTATGAAGATGCGGCAAAAGCAATGGGCATTGACATTCCCAGCGAGTCGATGAAAGTCGAACCGGCTGAGGTGTTCATCGATAACCGAGAATTCGATCCCAGCGACCCTGTTGCTTATCTTGAAGGGTTTGATATTCGCGCTGGAAGACCGCAGATTTTCGCTTGGCGTTAAGGAATTGGGGAATAGAGAATAGGTAATAGGTAATGGGTCATCGGTTGAGAGATTTTAGGTAAGCATTAAGTTTAGGAGGAAGTTCATCGAGAAGAGGTTTTATGCGATCGAGGCGTTGAGAATTGATTAGATTCCTTGAATAGGCTAATCTCAGCAAACTCATTGTTTCATATAGCGACCCTCGAGCAATGCGAATAAATCGTTGGTTGTCTTTAAAATGCCAACGCCCTTTACCTTCTGCAATATTGGCACAAACGCTATCTGCTGCTCTGACAAGCTGTTTTCCCAGCGTATCTTTAGCAAAAATGTCCCAAGTCGTAGCCATTTCCCAAACTTCATTTGCTAGCTTTTCCGACAAGCGATAAACCTCTAAATCTTCAAAATCTGGTCTTCCAATTCCCAATTCCCAATTCCCATTCCCAATTCCCAATTCCCATTCCCAATAAACAACCGTGCCGACCCACCCCCAACCCCAACCCCTTGTCCCCTTATATAAGGGGGTTGGGGGTGGGCAAGGGGGTCGGCACACGACAAACGACATCCGTTGATCAATTCCCAATTCCCAATTCCCAATTCCCAATTTCCCATGCCCCACTTTCTCGAAGTAGACCACGTTGACCGTATTTTTCCCCTTGCCAACGGCGGACAATACGTTGCTATCAAAAATATTCACCTAGAATTCAAACAGGGCGAATTTATCTCCCTTCTCGGACACTCGGGTTGCGGGAAGTCCACTTTATTGAATATTATTGCAGGGTTGGACAAACCTACCCAAGGAGGGATTGTTCTCGACGGCCGCGAAGTGCGCGCCCCCGGACCCGATCGCATGGTGGTGTTCCAAAACTATTCTCTCCTCCCCTGGCTAACGGTGCGCGAAAACATCGCCCTGGGAGTGGACGAGGTGATGCAAAACCTTCCCGAACGAGAACGCAAAGAGATTATCGACCATCACATCGAAATGGTACGGCTGAAACCCGCCGCCGATAAACGTCCCCACGAACTATCGGGGGGGATGAAACAGCGCGTGGCGATCGCGCGCGCCCTCTCGTTGCGTCCCAAACTCCTCCTCCTCGACGAACCCTTTGGGGCCTTAGATGCCTTGACGCGGGGCGGTTTGCAGGAACAATTGATGAAAATTTGCGAAGAAACCAAAGCAACCTGCGTCATGGTGACACACGATGCCGACGAAGCCCTGCTGCTGTCCGATCGCATCGTCATGTTGACCAACGGACCTGCCGCCCACGTCGGACAAATCCTCGACGTGCCGTTTCCCCGGCCGCGATCGCGCATGGATGTGGTCAACCATCCCAAATACTACGCCCTGCGCGGCGAAATTGTCTACTTCCTCGAACAGCAAAAGAAAGCCAAAAAGCGCAAAGCCCAAGCCCCAGCTATTATTTCAGCCAACGGCCTGGAAAAAGTCAACTTGGACATCGGCTTCATTCCCCTCACCGACTGCGCGCCACTAGCTGTTGCCAAAGAAAAAGGTCTCTTTGAAAAACACGGACTCACCCAAGTCAACTTAGTGCGCGAACCCAGTTGGAAAATCATCTCCCAAGGACTGCGCGAAGGACGCTTAGATGCCGCCCAAGTCGTCGCCGGGATGCCCCTTTCCATCTCCCTGGGCATGGACGGCAACGACCCCGTCCCGATGGTCACCGCCCTCACCCTCTCGCGTAACGGTAACGCTATCACCCTCAGCCGGAAATTCCTCGACGAAGGCGTGCGTACCCTAGCTGACTTCAAAGCCGCGATCGCGCGCACCCCCGATAAAGTCCCCACCTTGGGCATGGTGCATCCCTCCTCCATGCACAACCTGATGCTGCGCTACTGGCTGGCATCGGGGGGCATCGATCCCGATCGCGATGTCAACATCATCGTCATTCCCCCGCCGCAAATGGTTTCCAACCTGAAAGCGGGCAACATCGACGGTTACTGCGTCGGCGAACCGTGGAACTCCCGGGCGGTAGCAGAAGGCATCGGCTTCGTCGTTGCCACCGACCTCGATATTTGGTCGGGACACCTGGAAAAAGTGCTAACCGCCCGCGAAGACTGGGCCGAAAAATATCCCCAAACCCACCTCGCCCTCGTCAAATCCCTCTTAGAAGCCTGCGAATACTGCGACGACCGCCGCAATCGCGAAGAAATCCTAGAATTGATTTGTCGTCCAGAATACGTCGGTTCCGAACCCATTTACACCCGTCCTGGGTTCATCGACCCCTACGACCGGGGATTCGATGCCCCCCAAGCGATGGCCAACTTCAACCAATTTTACATCGCCAAAACCAACTGTCCCAAACGCACCGAAGCCCTTTGGATTATGACCCAAATGGCGCGCTGGGGAATTACCCCCTTCCCCCGCAATTGGGTTAGTATCATCGAACGGCTGCGGCGAGTGGATGTGTATACCGAAGCTGCCCAACAACTGGATCTGCCCGGTTTAGAACCCGATCGCCGTCCGGTTCAATTCGCCGACGGAACGGTATTCGACCCCGACGATCCCATCGAATATCTCAACAGTCTGGACATTAAGCGCGACATCCAAATCGAAGAAATCGACATTGATGCCGGTGCAAAGATGCTAGCAGTGTAAAGAAAGCAAAAGGCAAAAGCTCGCATTCTGTGCTTTTGCCTTCATGTCTCCATTTTCTCTTAACCCAATTTTACGAGCCATGCAAACCTTGAATTCTCAAACTTTAGACAAAATTAAGGAATCCTCCGATTCCGCCTTTCTCGAAATTGACAGCGTTTCCAAAATCTATCCCACTCCCAAGGGCGATTTTACCGTTCTCGATGACGTGAATTTGACGGTCCGGGAAGGCGAATTTGTTTGCCTCATCGGGCATTCGGGATGCGGGAAATCAACGCTACTGAATATGGTATCCGGTCTGAATCGACCGACAATGGGGGAAGTGCGCATGAAAAATCAGCGCATCACCAATCCCGGACCCGATCGCATGGTTGTGTTTCAAAACTATTCTCTTCTTCCGTGGCTAAGCGTTTACGAAAATGTTCACCTGGGCGTGGATGAAGTGTTTGCCCACAAATCCGAGGCGGAAAAGAAAGAAATCGTTGAGGATCACTTAGAATTGGTGGGATTGACTGAAGCCGCCCACAAAAGACCGCCTCAACTGTCGGGAGGAATGAAACAGCGCGTCGCGATCGCGCGGGCCCTCGCCACTCGTCCCCAGGCTTTGATCTTAGACGAACCCTTCGGGGCCTTAGACCCGATTACGCGCGAGGAATTACAAGAAGAACTCTTAAAAATTTGGGGCGCGCACAAAATCACCGTTCTCATGATTACCCACGACATCGACGAAGCCCTCTTCCTCGCAGACCGCTTGGTGATGATGACCAACGGACCGGCGGCGAAAATCGGGGAAATCCTGGAAATGCCCTTTCCTCGTCCTCGCGATCGCGCGCGCATTGCCGAAGACCCCCGTTACTACGAATTGCGCAACGAAGCGTTAGATTTCCTCTTCCACCGCTTTGCCCACGAAGACGAGTAATGGGGAATGGGGAATTGGTCCTAAAACCTAAAACCTAAAACCTAAAACCTAATTCTGGTCATCGACCGGAGGAGTGCCGGTCTCGAATCGCCGAAACTCTGAACTCAAAACTCTGAACTCAAAATTCAGAACCCAGAACTCAAAACTCTGAACTCTGAACTCAAAACTCTGAACTCTGAACTCTGAACTCAAAACGTCTGCGCGCTTGTCTGTACGCCCCGCTTGAAACGATGAAATTAAAACAACAAATGGACCCTCCTTCCGTGTGGAGAGGGTCTAAAAAGAAATTTTTTTTACTTTATTTTTCTCCCACTGTAACTTGAAAGAATAAGCTAGATAGGGAGGTGCGCGCTTTTTTACGAAAACAAGCGATCGCATCCCCATAACTCGTGCCTATTTTTTTGAATTTTTCCCCTTTGAATTAAAATACTATTTTCACAAAACCAGGGTTGAGTAATGGACGAACAAATCCCGATAACTCCCGTTAAAACCATCTGCCCGTATTGCGGCGTAGGCTGCGGTTTAGAACTAATTCTCCCCAAAAAAGCCACCGAATCCCAAGGCAACATTACCCAGTTGAAAGTGCGAGGCGATCGCGCCCACCCCTCCAGCCAAGGTATGGTTTGCGTCAAAGGGGCGACTATTGTCGAATCCATAACGCGCGATCGCCTCCTCCATCCAATGATGCGCGACTCCCTCGACCAAGAATTTCAGCGCGTCAGTTGGGATACCGCCCTCGATCGCATTGTCAGCCGCATTCAAAACGTTCTCGCCCAGGACGGTCCGGACGCTATCTGTCTCTACGGTTCCGGTCAATTTGTGACTGAAGATTACTACACCGCCCAAAAACTGATTAAAGGCTGCCTGGGAACCAATAATTTTGATGCCAACTCCCGACTCTGTATGTCTTCAGCCGTCTCCGGCTACAAACAAAGCTTCGGTTCCGACGGTCCTCCCTGCTGCTACGACGACCTCGAACTCACCGATTGTGCCTTCCTCGTCGGTACAAACACGGCCGAATGTCACCCCATTATCTTTAACCGACTGCGCAAGCACCACAAGCAAAATAAAGACGTTAAACTCATTGTCGTCGATCCCCGACGCACCCAGACGGCTGAAGCCGCCGACCTTCACCTCGCCATCCAACCGGGAACCGATATCGACTTATTTAATGGCATCGCCAACATTCTCCTCAATTGGGGCGCGATCGACCAAGATTTTATTGAAGATTATACTAACTATTTCGCAGATTTTGTCGAAGTTGTCAAGTATTATCCCCCAGAACGGGTCGCAGAACGCTGCGGAATTCCCTTAGCCGATCTCGAACGGGCAGCCACCCACTGGGCAGAATCCCAACAGGTTCTTTCCCTATGGTCGATGGGACTCAATCAATCATCTGAAGGGACGGCGAAAGTCCGCACTTTAATTAATTTGCACCTCCTGACCGGACAAATGGGCAAACCGGGGGCGGGACCGTTTTCGTTGACCGGACAGCCCAACGCAATGGGGGGACGGGAAGCGGGAGGATTGTCACACCTTCTCCCAGGATATCGCAGCGTTGTCGAGCCTCGCGATCGCGCTGAAGTTGAGCAACTGTGGGGGTTGCCCGCCGGTCGCATTTCCCCCCATCCCGGACGCACCGCCTGGGATATGATAACGGGGTTGGAAACGGGAGAGGTGAAAGTGTTTTGGATTGCGGCGACCAATCCCGCCGTAACGATGCCCGATTTGGAACGGACGAAAAAAGCGCTGTTGAAATCGCCGTTTACCATTTACCAAGAGGCGTACTATCCCACCGAAACAGCAGCTTATGCCCATGTGTTACTCCCTGCGACTCAATGGAGTGAAAAAACGGGGGTGATGACCAATTCCGAACGCCGCGTCTCCTTGTGTCCTGGGTTTCACGCACATTTGGGGGAAACGAGGGACGATTGGGCGATTTTTGCCGAGGTGGGTCGTCGTTTGGGATTTGGCGATCGCTTCTCTTTTCAAACCGCAGCCGAAGTCTATGAAGAATTTGTGGGGTTGACGCGGGGGCGAGTTTGTGATAGCAGCGGGTTGAGTCACGAAATCCTGCGAGAACGAGGGCCGCAACAATGGCCGTTTACCGAAGGCGATCGCGCCGGAGAAACACCAAAGGAGGGCAAACGCCTTTATACCAATTTACGCTTTCCCACCCCCGACGGACGCGCCCGTTTTGCTGCGGTTCATTCGCGCGGGCTAGCCGAACCGCCCGATGAAAATTATCCGTTTATCTTGACAACGGGACGGTTGTATGGTCACTGGCACACCTTGACGCGCACCGGACGGACGGAGAAATTGGCACAAATGCACCCCCACCCGTTTATTGAAATTCATCCCCGCGATGCGTCGAAACAGGGCATTGAGGAGGGAGATTGGGTAGAAGTGCGATCGCGTCGGGGGAAGAGTTGTTTTTTGGCGAAGGTGACGAAGGCGATCGCGCCCGGGACGGCGTTTGTTCCCATGCACTGGGGTTCCCTGTGGGCGGAAGGGGCTGAGGCGAATGCTATGACGCATCCCGAGTCTTGTCCCGACTCGCGCCAGCCGGAATTGAAAGCTTGTGCGGTGCAACTGGTTCCCGTGGTTGGAGAAGGTAAGGCTGCAATGGAAATGCGCCATCCCGCGATCGCCCAGTAGCTTAATCTTTTGTAGGGTGGGTTAGGTGCGAGCAAGATTTAGAGAAAACAGCCATAACTTTCTATTCGCACCGTAACCTTAATATCTGTAGGGTGGG
This sequence comes from Cyanobacteriota bacterium, assembly GCA_034189065.1. Taxonomy (GTDB): domain Bacteria; phylum Cyanobacteriota; class Cyanobacteriia; order Cyanobacteriales; family Spirulinaceae; genus FACHB-1406. The sequence continues at coordinate 39,352 of JAXHVQ010000035.1, forward strand.
TTAGGTGCGAGCAAGATTTAGAGAAAATAGCCATAACTTTCTATTCGCACCGTAACCTTAATATCTGTAGGGTGGGTTAGGTGCGGGTAAGATTTGGAGAAAATAGCCATAACTTTCTATTCGCGCCGTAACCCACCGGCTAGAATGCGTGTAGCTTGTTACTATAACGATTCGATATTACTAGCAAAAAAAGTCATACGGCAGTATATATACAGACAAGGTTACACGCCTTACTCAAAATCTTAAATCCCGAATCCTCCTCCTTCAAAAGCAACAAAAGCTAAAGAGAATCTTTACTTTACTGAAATCTTTGACTCAAAGTGTTCTGTACGGTATATATTGAAGTCGTAAAGAGCGAGTGCGGTAGAACAAATAGATTCTGCCAGGGCTGAAGATATTTCTTTTGTCCTAACTTTCAAGGGCTAGCGCTAGCTCGCCTAGTCGTTTTTTATGAGCTTTGATACGTTCTTAGCTTCGGCTGTGACCGTATCGCTCTCTTGTTTGCCATGCCTAAACTCAGCCATGTAATCATAGTTTCAACAATCATAATTGCCAGTGTCATTGTGTCGGCAAATCTGAATTAAGTAGGCGGGCGCAATTATTCGTAAAATAGCGATTCAATTCAAAATCGTGGAACCCTCTTTGTAGCTGGCTTTCAGCTTAAGTTTTGGATTCTGGGTTGTAATGTTTATTTATGCCCACCTACTTATTCGGGATTTTGCTTCAGAAAATTTAGGTATCTGAGTCGAGAAGAAAAAATCAAGTCTCTTTTTGAAAAGTGGAATCAGCGTAAATCTTCCTATGTTGAAATTGAAGGCAAACTCCAAGTTCTCGATCGGAAAAATCACTATAGCGTTTCTGAATGGGATGTAAACAAAGCCGGTGGAACAATGGTAAAATAAAATCATAGTTTTAAGGGGAAAGCACTCTATGGCAACTCAAGAAAAAGAAGAAAAGCTTAGAGAGCTAGACGAATGGATAAAGAGCAATCCTGACTCGCGCAAGCTCAAGCGGGCGCTGTCTGTAAAGTTAGCAAGACAAGGAGCGAGATCTGAAGCGATCGCGTCATTACTCAAGGTGTCAAAGAGCTTTATAAGCAAGTGGAAGAAAAGATATTCTGAACAAGGAATAAAAAGCTTAAAATTATCGTACGAAGGAAGCAAAGGCTACTTAAGAAAATCTGAAAAAGAGGCAACAATCAACTGGATAAAAGCTCAAGAATACTGGGATTTGTCCGAATTAGAGTGTTATTTGATAGAAGCATATGATGTGGTATTTAAATCTCCGTCAAGTTACTACTAACTTCTACGCGAAGCCCAAATCAGTTGGCAAATCGATTTATCCTCCCAACCGTAGCACAATGGGACGGTTTGCCCGAACAAACTTTTTGTCGAATCGAACGTCTCAAATGTACTCGTCGCTATCGCGAACATTTTCCGGGAGGGATGGCGCACGTTTTAACCCAGCTTCGGGTCGATCCCCAAACCGAGTCGGGGTTTATTTTCGACGGACTGCGGGGGGAAAACGAAGTGAGTTACGCTGCTAAAGCGCTACCCAACGCTCGATTTGTCGTGTTAGAAGCCCCCCCGCGCGCGGGGGAATATTCGACGGCGGAACTGCGCGACAAACTGGAAATCGTAGTTGCGTTGTTCTGCAACTACGATCCCGATGGAACTCGCGCAACCTTGGAAGCGATCGCGCCCCAACGCACCCTCGTCATCGATACAACCGTTCATTCTCCTCAAGAAATTGCCAAACAAGTTTTCGATTTTGTGGAAGTCCCACGAGGAAGAATCAAGAACCAATGACGAAGGACGAAGGACAAAGAACCAGCTTTAAATTTGCGATAACTTCGCCTGACTCTCTTTTTCTAAGAGGCGACGGATGGAACTCTTTTCCAACAGTCCGAGAACTACCCCATCTTCGCGAACTACGGGCAACTGTTGCAAGGGTTGCGCCTCAATCAGTTTAACAACATCCAATAGGGAACAGTCGGCGCGTACGGTTGTGGTGTCTTCTATGGGTTTTGCCAATTCGCCCACGCAAGTTTCGGTCCACAGCGAAGTCGCGATCGCTTTCAAATCGTCGGGCGAGATTTCGCCTACTAACTGTCCTCCTTCGTTGGCAACTAAAAATTTACGCCATTGGGTTTGACCGATAACATAATTATTGACAAACTCGCGCAACGTCAAATCTTCTGAAACCACCGGACTGTTGGGAATCACTGCATCTTCTGCCGTAAAGCCATCGAGTTTATCGCGAACCAGGGCAGTTTGGGCGGAGAATCCGGCATTTTGCAACAGAAATAAACCGATAAATAGGGTCCAAAAACTTCCGTAAGGACTAATATTCAAGACAGCCAGCGCGCCGGTTGCCACCGCCAGCCAACCGAAGAATTGACCTACTCGACTGGCAAAGAGAACGCCTTTGTTGGGATTGCCGGTAATCTTCCAAACCGCTGCCTTGAGGACATTTCCGCCATCGAGAGGCAATCCTGGAATCAGGTTGAAGAGGGCTAAAATGAGGTTAATTTGAGCCAGAAGAGCAATAATGGATTCAAGTGCGTTGGGAAGCGGCAGGCTAACGCCAATTAGCGTCAGGAGGGCGAAGAGAACCAGACTGACTGCCGGTCCTGCAATTGCAACTGAAAAGGCTTGTCCCGGCGTTTCTGATTCCTTACCTAACATCGCTAAACCGCCGAAGATGAATAAGGTAATCGATTTCACTTCGATGCCTTGACGAATGGCGACGAGGCTATGTCCTAATTCGTGGGCGAGAACCGAAGCAAATAGGAGTAAAGCAGCGATTAATCCTAAAATCCAAGGCAACGCGCCGCCTAATGACGAGATGATTGCCAAGTCTCTGCCAAACTCCAGCGTGACTAAGGCAAGAACCAAAAACCAGGAAAAGTTAACATAAAAGGGAATTCCAAATAGAGTTCCGACGCGAAGATTGCCGTTCATAAAGATGTCCTCTTAAAATTCGCTTGGGGCGCAGTTAGCTGTCGCCGAGCACTATTCATAGTGTAACGAAGTGTTAACTTGCTCGACGGCGATGGCCGGTCGTAAAAGCCGTCCCATTCCGTTCGGTTTTCAGATAATAGCGCGATCGGTGCATTCTTTGATTGTATCCGGCATAATGGAATTGAACTGACCCAATTTCCAACTGCCCAGCTTGCCCATCATGACGGTCTTCGATTTAGAGAAGTCTTTAACCTATCAACAAGAAGAAGTTCAGCAAATTCTCCAGTTAGCTTTTGCTCGTCAAACCGAACGAGGCGAACTCTCCCGCGAGCAACTGTTAGAAATTGCTGCCGAACTCGGTATTTCCTCTGACTGTCTTCAGGCTGCCGAGCAGGAATGGCGAGAATGTCAGCATATCCAACGACAATACCAGGCCTTTGACAGCGATCGCCAACAGCGACTCGCCCATAAACTTGGGAAGTATGGAATTATTAATATTTTTCTGGTTGCTTTGGATGGGTTGACAGGTGGCAATTTATCCTGGTCGCTTTATATTCTTTTAGTTTGCGGTTTGTGGGGTTCGTTGGAAACGTGGAAAGTTTATCAACTGAAGGGCGAAGCTTACGAACAAGCGTTTCAAAGTTGGGAGCGAAAGCGCCAAATCAAACAATCGTTGGGACAGTTTTGGCAAAGCGTGCAAAAGTTTTTGAAAGAGTAGGGTTTTCAATGAATAATTAATAATTAATAATGAATAATTAATAATGAATAATTAATAAGCACCTACACAAATATAGATTACTCCCGACACCCGCCCAGAACTCTCACTGTGCCTCGGTTCTCAAGAGGCGCTATATGCAATTAATTTTGGCGAGGGACTTAATTAATTGGAATGAATACGCATTAAATTTTTGAACTGATTCCTGAAATGACAGCAACTCTTATTCAAAAACCCGATCGCGTGTTGCTACAAGAGATTAGCTGGCAAACTTATCAGTTGTTGGTTAAAGATTTTGAGAAACAGCCCGCGATTCGTTTAACCTACGATAAAGGTTGGCTAGAAATTAGAATGCCCCTCGACCCTCACGAAACCTACAAAAAGCTGATAGGGCGTTTGGTAGAAGCGCTCACAGAAGAGCTAGAAATTGAAATCCGGAGTTTGGGGTCTCGAACGTGCGATCGCGAGGACTTCAATCGCGGACTGGAACCCGACCAATGTTATTATATTAAGAACGAATCCCTCGTTTGGGGGAAAGGGCAAATCGATCTGAGTCTAGACCCGCCCCCAGATTTAGCGATTGAAATTGACATTACCCGCAGTTCCCTCGATCGATTAAGTATTTATGCAAGTTTAGGCGTTCCTGAAGTTTGGCGCTATGACGGAAAAATTTTAACAATGTATGCTTTAGAGGGGGAAAAATATCAAAGTTGCAGAGTTAGTCCCGCCTTTCCTTTCTTGAATGTCTCCGACCTTCAACACTTTTTAGAATTAAGCAAAACAATGAAAGAAAATGCTCTCATTCGTTCGTTTCGAGAGTGGACGAGACAGAAAAATGAGCAATGAATGCTCTCAGCAGAGAGGAAAACCGTTTTAAAGTCCCTCTCCCAATTTTTGGGGGAGGGAGATAAGGAGAGAGAGTCATCAAAGTGAAACTCTCCCCTTATCTCAAACAAAAGTGGTTTTTCGCGCGATCGCTTAACCTTCCGATTCAATGTAGATAAACAAAAGTCCCATCACTACGGCTGGCATTAACCAACACACAACGGGAATCAGAATTAAGGGTAAATAAGCTGCTGCGTAATCGCCTGTCATTTTCGATTTTCCTATTTTAATGGGGTTTTCTTTGACCGATGTTACTGGATCGTTTTTCCCAATTTTGCCGTTAAAATCCATCAACAATATTGAGAAAAACATTCTAACCTTGGGAGGAGAGCGCTCTCAACCTCCTACCGACAACTGTCTAATTCACCAAACCGGTAAGGATTGCTTTCACGCCACCCAAATTTTCCAGGAGGAAATAAGCGACAAAAGCGCCGCCCATTGCCCCCACGAAGAAACCGCCGGTAAACTGACTCCAGCCCGAAGCCGTTTTTAAATTGTTCGGCGCATCGGGGTTGCTCTTGAAGTAGGCAGCTTGTAAATCTTCGTCGTCAAAGGTGGTAAGACCGTAGGCAGACATACAAGCCGTCCCGATGAGAATGATTGCTAGGGCCGAAATCAAACCGCCGAGGGCCGCCGCTCCTTCATAGTCTCTCAAAGGTCCAAAAACCGTCCAAGGGCCGGCGAGAAAGTAGCCGTGGGCCATTCCGATTTCCAGGCCTCGGAGCAAGGGAGAAATGCCCTTGCGGTAGGCAGGTAGGTTACCGATAAACGTTTTCGTAAAACCCGAAGCTGAGATTGGAGTCGCTAAATGCCCGACAAAGGGATCGCCGTTGAAGGGCTTAATCATCTCGGTATCTGGGGTTGGCATTTTGTGTTCTCCTGTTTTTAAGGGATGCTGAAATCAAAATTAAGATTGACAATATTTTACGCAGGGAAGGGCGCTCCAAGGCGCGAAACCTGTCCCGGCTTTAAAAAAGTTCATCAAATGGAGGAGCGCGATCGCGCGGGGAGTGCGGTAATGTCAGAATAATCTTTGAAGTTTATCTATAATTTGGGAGCGGTGACGATGAAACAGCTCTTTAAGACTTGGCTGGCAACGCTGGGAATCGCCCTGGTTGCGATCGCGCTATGGGCCTCGCCAGCAGTAGCGACTGGCGTTTACGACCTCCCGTCGATTGGAGTGGGGGAACCTACTTGGGTTGTCGATGATGCGGATGTTATCAGCCGCGCTAATGAGGGCAAACTGAGTACCACGTTGGCACAGTTAGCGGAAAATACGGGCGATGAGGTGCGATTGGTGGCGATTCGCCGCCTGGACTTCGGCGAAACCATTGACACTTTTGCCGATGCGCTGTTCGACCAATGGTTTCCTACCCCCGAGGCGAAGGCTAATCAAGCTGTCTTGGTTATCGATACCTTGACCAATAAAAGCGCCATTCGTACCGGAGAGGGGATTAAAACTCGAGTGTCCGACGAAATTGCTCAAAGTCTTCTCGACGGCAATTTGGGGGTTCCCGTACGCGAAGGGAACAGTTATAATGAGGGGTTTTTGAGTGCGAGCGATCGCTTGGCTGCCTTGTTATCGGGTCAAACCGACCCGGGCGCGCCAACCGCAGAGAATGACCTCAATGTGGAAGGAACTTTTGCGAAGGCAGAAGACACCGATGCGAAAAGTTCGACGATTTGGGTGATCGGCTTTCTCGTTGTCGCGACGGTTATTCCCATGCTGACGTATTATGCCTATGTGGGTTTTCCGGGACGATGATTTCAGTCGTCAGCAGGATCGTCGATGTGAGGTTTCTGTTGGTCGAGTTTGCGGACAATTCGATTGGTGAGGAATGTGGTCTTACCCGTTGCTAAATCTGTCGTTTTGACTCTTGGCGATCGCGCGATCGCGGTCGCCCTTTTCCCCAAGGTGTTGGGGTCTACATCCCCTAAACGCAGAAGCAGTTTGGGACCGGTTTGTGCGATATGGAGAACGACGTTGTTGGCGACGGATATTTGGCGAATAGCCTCTCCATCAACATAGGTTCCGTTCGCCCCCAAACTCACAATCTCCCATTTGGGGGGCGCGTGGCGCAACTCGACGTGGTAGCGAGAGACGACTGAACTATATAATACAATGTCGTTGTCGCTCGCGCGCCCGATTTGAACGAGGGGTTCGGTCACAAATTCCCAACTCTGAATAGGGGTTGAGCGAAGGGGATGTAAGAGGGTCAGGGTGAGAGGAATCACTGAATTTACGCGATTTATTTCTAAAAGAATAATAATATTACGCTGGGGTTTTCTCAAGATTTTACTGGAAAAGCGGACGAGTTTGCGTATAATTTCACCTCCAATGTGGTAGATCGTGC
>JAXHVQ010000036.1:0-45500 GCA_034189065.1 Cyanobacteriota bacterium
CTTCAAACAGCGGATGACCAATTCTAGAACGATTAAAAACTTTTACACCGATGGAGCCTGTCTGGGCAATCCCGGTCCCGGCGGATGGGGATTAGTCGTCAACTTCATGGATGGTTCCGTCGTCGAGCTGGGAGGTTCCCACGAACAAACCACCAACAATCGGATGGAAATGCAGGCCGCGATCGCCGCGTTAAAAGTTCTCGCCGCCACCCCCCAAAGCGAACCCGTCATCCTTTATACCGACAGCGAATACGTGAAAAAAGGCGCGACGCAGTGGATTTCAGGTTGGAAGAAACGGGGATGGAAAACCTCAAAAGGAGAAGCCGTTCTCAATCGAGATTTGTGGGAAATTCTCGACCAACTCAACAATTCTTACATTAAATGGCAGTACGTCAAGGGGCATAGCGGTAATTTTGGCAACGAACGCGCCGACGCGATCGCGCGCGACTTTGCAACGGGGACTTCTCCCACTCTAGCGCGCACTTCTTGGGCAGCAGACCTCGAAACCGCCCTCCAAGAATTAACCTCCTCGAGTGGTTCCTCGCCAGAAAACGTAACAGGCTTATCAGACGCAAAGGCACCCTCAACGATAGGTTACAAAGAGAGTCAATCTTCTAGCGTGTCAACCCATGAAAAAACAATGACTGACCTCGTGACAAACAATGCAACCGACGACTCGCTACTTCCCCAAGAGTTAAGGGTCACTCAACTCAGGAATTTGATCGAATCTTTGCGAATTGCTGACGAAATTGCCAGCAAGGGCTATTTAATTAGCAGTTCGGAACTAGCCGATCTCATGGATGTCAACGCCAGCGCCGTCACCAGTCGCGGCGATCATTGGCCGTGGCGCAACTGGGTCGTATCCCGCGTGCGGCGCGAAGGCAATCAAATCTTGTGGCAGTTGGAACGAGTCGATTAGGGCCAATTCGCGACCAAGAAAGAGCGATATTTTAAGCCCTTGGCAATCGCGCAGGTTAGTCACCTACAGACATCCTGCATTTTCAAAAGGTGCTCCAATTAGCCTCAGAGAGATCGTCCCAGTCAAGCGACTTCTAAAAATGGTTAGAAGTCGCTCTAAGTTAGGTTTTCGTAAATCAGCCTGGAGAAAGTTCCGTTTTCGGCGAGCTGCTGGCTGGAGAGGGGAATGTAAATTTTGTGTGAAGCGGACGTGAAGACTGCGTAAAGTTCTTAGATAAAGCTTGACTTATTTCGGCTAATAAACATAGTCTTACCCTATGTAGAGTTTTCATTTGAGCCGTTGACCTGCATCGCAGCTTAACCCTATGGGTAGGCGCTTGGCAGCGACAAGGTATTCGCGTTCCATTTGGAAATACTATAGTCTTTGCCTATAAAATTAAGAGAAAAGTGAGAAAAATGCTAACCTTAAAAGGAATTTCCATTTATATCATTGGTAGCTTGGTAACTTTAGGAACTTTGTCAACTACTTCTGAATCAGCTTTTGCACGTTTGGAGGGAGATAGCATATCAGGAACAATTAGCATTGGTAACGGTCCTACCACTCCTTATACTCCTCCCACTGCCATAGTTGATAATATAAATCCCGAATTTGAAATGGATGGCGAGTTTTTTGTAGAAGACGATACTGGGAATTTAAGCATAGATTTTATGGAGTCTATGCTGACCCTGACATTAACCCGAACTTCGGACGAACCTTTGTCTAATTCTTGGATGACAACCTTCTTGGATTTGGACTGGATAGATAGACCCGGGAAAATTGTAGGACTAGATTTAGTGAATTCTGGGCTAACTGGTATCACCGGAACCTTTACCGATGACAGTATAAAAATAACTTATGGTGGAGGGGATATATTCGGCGAAGGTGAATCAAGAATGGCAAAATTTAATATCCAAACTAAGCATACACCTGAACCGACTTCTGTCCTTTCTCTCTTCGCCCTCGGCACCCTCAGTGCAGCTTTAATCAAGTACAAAGGGAAATCTTCTTAAACTGCCTATAAAACCTTAGAGTTGCCCCTTCGGCAAACGAAGGGGTTTGTTATTGGTCATCTGTCTAGTGGAGCTATCATATAAAATCTGCTCAATTGAACATTGATGTACTCTTGCAGAGATGAAGAATACAGCGATTTTAATGGTGTTCAACCGGATTTAATATCATCCTCCAGAACCGACAAAGGATGTCTTTCTTCATTGATCGCGGGTTGCGCGATTCTTCAAAACGTACTAATAATATCTCGCAGGGGCGTGCGGTGATACAAAAAACCCAACGTTCGACGCAAACTTTCTAAATTTACGGGCGGGTCGGTTAGCAGCGTATCCGCAGCCACAATCGCATCCCAATCCAACGGTCGTTCGATCGCCGTCCCAGCACGTTTCATGACGTTGAGAAACTCCTCTGCAACCAGTCCGTACCCCAATGTGGTTGGATGAAAGCCATCCAGACTAAAGAGTCCTCCCATATATCTTGTCTGAGAGCCTTCAGTAACGATGCGCAGGAAGCGCGTGTCGGGCGATCTGTCGCCTTCGAGAGTCACCCAATCTTTGGTGTTGGGGTTGCGACGGAACGCTTCTAACATGGCTGGGGGAAAAGAGTAGCTGGTCTCTCCTCCCTGACGGCGAAAGGCGAGATTATCGAGCAACTGACAGACATCGACGACAAACCAGCCGCGTTTCTGGGCTTCTTCTTTGAGGATAGCGTTGTAGTCGTTAATGGTGCGATCGACCAGGCGCGCGTCTTCGCGCGAGAGGTAGGGGAAGCGTTCGGGGGCTTTCTCGAATTCGTCGTCCCAAATCCAGAAATGGGTGTAGTATTCATAGTAACCATCGCTGCTGCGATCGCGCGTTTCGTCGAGTCCGGGACTAACCCCTCGGGAGATGGGAGGGATGGTGACGTGGGGAATTGTGCCGATGAAGACGCGCTGGGCCGCGATCGCCTCAATTTTTGGACCGATCCGTTCGATGAGAGCGCGGAAATGCTCCGGCCGCCACAGGTTTGCCGTTTGCAGGTGAGATGATAATAACAGATCGCTTGCACGAGACCATTGAATTCTCAGTTGCGTCACCGTACTGAGAGCATTATTGGCTCCCAGCCAAAAGATTAGATTTTCGATACCGCCTTCCACATGAGCGATCGCTTTAGCGAGATCGAGTTGGGACAAATTTTCAAAACGGCGATCGTAGCGGGGGTTGAGCGTTCGACGGGCCGAACGATACATAGGCATTTCGGGAACTTGACCGACAAAATCATCTTTGGGTTCCGGCAGCGCGCGACGACACGCGGCTTCGGTGAGGGTATCGCAGTCGCCCAATTTGAACCCAGAAACGGCTAAGTTATGATGAACGGGACCGGTGAATGAGGCTTTAGACCCCGCACCTCTTTCCCAATAATCCTCAATGCGATCGACTTGAGAGCGAACGCTCAATGCGGCTGGAACAACTTCCATCCAATTGATTTCCGGGCCGTACCGTTCGGCTAAAAGGCGCACCATTTTTTCGAGGTTAACCGGCAAACCCCCCTCGCCGCTAAAGTCGGGGATGCGGAAGGGGAGTTGGCCGGTGGGAACAGAAGAGGCTTTCGTTGGCGTTGCGCCCAAACAGCGCGCGATCGCAGCCGGATAGGATAGTTGCGTGAGATCGTTGCTTGCGTTTGTCATTCCTTGAGATAGACTATCGCCGATCGTCACCAGTTTAGCGGACATGAGGGCTTTCTCCCGTGCATAAGCTTGCCTTACCGAATTTACACCGAATTGGCGACCTTAAGTCGGAAATTGGAGGGATTGTTATCAATTAATAATTAATAATTGGGTCTAAGACCTCGATACTGGGGACGGGGAGACGGGGAGACGGGGAGACGGGGAGACGGGGGGACGGGGGGACGGGGAGACTGGGGGAAAGAGGTAATTATTCATTATTCATTATTCATTATTCATTATTCATTATTCCGAAGTGAAGGATTTGATATTCCCGACTTTCCACCATCTCATAGACATCTCCCATCGCTTGTTGCATTTTTGCCTCGGTGCGCTCGAGAATATCTTGAGGGATTGCCTTCCACTGTTCCCGCGTTTTCCAATGAATGATTAAAACCGTGCTTTCGAGGTTATGGGGATCGAGCCAAACCTCTTTGCCCAAAAAACCGGGATAATGGGCGAGAGTCGCCGTCCAGACGAGAGCGTCTTTGCGGACGAATTCTTCGCGTTTGGAGGGTTCTACCCGAAATTTAAGCCATTCAATTACCATGTTCATTGTCATCGGCGCGCGGAACGGTTTCCACGACACTGGGAAGTTTAAACGAAATATCTCAATTGTGCCATGATAAATAGGAGCAAGCGATTCAAGGAACTGTAGATTGTGCCGATTGGGTTTGCCCGTCAAGGCGGCGCTGACCGACGAAGTGCGATCGCTCCCTGCCGGCGTTAAAAACAAGGAAAATACGATGGATAATAACAATTGGATTCAGCAACTTTTGGTTATGGGTGTCGGAACCACTTCTTTGGTTGCAGAAAAATTGCGAGAAGCCAGCGATCAATGGGTTCGGGAAGGAAAAGTCGATCCCGAACAAGCGAAAGTCATGGTTGAAGATATGATGGCGAAGCTCAGATCTGACCAAGGTAACGTCGAGCAAACGATGGAACGGCAATTTCGCAATATTTTACAGGACTTGGGCGTGCCGCGTCAGTCGGAAATGGATGAGTTGCGCGGCCGCATCGATCGCCTAGAACGTCAGGTGCGCGACTTGGAAAATAAACTGTGGCGGTAGAGAACAACTGCAGCGAGGAAGAAGACTGACAACAACTAACCTTCGGGAGGATTGGATTATAGACCTTTTCCGAGCTAAACTTGACCCCGAAACATATTCGTTTGAAGCGGTTTGATAATGATGAGAGAAATTTTAATCAGTTTAGCGGCGATCGCGGTGTGCGCGGTCGTGTTTATCTTGGGGTTAGCGTTTGGCGGGAACAGTCAATCTGACGCGATCGCGGCCGAGCTTAACTCAACTCGATCTTCCGAAGAGGCGGCTGTGGTTCAACCGCGATCGCCCCAAGACGGTATGCTGGTAGCGATGAGCGAAAAACAGGAAGAAACGGACATGGAAAACGTGGTCACTACCGACTCCGGGCTGCAATACGTCGATATCGTAGAAGGGGATGGGGCAACGCCGCAAAAAGGTCAAACCGTTACAGTACACTACACCGGAACCCTCGAAGATGGGACGAAGTTTGATAGCTCGCGCGATCGCGGGTCACCTTTCTCGTTTAAAATTGGGGTCGGACAAGTCATCCAAGGTTGGGATGAAGGTGTGGGTTCGATGAAAGTGGGCGGACGGCGCAAACTGATTATTCCCTCGGAACTTGGCTATGGCGCGCGCGGTGCAGGCGGCGTGATTCCTCCTAATGCAACTCTCCTTTTTGATGTGGAGTTATTGAGAATTAGCTAAGGAACGAGAATACTTCATCCCCCGCAGGCAACAGGCAGTATTAGGCAAATAGGTAGGTGGGCAGTGGGGATTTTAAAGCTGAAACCTAAAACCTAAGTACGGATGTTTCGGCGAAACGTTCCTACCCCTCAAACCGAAAAGAGATATTAACGATGCAGATCGCAATGCGGACAAGCGATAATGCAAACTCGTAACCCAATTGTGTTCGTACATCGCTTTGTGGCCGCCTTTAAAGAAACTCTATCTTCAGTTTCGATCGAGTCGTGGAAAGCTTGTCAAGGCGTAGATGCGATTATCGCCATTGGCAATAGCGAGCTCAGAGGCGATCTACAATCGGGAAATGCGCGCTCGCTGTGGTAGGCATTGCTGATGCGAGCAAGTTTCCTTACTTTTACCTTTTGGAGGCAATTCCCACCCTACTAGGCTGGCAAGGTTAAAATTGTGGGTAAAGGTGGTGAAGTTTAATGCGAGCTTTTTCGGTTGTGAATTGCCATTTAACTTTCGTGTTTTCCCGATTTCTTTCTTTTTGCCAGTACGCCAATTCAGTCCTTAAAATATCCGCTGTAAGTAGGTGGGCAAAAATAAACGCATAACCTCGAAAACCGTATTCCTTGCCAGGTAAGGGTTTTAGCTGGAGATATTGTTCTTTTAATTACGCCCACCTACTTAGCTATCCGTCTATCTAAGCATTGCTGGGATAAAACGCTCAGTTCAATTTCGGCAATATTTAACCAACTTCCATTGCGAGGGGTATGATAAATCTCTAATCTTCTCGCGATCGCTCCGGAGCTTTCGGTGCGGGAAAAGCTGCGTACAAAGATGCAATATGATGTGTGTTGAGATTGTCACATACGAGCTTTATTTCTGGGACATCTAATTTGGGGGGATTTGGCGGACTCGCTCCGGGGCTTTCTTAAAGATGCTGGTTTGATTCCTCCAATCACAATTTTAAGCTTGCCCACCACTTTTGGAGAAGAGGGCGAACAGTTCCTCTCAAAGAATTGGAACGAGACCGATTGAACGCAAGTTGTTCTTCTAGAAGCGGTACGGATTATTCGCTCTGGGATAAGGGAGGTTAAATATGACCATTTCCGCGTCTTGTAGGAGAGACCGTTAAAATTCAAGTACGGCTTTTCTCACTTCCGATAGAATAGATCGTTAAAAAAATCGTTCAGTATAAGAGGTAACGCAATGAGAGGAAATTCCCTATGTCTAATTTAAATAAAGAGAAAATTGTTAGCGATCTCAATAAAATTAAAGAAGAAGGAAAACTGCGACGCGATCGCATTAAGGAAATTCTTCGCTCTGCGGTTTCCCAGGCGGTTTCTGAGTTGAAAGAGGGGCGCAGCGAAGTTAAAGGAATTGTCAAAGATGCCGTTGTCACTGCCGTCGAAACCTTTCAGGACAAAGGCGGGGAACTCAAAGAAGAGGTGACGGCATCGGTTGAGGGCGCGATCGCAGGTTTGAGTAGCGTTCGGAGTTCTACTGTTGCGAAAACCCAGGCGGAAGTGAAGCAACTTCAGGATAAACTGGACACCGAAGAGGAGGAGATGGCGGTTGAGATCGATGGCGCGCTTCAGGAGATCGAGGAAACAGGTAAAGATCGCTCCGAACAGGTGAAAGAGGCAATCGAATCGGCGGTTAGTACCTTGAAAGATAGCGAAGAAGTTGCTGTTCTGCAAAAGCGCTACGCTCAATTAAAGGCTCAACTTGCCGTGGTTCAAGCTAATCTCGCCAATCGCTACGGAGAACGCTACGAGGATGTTAAGCATTATCTCGACGATGCCAAGACGTGGTACGAACGCGCAAAAACCGATCCAGAGGGCTTGAGCGCGCAAGTTGAGGACAAACGTCAAACCGTTGAGGTTAAACTGGGAGAAGCCGGAAGCGCGATCGCCAAAAAAGAGTCCCAAATGAAGCAGATTTTGCGGGACCTTTGGAAGTCGATGACGGAAGCTTTTCGCGAGAAAAACTAGGTCGAATCGACTGAATTCGCTAGAGTTTGGGCGAGGGCGTTGCATTGCAGCGCCCTTTAATTTTGCCAAGACGCGCCGCTATGAAATTTCAAACGAGCGCGATCGCTTTAGCTTCTGTACTCGTGTCTGTCCCCCATCTTTCTTAACCCTTATTTTCATCCTTCCACTTAAAATACTCGCGCAGCAAGTTTTCTAAGCCCTGACTGTTATCCAGTCCGTTGTCGATACAATAAATCTTAAACTTCCGCAGCAAGTCTTGGGGGACGAATCCCCTAACCATGCCGTAATTCGGGTCTTTTTTTTTGTCAGTCACGAGCGCAACGTTCTGATGTAGCAATTCTTGCCCTATTATTTCACTTTCCCTCTCAAAATCGGCTTGTTCGCAATGTTGCAATGTGGCCACTCATGAGATATGATGCCAATAACTCAATCAAAGCGCCGCGCTAAGGGTGTACCAGACCCTCAACGCGACTTTACCCCCTCTAGAGATTGCCCAAAGGAGGCACATTTATTATGGTAAAAGCGAATGTCGCGCCTGTAACAGAAGAAACGGCTTCTTTACCCGCAGGTAACAATCCACCGCCGTCAGGCGACGAGTGTGAGTTAGTACGGCTTTTGGTTATTGGTTCTCCCGATGGAGTCAACGCCATTATTCGCCGGTTGTATGTGTTGGGTTTTGCTCGTGTCGATGAGTGGAGTCGGTTATTACCCGCACCCAACTCCAATGAGGTGATGCGCATTTTAAGCCGACGGTTGCGGCGATCGCGCAATTCCGGGCGAGGAATGGGACGATAAGTAAGGGATGCGATCGCGTTTCAACTCGGTTTGGAGGACACTGAAGGGAGCGCGATCGCTTCAACAAAGAGTTCGTCTACGAAATTCGCTCGAAGGAGTTTTCAAACATACTTCTATATTTTTAATTCATAGCACAAATTTGAAAAAGCGAGCAAAATATTAACAAAAAGAAAGATGCGATCGCCGCGATCGCGTTTATTCTCAAAAGCAGATTCTACAACTTCATAGATTAATCCAAATCTGCCTCAGTTAAACCTGCACTTTTCAAAATGCTGCGCAACGTTCCAGTCGGTAAATCTCGATTGCCATGTACGGGAATTGAAAGAATCGCTTTAACTCCCTGCTTTGCATAAATATAATGGCTTCTTTGTAACTCGCTTCAGCCTCCAGTCATATCCTTCGACAATGGGTGCAGAGGGCTTTTCCTGAAATCGACCTCATAAAGATAACTCAACCGTTTTTTTCTGAGGTTCTAGCTCTTCGGTTTCGCTTGCCACCTCAAGCCAACCTAGAATGGCATCTTTCAACATTTCTAAAAGATGGTCGTAACTTTCTCCCCAAGTATGACATCCCGGTAGTGCAGGCACAGAACCGCACCACACGCCGTCTTCCTGCCAAACAACTGCCTTGATTTTCATCGCTTATTTTTAATGGACTTTCGCAAGCACGGGTGTATTATAATACCATTTTAATCTAGTAACGCTACAATCGATCCCTTCCAACCCCCCCCTTTTTTAGGTGGGAGTAGCTTTGTGGAGTGTAGCATAACTTGTTGAAGGTGGTATAACGCGATAACTTGCCGCAGTAGTCCATCGGAGTTTGAGCGGAAAAGCAGAACATTTATACAAAAAAGATGCGATCGCGGCGATCGCATCTTCCCAAAAATTAAGCGCGAATCGGTCTCACTTAGGAGCCGATTCTACTAAATCTTCGGCGGCTTCAACCGCCGCTTCGGGCGCGCCCTTAAAGGCGACTCGCAACAACGGAGGCGCTATAAACGTGGTGATAATCACCATCATAATCACGGCAGCTTCCAACGGTTTGCTGAGAACGCCACTAGCCGAACCAATTCCGGCAAAAACCAATCCCACTTCACCCCGAGGAATCATACCAATGCCGATGGCGGGACGGTTAATTCCCGGCTGTCCGAACACCGCCCATCCCGTGACAATTTTACCGACAATCGCCACAAGAATTAAAAATCCCGCGATCGCTAATCCTTCGCGATTGGTGGGAATCGCAGGATTGAGAACGCCGAGATCGGCTTTTGCGCCTACCGTTACAAAAAAGATCGGTACCAAAATATCCGCGATGGGAAGCACTTGCTTGTCGAGTTCTTTGCGCTTATCGGTTTCATCGAGGACTAACCCCGCAGCAAAGGCTCCTAAAATCGCCTCGAGGTGGATAGCATTAGCTAAAAATGCCATAAAAAAGGCAAATGTAAAAGCGGGAATCACCAAATTACCTCGCGTTTGTAGCTTATCCGCGATCGCCACAAAACCGCTATTAAATAATTTACCCAACAAAATCGAACCGACCAAAAACGCCGTCGCGCTGACAATCAGAAAGATCACATTAAGAACGTCAACCTCGCCGGTTTTAGCCAGACTCGCCACCACAGCCAAAACAATAATACCGAGAACATCATCAATCACCGCCGCGCCGACAATAATTTGACCTTCGCGCGACTTAAGCTGGCCGATTTCCGACAGAACCTTAGACGTAATTCCAATACTCGTCGCCGTCAGCGCCGCACCTGCAAAAATCGCCGGAATTGCCGGAACGCCGAAAAAGTACATTGCCCCCGCCGTCCCCGCCCCAAAGGGAACGACAACGCCGACAATGGCGACAATGGTCGCTTGGTAGCCGACTTTCCCCAACTCTCGCAAGTCCGACTCCAAACCAATTTCAAACAGCAGGATAATTACGCCCAACTCCGCCAAAATCGAAATCGCCTCGCTTTGGGATTGAAAAATCGACGTGACAGCTTCGGGAGAAAGGTTATCGAGTCGTTGGAGAATCGTCATCAGCAGCGAATCTGAAGCCGTTGCCCCGCTTTCGGGGAACACCAACAGATGCAATACAGACGTGCCGACAACGACACCGCCGACCAATTCGCCCAACACAGGGGGCAAGTCAAGGCGTTTGGATAACTCGCCGCCCAGTTTGCTGGCGATATAGATGACAACTAAACTTAATAAAACCCCTGTGAGGACGAGGGGACCTTCTTCTGCGGGGCTGATTTCGGTTGCAGCCGCCAACAGGGGAAGGGGAATAACAGGTATTACCGAAGAGAAAAGGGGTTCAAATATCATTTGTTGTGTTTTTAGGGTAAAGGCATTGAGGTAGAGCGGGAAATGCTAGGGAATGCTAAGCTGTTCGGCTTTTAAACTGCGACGTTACATCCTCACCAAAGGCAGAGGGCAGAAGGCAGAGGGCAGAAGTGAATCCCCAATTTAAATGCGCAACAGCTTACGGTATGAGCTTTATGTTGAAGCATCAATATTTGAACGAGTTAGAATTTCACTCCTCCTACGATTGGGCGATAACCGCATCGGTGGGGCCGACGGGATCCGCGCTGTAGCTGTTGCTGCGCGCTTCGACGGTGGCAACGGCTTTTTTCAACGCTTCGGCGCGGTTGAGGAGCATATTTTCCGGACCGATGATTCCTGGAACGTTTAAGGTTTGCAGGCGCTTGAGGGCTTTACCCGTTGCGCCGACGACGTAGACTTGACGGCCTTTTTCCACAGCTTCTTTAATGGCATTTTCCAATGCGAGGGAAGCCGTTACGCCCAAGATGGGAACATCGCTGAGGTCGAGAACCAGAACGTCGAAGCCTTCAATGGCATTGTGCTCGCGCGCGATCGCCTTGGACACGCCGAAGATCATCGGTCCGCTCAGGTAAAATAGGACAACGCGACCATTGGCGCGATCGAGTAGTTCTTTTTCTTCGGGAGCAAGTTCGATCTCTTCGTCGGCGTAGGTAATGGCTTTAACGCTTTCGGCGCGCAAGTTACTCAAGCGTTCGATGGTTAAGATATTGGCGACAAACACCCCAACGCCAACGGCGACAATTAAGTCTACGAAAACGGTGAGGAGAATGACTCCATACATAATCAGCGCCGCTTTCCAAGAAATTTTGTGGGCGCGCATTAGGAAACCCCAATCGATAATATCGATCCCCACTTTCAGGGCAATTCCGGCTAAAACAGCGAGGGGAATGACTTGAGTTAAGGGCGCGGCAAAGACCACAATGACAAAGAGGACCGCCGCCCGAGTCAGACCCGATAATGCCGTGCGGCCGCCGGTTTGGATATTAACAACCGTTCCCATTGTCGCTCCCGCACCCGCAATTCCGCCAAACAAACCCGAGGCGATATTACCCAAACCTTGACCGACGAGTTCTTTGTTGGAATTGTGTTCGGTTCGGGTTAAGCTGTCGGCAACCAGGGAGGTGAGGAGAGCGTCGATACAGCCCAACATTGCCAGAACAATGGCATCGGCAAACATCAACCGCAGTTGAGAAGCGCTGAATGTGGGTATCTGTAGGCTGGGCAAACCCATCTCAATTTTGGCAATATCGGCAATCTGGCGAATCTCCCCGTTGCCCGAGCTGAGGAAGAAGAGAGCCATAGCCGTTCCCAAGACCAAAGCTGCGAGTTGGGGCGGAACGTAGCGCTTCAATTGAGATGGCCATAAAACGATAACTGCCACCGTCACCACAGCTAAAATTGTTTCGAGAGGCCTAACACCGCCCAATAGAGTTGGCAAGCTTGTCACCGTCCCGACTACGCCGCCTTTGGGACTGTCTTGACCCAAAAAGGGCGCGATTTGCAGGATAATGAGGATAATCCCAATTCCCGACATGAAGCCGGAAATTACGGTGTAGGGCATCATAGTGATGTATCGCCCCAGCCGCAGGGAACCTAATAGGATTTGGAATACGCCTGCCATCATAACGACGGTGAAAGCCATTGCCCGACCCTGTTCGGGATCGGCAGCGATGAGGTGAGCGATGACTGCCGTCATCACAACGGTCATCGGACCTGTGGGTTCGGAAATGAGCGTCGGCGTTCCGCCAAACAGCGCCGCAAAAAAGCCGACGAGTACGGCTCCCCAAAGACCGGCCGCCGGTCCCGCGCCGGAGGCAACGCCGAAGGCCAAAGCCATCGGGAGGGCGATGACTGCGGCGGTTAAACCCCCGAATATGTCGCCCTTGACGTTCCTAAAGTGAATTTCGTTTGTTAGCTGAGCCAGGTTCATAAAGGCTGAATTGAGTCTGGAGTCTAAATACTAAAGAAAATCTTTAATTGATAATACTCTATATTGCGACAGATTTCTATAGGTTCATATCTATGGGCAGATGAGAGGCGCGTAATTGCTGAGAATTGGCAACTCAAGGGCGATCGCGTATAACGATTCATGTCTTTCTATGTTACGTAGAAACTCCATTGACGTTTTTCTATAGATGTGATTAAGATACTAAATAAAATCTAAGCTTTACGCCCTTTCACCCAACGAATCTTCACCTCCTGCCCCGTTAACGCTTTGAGATTCGAGGGATTCAACCCCACCTGCACCCTTAACGTCAGACTCATTTCTAGACAAACTTCACAATGAATAATGAACAATGAATAATTACAGCGGAAGGCGGTGAACGTAGGCACTCCTTCGGACAACTCACGGTCAAAGAGGAGACCTCAAAACCCGTGTCCTTTTCTTCCTTTACGAAGAGGTTTTAGACCCAATTATTAATTATTAATTATTAATTGTTAATTGATAAGGAGCATCTATTGATTCAGGCGACTCTACATCAACTCAAAGTGTTCGAGACCGCGGCTCGCCACAGAAGCTTTACCAAAGCAGCAGAAGAGCTATACATTACGCAACCCACCGTTTCTGGGCAAATCAAGCAGCTTGCTCGCTCCATCGGTTCGCCGTTGTTCGAGCAAATTGGCAAACAACTCTACCTCACCGGAGTCGGCCAAGAATTATTCGCAACTTGCCAAGAGGTATTTGAAAAACTGAACCATTTCGAGATGAAAGCGGCAGCCCTCCAAGGGGCAAAACAGGGCTATTTGCGCTTGGCGGTGGTGACAACGGCGAAATACTTCATTCCCAGACTTTTAGGTTCGTTTTGCGAGCTTTATCCAGCCATTGAAATTTCGTTGCAAGTCACCAACCACGAAACACTCGCGCAGCGGATGGTGGAAAATAAAGACGATCTCTATATTATGAGTCAACCGCCAGTAGAGTTGGACCTGTGCAGCCAACCCTTTCTCGATAACCCTTTAGTGGTTGTCGCTCGTTCGGATCGTCCCCTGGCGCGCGAGAGGAATATTCCCATCCAACGCCTCAACAACCAACCGTTTATTATGCGCGAATCGGGGTCGTGGACGCGACAAACCGTTCAAGATCTGCTGGCAGAGCATAAAATTTCCCCCCAAGTTCGTTTGGAGTTGGGGAGCAACGAAGCCATTAAACAAGCCATTGCGGGAGGTTTGGGAATTTCCATCCTCTCCCAGCACACCCTTTTGCCCGACTACTTAATGGGAGAATTGGCGGTTCTCGACGTGCAACACTTCCCCATCGAACGTCGCTGGTATGTGTCGTATTTAGCCGGAAAGCAGTTGTCGGTCATTGCTGAGGCATTTTTGAGGTATTTGGTCGAGGAAGGTCCCAAACGCTCGAAATTCGAGGGAGGTTTGGACGCGACCCTTTTCTCAAAGTCATTGGGCATTCGACCCAAAGTAGAAAACGCAACCCATTGAGCGCCATTTGAATTTATGCTGGAAAAAAGGAGAATTTTCAATTTACCCCGGAGATTCTTCAGAGCGCGGCTTGAGCGATGACTTGCCATAGTGGGGCTAAAGCCCCTACTACGAACGGCTAGAGCGATGACTCGCCACAGCGCTCAGAGCGTAAACCCCTTATCTCAGCCTTATGTTCCGTCAATTTTCACTTGGAAGTTTTGGTTTAGTCGTCGGTGGCAGTTTAACCTTAATGGGAATTGTTACTTATTTTCTTAGTATTAACCCGACCCTCGACCTGATCGGACTGTTTTACGGCACTCCCATCTTACTCGGCGGTTTCGCCCTCAAAGCAGCCGAACTCAAACCCGTCCCCTTTAGCAAACCCACATCGCCGGACATTTTAGCTTTACGCGAACAGCAAGCGACTTCTACTCTCAATCAAATTCGTAAAGATGTCACCCGTTACCGCTACGGTCAAGAGGTTCACCTCGACGAGTCTCTCCAGCGTTTTGGCTTAAGTCCGACCGACGAAGAACGACCCGTCCTTCGGGCGATTCGCGAAGAAGAAATTGAAGGCTGTTACGCTCTTGTTTTAGAGTTTGAGTCTCCTTTTATGTCCCTAGAAAAATGGCAGCAACAGCAAGAGAAAATTGAAAGATTTTTCGGTCCTGGGATTCGGGCAGCGATCTCGTACCTCGAGCCCTGCGGGATCGCGGAACCGAAGCCGGACTGGATCGAAGTCGCTTTAATCGTGTTGCCGCCAAGCTCATCCTAAACTCGCGAAGAAATCGGAATTCCTTAAATTAAGCAGAGCGCTCAATTCTTCACTTCGAGTCGCATTCCTGGGGATACAAAAGCTGAGGATGTTTGCTACCCAATCGCGTCAAGATGGTATAATGATCCTCATCATTCAACCCGAGTTGCTGGCGAAAGGGTTTTAAAGCTTCTAAACTATGAGCCGACTTAAAACGCTCTTCTTCTAATGCGTCTTGCAGTACCCCTTGGTAAATTGAAAAGCGCTCTTGTCGCGAAACCTGCGGCAAAACCCGAGCTAAAATATAGAGTTCGTCAGTTCGGAGTTGCTCGAGAGAACGACCCTCTAAGGTTCCAGCAAAATCAATGGGAAACTTTTGTAACTCGCGGCGGAAACTATGGGTGAGACGTTCCCGATTATATTGCTCGACGCTGCGACCCCAGGCTCGATAAAGCCACAAACTGCTAACCAAGATCGCGAATCCTTCAAATAGAAATTGTAGGGAGAGGGGCAAGCGAAGAATTTCTGGACGACCTCCGTAAATAAAGAAAGTATTGAACGCTAAAAAAGTACAAATTGAAAAGACACGGTGTAACACCTGTTCGCGAGTTAACGTAGGGTTTTGCCGTCTGAGAAAAACTCGATATCGCTTTTCCAACTGGGTACAAATCAGACAGGTTGCTGCTACAAAAAAGCCAAGAGTGAGGGGAGAAGCGACAAGTTTCGGAATCGGAATTGAGCGACCCCAGAGATAAAAGCCAGGACTGAAAAGCGTAGCGATTTGACTGGGTTCGTGGGTCCAACTGCCGGAAAAATAGTAATCAAAGTTGCCCGAATACAACCCGTAATAAACGAAATAGCCGATGACTAATCCCAAGTAGCCGTATTGAACCAATTTGCGTCCGGGATGGTTGAGGTAATGCCAGTAGGATTTTTCAGCATCTTTATCGATACAGTTTGTTTTACAGTTAATGCAGGCTCTTTTTTCTCGATTTTTGTCCTTGTCAAAAGTACGGCACTCCGATTGGGGTATAATACTTTTGGGAATGGTATGCGCTTCTTTCCCTAACAATCCTCGCGGCCCGGTAAATACAGTTTGTACAATTCCAAACGGGCAAATATAGTGACACCAACTGCGCCCCCCATAGAAGAAAACCATTGTCATGGCTGAAAAGATTGTCAATAGTAAAAACAATCCCAAAATGAGTCGCTCGGAATTGAGCAATAAAATGCGACCGTTCAAACCCACAAACAGCAGGGCAAATTGCACATAGAGATGGTTTTTCGCCAAAAACTGATTCTTGCGGATATCGAGGAGAGGCTTCAATCCCAGGGCCCGAGGAATTTGGGAAAGGAAATAGAGGGGACAAATTCGCCGCCAAGTTTCATGCCCAAAAACCAAAAGAATCATGATGGCACTCGGAACAACCATGCCCCAGAAAATGCGAGTTCCCATTGGATAAGGCGCTTCTTCAAGACATTTTCCTTGAACCGGTACGCAAGCGAGGCGATCGCGAAAAGGACTGAGTACGGTATTAGGATCGGTAAGGTAATGAGAAACGGGATCGTAGAACAAGGAGAAAATTAAGACCAACCAGCCGAGAGTCAGCACGAGCCGAACGGAGTGCATCTTTTGTTCGGAAACATTATTAAGCATTAAGACGATCTCCTTTCAAGGGGTCGAACAATTTGAGAAAATAGTTCTAAGTCCTCGAGCACGATTAATTACATACCCTCTTTTAGAGCGAATGTGTCACTATCGCACTCGGGTACTTATGAGTTTTGAGCAACCGGGTCTCCTTGCACCGAGACCCGGTTTTTTTCAAGACCTAGACAATTACGAAATCGTTCGTTGTGAGAACATTGGTGACGCTATTGAGAATAGCTAGGGTTTCGTCGGCAAAGCCAATGCGGGTATTGTTACCTTCGATATCGATGGACAATTGACCGAACGCCAAACCCTCGGTCAGACCAATAAAGTCTTCCCCCGTGTGAAAATCGGTAATTGTATCGGTTCCTTCACCCACGGCGAGAACGAAAGTATCGCTTCCCCGACCGCCAGAAAAGTCATCGCCGGTGAGAATGTCATTGCCCAAACCGCCGCGCAGGAGGTCGTCGCCGTCGTCGCCCCAAATTTGGTCATCGCCTTCATCGCCGAAAAGTTGGTCGTTGCCGCCTTTACCGCCGATGCGATCGTTGCCCAAACCGCCGCGAATAATGTCATCGCCGCCTTTTTTTCCGCCTGGAGAACGGTTATTGCGATCGCCGCGCAGTACGTCATCGCCATCGCCGCCGAAGATTTGGTCATTGCCCAAACCGCCCGCGATTACATCATCCCCAGCACGTCCGTAGAACTTCTCGTCAGCAGCCGTACCCAAAAGATTGTCCGCGTCCCGGCCGCCAAAGAGGATATTCTGCTCCTGTCCGCCTTCGATAAAAAATAGCGCTTGCTCGAAAACGCGGGTTCCCACATCTTGTCCCAACGTCCGACCGTTCAAGTCGCCGTCCTCGAAGTGGATGCCGCCGTAGAGTCGGGAAATCCCCGCCTCATCAGCCGCTTCAGAGAACGTTTCCCAAGCCAGCGTCACCTCTCGGTCGGGCGTAATTCCCGGCTCAAAGCGAGACTCTCCCGGGGCAAACGTCACCGACCCGCCGAAGCGATCGGAACCCGTCAGCAGTTCGAGAACAGTCGCACCCGCCGCGCTAAAAGTGCTGTGTCCGGAGACATACTCGGCAAAGGGAGGTGAAGGATCGCGACCGGGGGTTTGATAGGTGAGAAAATCCGTCGCCAAAATCGTCTGAGTTCCTTGACCGGGACCTCCCCACGCTTCGATCGCAAACCCCCCAAGGCTGGAATCGGACTCTCCAATTAAACCCAACTCGCCGAGTTCGCGCACAGTCCGCACCGGACGGGCATAGTCGTAAAACGTCTTCGATTCCCAAGTGGCAACGCCAGCGTCAAAGACTGAATTTCCCAACGTAAAAAACAACTTGACATCTTCATCAAGGGAATTATTATTTCGGGCGGAGGCAAATTGTCCGAAGGTCATAAACGTTCCCGGCGGGAATGAGGTTCCGCCTCCGTCTTCCCAAAACTCAGCGATTAACTTTTGCTCGTCGGTGAGGTTAGCGCTGATTTCGACAACTTGCTCGGTTTGCCGGATAAACTCGGGGTTGATGATGGTTCCCACCAAATCTCGGCTAATATCCACCACAGAACCATCTTCGAGAGTAATCGTGCGCGCGTCTAGGTCAACATCGCCCTCGACAAGGAGAAAAGGTTCCGGCGCAACCGGTCGTAATTCATCGCCCGAGTCCAGACCAAAAGGGGTGACTTCGCCCCACTGAGGTGTGAGGAATTCCTGAAGGGGGGCGTTGGGATCGTCGATGGGAACCCGTTCGGGAGTCCAGTTGGTAATATCAACGATCTGGTCGGGGTTGGGGTTGACGGGTTCGTAGCCGGTGGTGTCGGCGTAGTCGTTGAGTTGGTTGGAACCATCGGTGCGACGGAATTCCAGCAGTGCCTCGGCAGAAATGTTACCAATGCCAGCGGCGGTTGTGGTATCGGTGGTGGCGTTGTTGGGGTCAAAGCCGAGTTCCTCCATCAAATTCTCGAAAATTTCGCTTTGGTTGGGGAATAGCTCGGTAAGGGTGCGATAGGCTGCATAGCTCATCGCCTCGGTTTTGTTGGTATCGGTGTTTTCTGAGGTCGGACGTTGGAGGTCGTCGTTGAGTTGAGTTGCGATCGCCGTTGGGTCGTAGGCTGCCCAAGCGTCAAAGATGGCCGTGTGTACCATCGCGTAGGCACGCGAGGCAATTGTCGGTCCGACAGCCGTGTCAATTACCGCTTGTTGAGCGGCCCGATCCCAGAGAACGGAGACAGTTGGCGAGGAGTCGTTTACTGTCACCAGTTGCGTTTCGGGATCCAGTACCAGTTCGACAGAGTTGTTTGAAGTGAGTGAATTTGACATTTGCACGGAAATATGAACGAGTTTTGAGCTTCTACATATTCCTTTTGGGTGCGGTATTTGGTTTTATGCAAAAGCGTACTCAGTCAATCGGGTCTCAATAGTCCTCTATTAACGCTGAGGTAAGGGATAGAGCGAAATTTTATTTTTTTTCTGAAAAGCGGTGGAGCAGGGGAAGCAGGGGGAGATAGTACATTTGGGGCGATCGCAGTGCAAGAACAGAAATGAATTTTTCCCGCATCGTCAAGATTTAAGCAACCCTAATACACCTCAACAGCATTGATTAATAGGGTTTCAGCTTTGTGCAGCAAGCACTTATGAGTTGTCCAAATACCGAGCAGTTTGTAGTTGTGCTAATGTCTGAGTGCGTCTTCGCGGGGAGCAGCTAAACGTTGGAGGGAGAATTTTCTCGACCCATGAAGATTAAACCGCCTTAAGGTTTGGCGATCGCTTATCGTGCAGATTTCTGTTGCTCAAAGTTGTCAAGAAGCGCTATTTTTCCAAGCGCACGACATACCACTGAATATACTGTCCCGGCGCGCGTTCAAACTCGCAGTAGTTTTCCATTAAATATTTCGCTTTTTCCTCAAGAGACTCGAATTTCTGTATATCTCTCGGTACTTCTTCCTGCTGCTGCAAAACGCCCTTAAGTTTTTCGAGTAACTCTTCGGGACTGAGAAATTCTTCAGGTCGATCCGGTTCGAGGACGACGTAGGCATCCTCTTGATACATAATCGAATCGGGCATCTTGTGTAAATTAGACAAAGTGCAGGACGATATCTTTACTTTAAGCCTATTTCCCCGCGATCGCCAATGTCTAATCCATTTCTCTCCCTCGCCTACGAACCCGCCTTAGAAAACTTAGGCGACGACTACTACGATATTGTCGCTGCTGCCGAGTTTCCCCAACTCCTCCTGCGCTTTCGTAACGACCGCCTTCTCCCTCTGCTGGGATGCGATCGCGATCGCGTAACAGACGACCATTTTATCGAAGCGTTTGGCTTATTTGAAGGGGTGCGCCCTTTTCTCGCCCTACGCTACCACGGCTATCAATTTGGCCAGTATAATCCCAATTTAGGAGATGGTCGCGGCTTTCTCTACGGACAAGTACGCGGCACCGACGGATATTTGTACGATTTTGGAACCAAAGGTTCGGGAAGAACGCCCTACTCGCGCACGGCAGACGGACGACTCACTCTCAAAGGTGGGGTGCGCGAAGTGTTAGCCGCAGAAGCGTTGCATCAACTGGGCGTAACCACATCTCGCTGCTTGAGTTTAATCGAAACGGGCGAGGAACTGTGGCGCGGCGACGAACCTTCTCCCACCCGTTCTTCGGTGATGATTCGTTTCAGTCGTTCTCACATCCGTTTCGGCACCTTTGAACGATTGCATTATTTCCAACGCGCCGATCTGATTGCCAAACTTTTAGACCATGTTATCGAAGTTTACTATCCTGATATTGACCCCCAATCGGAGGAAAAATACGTTCTTTTTTATCGAGAATTAGTCCAACGGGTGGCGCGGTTGGCGGCGCAGTGGATGGCGGCTGGATTTTGTCACGGGGTCTTGAACACAGATAATATGTCCATTACGGGAGAAAGTTTCGACTACGGTCCCTATGCGTTTATTCCAACTTACAATTTAAGGTTTACGGCGGCGTATTTCGACTACGGCGGTCGATATTGTTACGGCAATCAACCGGGAATTTGCGAGCTAAATTTGGAGTTGTTGCAAGTGGCGCTGAGCATGGTTGCAAATAAGGCAAAATTAGAAGCAGAATTGAGTCGATTTCCAGACTATTATTACGCGGCTTATCGTCAACTCATGGTTCAAAAGTTGGGATTTGTTGAGTTACCCGAATTCCAAGCAAAGGAGTTGGTCGGACAAACGGCACGCTTGCTGGAGGAAACGCAAATTGGCTATCATGGTTTCTTTGCAGAATTGGCGGAATTATTTGACCCTCAATGGCGCGAGGATGGGGAAACTGTTTTGCACGGCGCGTCGTTTTCCGTGTTGGCATGGGAACAGTGGCGGAAGTTTTACTACCAGCTACTCAACGATTTGTCAAGGGAAGAAATGGAAAAGTTTCGCGATCGCCTGCGCTTTCACAATCCCAAGACTGCCCTATTGCGACCGATTATAGAGGAAGTGTGGGACGCGATCGCGCAAGATGATAACTGGCAGCCGTTTTACGACTTAGTGAATCGGATTTGGGCAAAAGAGTAAACCGAATGATTGATTATTTTAGAGTGCCGCATCACCCCGTCGCAAATTCTGTATATAGCGTTTTTCAAATGGACGAGGTACAGATTGGCAACTGAAACCCTTGCTCAGTAAGCATCGCCTATACCTCACTCAAACGAAAACTGCTATACTGTCGGACATGGGGTGCATGATAGGCGATTACAATATCGTGCTTGGGGACTCCCATTTCGACTAAGCGATCCGCCTCTTCTTCTTCCAGTGCAATGCGATAATTGATAAATTGTCCAATGGCAGTATGAAACTCAGAAATTGTTGAGGGGGTTAAGAGCGCGCAGTTGTAGTAAAGCTTAAAACTTTTTACTCTTCAACTCAAGCGCCTGAAAAGTCCATATTTTCGTACAGTTTTGAAATTGTAATTTGAAGCTCAAAGGTATTCAAGGAAGGGGTTCCGAAATCGTCTTGCTCGATAACAATCTGGGTCTGGGTCTTTACCGCGCTTGAGGTAAATAGACCCCAATGCCATTATGAACGCGCGCGGCAGTTGTAGGATCGCGATCGATGAGGTGTCCGCCGAGATACAAGGATGTGGAACTTCCCCCATCCAAGTTGAGGGCATCCACAGCGCCCAAACGCTGCACCAGTTGGGCGAGTTCGGCGAGGGTGGGTCCTCGTCGGTTGGGCGGGTTGTGAACGGTGGCAAGGAGGATGGTTCCGCTACTGCGCGTTGCAATGATACTCCTGGGTGCGGACTGTTGGTTAAAGGCGGCGCTAAATTTTTCGTCGGCGGCGTTGAGGACAATTTGTCGATTTTTCAGCAATAATGGCCCCGCCCCCATAATTTGAGGATAATTGGCAAAGTCGGCGGGAAAGGTTTGACTTTCCATGCTGACTTGGGTCCCCACGGCGAGGGTGTTGGGCGAGATGCTATTGGCGCGGATGGTTAGCAGGTATCCGTCGGGTGGGATAGGGAAACTCATTTTCCCGTTTTCTCCTCCTGGATATTGGTAAGTGACGATGTTATTTTGCACTAAGGCAAGGGTTTCGTCGTCGGTGAGGGGAGTGTAGGTCGAACCCCATTCGGACGTATACCGGGAAACGCCCCTTTGGACGTAACCGCTGTTGAGATAAATGACGGGAATGCGCTGTCCGGTTGAGGTGACGGCAGTTTCCTCGAGGCGGAGGCGGTCGATTTTAATGTTACCGCTATCGTTCCAGGCGATCGCGCCGCGATTGAGGATCGGTCCGGAAAACCACCGTTGGTCCCGCCGAATGACTCCTAATGGCTGTTTGGTATTGCGATTGAAAAAGCCGCCGTTAATGGCTGCAACTGCTTCCCACGCGCGTCCCATCTTAACCAGCGGTTCGATGCCCGTCATTCCCTCAAGATTGCCCCAAATCGGTCGCAAGCCAATTCCCGATCGCGGGTTGAGTTCCAATGACGTGACGGGAAAACGCACATTTCCTACGCTAATCTGTTGCTGTTTCCAGATTACACCCGGTTGCCAGAAAATTTCGCGATCGCTAAACGGTTCCGAAGTCACGTCAATAACCAGGCGATTGGGCAGCGTTGTCACCTTTAACCCTTTGTCTTCAGGCAGTTTGAAGCGTAGCGTCGTTTGCGAACCCGAAGTTTCAATTTTGAAGGGCAAAGTTTTGGTTTCAGGCGACGTAGATTCAGCAATTCTACCCAACGAACCGGTATTTTTCCCATTCTTCGAGTCGGCTTGAGGTAAAATCCGGGACAACAAAGAACCTATCCCTCCCGATTGAGCTTGGGTTAACCGTTGGATGAGGGCAGAATCCGCTGTCCCGTCCAGGGTGACGCTGGCTTCTTCTCGTCCTTCTGTTTCTTGCCAAAAGGTGGGACGATCGAGATCGACGACAAAACGTTCGCCCCACGTCTGTTGTCCTTGGCGAACATTGACAATTCTCGCAGGTTGTGATATCAGAACGAGAGTTTCTCCAGCGACACTCAATTGCAAATTGCCAGCAGCCGTCAAATTACTGAGGTCGAGGTAACGATAGGGATTGCGAAATAAAGTTTTTAAAATAATCGGGGAACCTTCGGAGAACCAGCGAACGGGCTGCTGGTTGGGAGTTGTCGAGTTTAACAATTCGATGCCCAGTCGCTCGGCGGCAGTATCGCTAATGCCGAAATGCTCTGTGTTGCCCTCCTGCCAGCGCAACCAAGGGACGGGATAGGTTTTGCCGTTGAGGGAAATTTGACTGCCTTGCGATCGAACTTGCGGGGAAGCGGCGACGAGGGTTGGGGGTTGGGGTGGGAGAGTTGGGGTTTGCGCAGTGGGAGGTTGTTCTCCAACGGGGACGGCTTTGGGTGCTGGTTCCTCGCGCGCAACTAGCACCGGACGCGATCGCGTATTTTGCAATTCCGCAGCCGTTTCTCCCTGGGAGTTGCGCGTTTTTGCTAGGGAAAAGCGACTACTCAGAAGCGCGCCTAACAAAAAGAAAATCAGGGCTAACCCCAGACGTTTGCCGTATTTTTTCCAGAAAAATACGCGATTTCCCTTAGATCGAGTCATGATTTCATCTTCTCCGCCTTAACCATTTCTACCTTGACTTTTCCGAATTATTCCTTACAATAGAAAATTCCAAGAATGTTCTTTTTGGGCATTTTTCCGCTCGGAGCATCCCTATAATAAAATCAGAAGGCGAGGTGGGTACAATCCCAAACACATCTTACCCAAAAGCAGAAGTAGTGGGGTTTTTAGCTCTCCCTCAGACATCCCTTCTCGATCCGAGAGAGAGATTTGCCCATTGGCGTTCGATGTGCCATTTTCCCTCGTCAGATCGCCTATTCGCTGCCCTCGCTCGACGCTTCGCGCACCCCCCAGAGATTTTCCCTGCAAAGGCTCAAAAAAAGATAGCCTTAAAGTCAGAGATTGTGCGGAAGCAAAAGGGTTGGACTGGCGGCTTCGGTTCGAGAAAGCAGAAGGTTCGACCTCTCTTTTTAACCCCAGGTCGAGGCGCGCGAGGGTCAGTTCAGTATTTTCGCGGCGCGTAAAGGCAGCAGTAGAGGCGTTTCATGAAACGTCTTGTACCTTGCACCCCCACAACAATCGCCCTCAATTGGTATCTTATCTCTCTTAAACGTGACACGGTTCCCTCGAGAAATCAATAATGGATAACAAACGTATGCACAATTCTCAAATTCGGTCATCTACAACAAGCTCAAACACTCCCTTTCTCGGACAACGATGGTTGGTCGAAGAACGGGATGCTTGTGGAGTTGGCTTTATTGCAACAACCAACGGGACGAAAACCCACGAGGCGATCGCCCAAAGTCTCGGCGCTTTGTCCTGTATGGAACATCGCGGCGGATGCAGTGCCGATCGCGATTCGGGAGACGGTTCTGGCGTGATGACCGCCATTCCCCATCAATTGTTCCAGTCCTGGTTCGACCAACGCAACCTAGAAATGCCAGAACCCGGACGGTTAGCCGTAGGGATGGTGTTTTTACCCGTGGGAGACACCGAAGCAGAAGAAGGGAAAGCATACATCGAAAGCGTTGTCAAGGAAAAAGGATTAACGGTGTTGGGGTGGAGAGAAGTCCCCGTGAAGCCCGAAGTCCTCGGTCCCCAAGCCCTCGAAAACCTGCCTCATATCGCCCAAATTCTCGTCACCTCGCCCACCTTAAAAGGCGCAGACCTCGATCGCGTCCTCTACATCGCGCGATCGCAAGTGGGCAAAAAACTCGCCGAAGACTTCTACATCTGTTCCTTTTCCTGTCGTACCCTCGTCTACAAAGGCATGGTGCGCGCCGAAATCTTGGGACAATTTTACCTCGACCTACAAAACCCCCACTACACCAGCAACTTCGTCATCTACCACCGACGCTTCAGCACCAACACCCTCCCCAAATGGCCCCTCGCCCAACCCATGCGCCTATTGGGTCACAACGGCGAAATTAACACCCTTTTGGGTAACATCAACTGGATGCTAGCGCGCGAACGCAACCTTTCCATCCCCGGTTGGACTGCCGAAGAAATTGCCGCCCTCACCCCCCTCGCCAACGCCGACAACAGCGACTCCGCTAACCTCGACTGCGCCCTAGAATTGCTCGTGCGCGCCGGTCGCAGTCCCCTAGAAGCGGCAATGATTCTCGTCCCCGAAGCCTACAAAAATCAGCCGGATTTAGAAAATTATCCCGAAATTACCGATTTTTACGAATATTACAGCAACTTCCAAGAACCCTGGGACGGCCCCGCCTTAATCTCCTTTAGCGATGGTAAAATTGTCGGCGCAACCCTCGATCGCAACGGCTTGCGTCCCGCCCGCTACTGCATTACCGACGAGGGAACGGTGATTGTGGGTTCGGAAGCGGGAGTGGTTCCCATTGATGAAAGCAAAATTGTCGAAAAAGGACGCTTAGGTCCGGGGCAAGCGATCGCCGTCGATCTCGAAAGCGGCGAAGTTCTCAAAAATTGGGAAATCAAACAGCGCATCGCCAAAGAGAAACCCTACGGTCAATGGGTGCAACAATTCCGCACAACCCTTGCCGCACAACCGTTTCTCGATGCACCACAGTTAGAAACGGCGACGTTATTGCAACAACAAACCGCCTTTGGTTACACCGCCGAAGACGTAGACGCAATTATTGTGCCAATGGCAACAGTGGGGAAAGAACCCACATTTTGCATGGGCGACGACATTCCCCTCGCCGTCCTTTCCGATAAACCGCGCTTGCTCTACGATTACTTTAAACAGCGCTTTGCCCAAGTCACCAACCCTCCCATCGACCCGCTGCGAGAAAGTTTGGTGATGTCGTTGAGTATGGTTTTGGGGGCAAGGGGGAATTTGCTCGAAGTGAAGCCCGAAGGCGCGCGGTTGTTAAAGTTAGACAGTCCCTTCCTCAACGATAAAGAACTGGAACAAATTAAAACCGGGGGAAGCCAGGGGAATGGCAAGGGAACGTTTAAAACAACCGAACTTTCCACCTTATTTGCCATCGCCGACGGCCCGGAGGGATTAGAATTAGCTTTAAATCGGTTGTGTGATGAAGCTGCCGAAGCGGTTAACAATGGCAGTGCAATTTTAATTTTAAGCGATCGCGTCGGCGGACAAATTAGCGAAACCCTCACCTACATTCCCCCCCTCCTGGCAGTGGGTGCCGTCCACCACCACCTGATCCGTTCGGGACTGCGCCTGAAAGCCTCCCTGATCCTCGACACCGCCCAATGTTGGAGTACCCACCACTTCGCGTGCGCGATCGGATACGGCGCATCTGCCATCTGTCCCTACCTCGCCCTCGAAACCGTCCGCACGTGGTGGAGTGAAGAGAAAACGCAAAAATTCATGGGACGGGGAAAAATCGAGCAAATCGATATCGAAACCGCCCAAAAACGCTATCGCAAAGCCGTTGAAGCTGGTTTGTTGAAAATTCTCTCAAAAATGGGGATTTCTCTCCTCTCCTCCTACAACGGCGCGCAAATTTTTGAAGCCTTGGGCTTGGGACCTGCTTTAGTGAGTCAATGCTTTGCCGGAACCACCTCGCGCATCGGCGGTTTGACTTTAACAGAACTCGCCAACGAAGTCGCCGCCCTCCACCGTCGCGCCTTCCCCGCCTTGCAAGGACGGAAATTGGAAAACTTTGGCTTTATTAACTACAAACCGGGGGGCGAATATCACATGAACTCGCCGGAAATGGCAAAGGCGCTGCACAAAGCCGTCGCCGGTCGGGATTACGACCACTACAGTATTTATCAGCAATATTTGTCCGGTCGCAAAACCACAGCGCTGCGGGATTTACTGGAATTTCAAAGCGATCGCGGTTCCATCCCCGTTGAAGAAGTCGAATCCGTCGAAGAAATTGTCAAACGGTTCTGTACCGGGGCTATGTCCTTGGGGTCCCTTTCCCGGGAAGCCCACGAAACCCTCGCCGTTGCCATGAACCGCATCGGCGGCAAATCCAATTCCGGCGAAGGGGGAGAGGATCCGGTGCGCTTTAAAGTCCTCAAAGATGTGGACGAAGAAGGAAACTCGCCCACCTTGCCCCATCTCAAAGGACTGAAAAACGGCGATACTGCCAGTTCTGCCACCAAACAAATTGCTTCGGGACGTTTTGGGGTGACACCGGAATATTTGATGAACGGCCAACAGTTGGAAATTAAGATGGCGCAGGGGGCAAAACCGGGGGAAGGCGGACAGTTGCCGGGACGCAAGGTGAGTCCGTATATTGCCATGTTGCGTCGGTCCAAGGCGGGAGTCGATTTAATTTCGCCGCCGCCTCACCATGATATTTATTCTATTGAAGATTTGGCCCAGTTGATTTTTGACTTGCATCAAATTAATCCCGAAGCGAGGGTTTCGGTAAAATTGGTGGCAGAAATTGGCATTGGAACCGTGGCTGCGGGGGTGGCAAAGGCCAATGCAGACACGATTCAAATTTCCGGTCACGATGGCGGGACGGGCGCATCGCCCTTGAGTTCCATTAAACACGCGGGTTCGCCGTGGGAGTTGGGGGTGACGGAAGTGCATCGAGTGTTGCTGCAAAATCAATTGCGCGATCGCGTTTTGTTGCGTGCCGACGGCGGGTTTAAAACCGGTTGGGACGTAATGATGGCAGCGTTAATGGGGGCGGAGGAGTATGGCTTCGGTTCCGTGGCGATGATTGCCGAAGGGTGCATCATGGCGCGCATCTGCCATACGAATAATTGTCCCGTAGGAGTGGCGACGCAGCAGGAGAAGTTGCGCGCGCGGTTTACGGGGATTCCGGGGGATGTGGTTAACTTTTTCTACTTTGTGGCGGAGGAAGTGAGGCAATTGCTGGCAAAGTTTGGCTATCGCACGATAAAAGAGGTCATCGGCCGCGTAGATTTGCTGAAACAGCGCGAAGGGACGAAACTGACGAAAACCGAGGGAATCGACCTCAATTGTCTGTTAAATCTGCCTGTTCCCCAAGACCGCAGTTGGTTGGAACACGCAGAGGTGCATAGTAACGGGCCGGTACTGGATGATGAGATACTGGAAGATGACGCGATCGCGGCGGCTATCCAAAACCAAGGTTCGGTGACGAAACAGGTCAACATCATCAACACCGACCGTTCGGTAGGGGCGCGAATTGCGGGTAAAATTGCCAAACGCTACGGCAACAATGGCTTTGAGGGCGATATTACCCTCGAGTTTAAGGGGTCGGCGGGGCAAAGTTTCGGCGCGTTCAACCTTCCCGGCTTAACGTTAAAGTTAGAAGGGGAGGCCAACGATTACGTCGGCAAAGGAATGCACGGCGGCGAAATTACAATCGAACCCCCTGCCGAAGCCACCTTCGACCCGTCTGAAAACGTCATCGTCGGCAACACCTGCCTGTATGGAGCGACCGGCGGCGCGCTTTACGCCAACGGACGCGCGGGCGAACGATTTGGGGTGCGCAACTCCAAAGGAATGGCGGTGATTGAAGGTGCAGGAGACCACTGCTGCGAATATATGACCGGCGGTGTCATTGTCGTTCTCGGTACGGCAGGACGCAACGTCGGCGCGGGGATGACCGGCGGTATGGCCTATTTCCTTGATGAAGACGGCAGTTTTCCCGATAAAGTCAATCCCGAAATTGTTAAAATTCAGCGCGTTTCCACCCCTGCTGGGGAAGAACAGTTGAAAGGGTTAATTTCGGCCCACGTCCAGCATACTGGCAGCGCCAAAGGGAAGATGGTTCTCGATAATTGGGAAGCAATGGTCGGGAAGTTCTGGCAAGTGGTTCCGCCGTCGGAAGCCGAAAGTCCCGAAGCGAGTGCAGTTGTGGAGGAGAAGGCATTGAGTTCGGTTTAAGTTAGTTTGCCTGTAAAACCGTAAACTGTAGGGGCGCGGCTTTAGCATAACTTGAGTTAAAATTCAAGCCTTAACTCATGTTTAACTCACGCCGCGCCCCTTTAAAAATCGGTCTACAATATTTATTTGCTTTCACTAGGTAAATAGCTTTAACATAACTGTAAAATTAAAAGCATCTATTATTTTTCAGGAAGAGTGCTGAAAATGTATACAAGCATTTTAAGAAATTATGGAATAACGGCGAAATCAATGCTGAAATATTTTTAAATGAATTGGTCAGCGATGCCGCTTTATATGCCAAAATAACATCTCCTTTAGCTGAAGATTTTAAACAAGAAGAAGAAAAAGACATATATAAATCGCTAGTAGCGTTGAAAATTTTTAACGTTAGCCAACAAAAACCTTTTGTATTGAGTCTATTTAAAAGAACTTATGGAGATAAAATAATAAAAAAAATTAGCAAAAGACATTCTTTGTTTTATTGAAAAGTTTCATTTTTATTTTAATGCGATATGTTCTATGAGACCCTCTGGTATTGAAGGAAGTTATTCCAAAGCAGCCAGACAATTACTTGAAGCAACTGACAAACATTCAGCGAGACAAGTCATTGATGAATTAAGGCAACAATTGACAACTAGATTGCCGGATAGGGAAACTTTCAAAACTAGATTTTATAAATTGAAATTTTCTAGGAACTATACTACCCACAAAAAGCTTATTCAGTATATTTTTAGCCATATTGAAACTGTCAACCAAACCACTCACGAATTTAAACCCGATAGCATGACATTAGAACATATATTATCCCAGTCGTCGGGGACGGAAGATTTCGTAAGTGCTATTGGTAACTTATTGCCTTTAGGAGCAGAACTCAACGAACAAGCCGGCAATAAGACATTAGATAAAAAGATAGAGGTTTATAAAAAATCTGATTTTGTACTGACAAAAGAATTTGCACAAAGTAATCCCCAACAATGGAATGAGGAAAAAATCCAAGATAGGACTAACGAACTAGCCGAACGTTGTTATGATTATATGTGGCCTCCACACGAGTGAATTTTTTGATTGCCTCTGGGGTTGCCGCTGATGACATTAACACTTCACTTGTAGAAAAATTTTTCGCATAGCAGTTTTTGTGATTAGTGAGGTACAGACTGAGCTTCCCGAGCAAGGATTTCAGTTGACAATCTGTTCATCTGACAAAGGGTGGACTGATGACATAACCTCGATCGCTCCATCTGAATCAAGTTTCTTCTGTAGGGTGGGTTAGGCGGCAATTAAAGGTCGATTTTTTGGATTAGAATCAACACTCCGCCGTAACCTACCACTCTAGATTTCTTTTAACTGACGCAGCTACATTACAGATAACGATAATGGTGCGTTACGCTGCGCTAACGGCACCCTACTAATAGCGATCGCTCCATCTGAATCAAGTTCCTTCTGTAGGGTGGGTTAGGCGGCAATTAAAGGTCGATTTTTTGGATTGGAATCAACACTCCGCCGTAACCCACCACTCTAGATTTCTTGCTGACGCAGCTACATTACAGATAATGATAACGGTGCGTTACGCTGCGCTAACGGCACCCTACTAATAGCGATCGCGCGATCGCGCGTTTCTCCCAACCCCTCAAACCGATCGTAATTCATCCAAACGCGCCAACACTTCCGCACTGTGTATCGCCGGTCGAACGCCAAGGAACGTCTCCCGCAAAACCCCATCAGGATCGATCAAATACGTATGGCGCAGCGACAAATATCCCAACCAAGACCCATAGACCTTGCTCACCGAACCGTCCGTATCCGCTAGCAAAGGGAACTTCAACCCCTCAGAATCGCAAAATTCAGCGTGAGAGTCTACGTCGTCCGCACTCACCCCGACAATTTGCACGTTTCTTTCTCGATATTTCGGTAAATCTTGCTGGAAACGACGCGCTTCTAGGGTACAACCGGGGGTAAAATCTTTGGGATAGAAGTAGAGAACCACCCACTGACCCCGATAATCGCTCAGCGAAACCATTCCGTCGCCGGTGTTCGTGGGGAGAGTAAACTCGGGTGCGGGACTGTCGAGGGGAGGTTGCGGGCCGCCCAAAGCGAATGCGGGAGGCGCTATATTTAAACTAGCCAGAACAATCAAAACGCTGGCAAAAACTATTTTGAGAAAGGCGCGGCGATACATAATTTGTGAATAATGAAACAGTTTCGTTACATTATTTTACAATAAATCGAGACGCGATCGCGAAATTCCCAATCGATACTACACTTCCAAAACCACCATTTCTAATTTTAATAGCTCTTGCGTCACATCTTAGTATACGTCCGAATCGCCGACTTCCGACTGTCAAGAAGTTTAACAATGCCATTAACAATGATTTCAATGGTTGTCGAGTCGCAACTGGCAATAAACTCCTCGCTAGAAAGATCGCCCGCAAAAAACTTTTTCGCTTGTTGGAGTTGGCGTAAAATTTCTTCAAAACCCAACTTTCTCGCCACGAAAGTTGATAAAGGCGAATTTTTCAAGTCATATTCCAAATCTTCAGCGCGTCCCACCTCCAACAACATCGTCACCTCTCGCTCCACATCATTGTCCGGGGGGAAAGTATAGGGAATTTTAGGAATAAAATCGTCCCAATGAGAAGCGCCAGAATTTTGATAGGGCAGTTCTCCCATCATCGTAGACAAAGGGATATCAATACCAATGCGCAACGATAAAGCTTCGAGTAGGGCGACACCATACAGCTTCGTCCCCAAATACAACTTAGCAATATCTAAATTCTTACAAGCCGTTGCCAGCAAACTTTGGTAAGTTTCATTGTCCGGTTCCCCATCAAACTGTCGGAAAATCAATTCTGGCTGCAAAAAATTCATAAAGCCCTCCATTTTTTGGAGAGCGAGGCGATATTCCCGGACGCGGTAGGAACTCGAACTGTCAACTAAGTTATGATTGGTCTCGGGCAATAAATTCCATGTATTGGATAAAAACTCCGCCGAGTTGCTATAGGCAAAACTCATAACATCCCGGTTAGCAACGCGGACGGCTTTTTTTACAGCTTCGCGCAGTTCTTTGTCTTCGAGGTGAAGATCGAACTCGCTATTGGCTTGTTGGAGGCGCTTGTAGAGGCGATCGCTGGCGGTAGTTCCATCTTCAAACTTGGGCCGAAAAGGAATGGTTGCTTCAATACAGGCTACAATTTGCAAGAGATGTTGAGGCTTCAAGCAAGATTCGAGGGCTTTAACGGCGACCAGCGCACTTAAAAACTCATTTTGTCCGCCAAAAGGATTGAGAACTTGCTCGGGGGAGAACCCAAAGACAATGAGGGTCATCTCGAAAACCGGATCGGACGGTCGTCGGGCGGGTTTGCGCAGTTGGAGATGTTCGTTTTCTTCCTTGATGTAGGGCGAAATATAGTAGCTAATGCCAAAATTGATACTCCAGTCCACTTGGACGTACACCAAGTCGTGAAACAGAGACGCTAGCACTTCGATGGGGTCTTCCGAACCGCCGACTTCAAAGATGTGGTGAGGCGTGTGAAAATATCGCCAGGGTCCGGTCATGGGCTGAACGATCAGTTTGGCGATCGCGTCAAGCTGTCTTTGATGCACTTCAACCTGGAGTTGCTTGGTCGCCCAAATTATTTTCTCTAAGCACTGTTGATACTCGCGTTCAAATTTCATTCGCTTCCATCAAGTGGGTTGAAGACTTCGAGGGATGCGCGAATTCCAAACCGGAAGTTCTGGTACATCCAATCAAACCTATTTGGTATTTTAAGGGTTTTTACTAGAGTTGTCTGAGGTCAAGGAGACATCTTTGCAAAGATTCTATTCCGATTTTGCATTTTTTTCCGGGTTCTCGCCACTTTTTGGCTAACTCTGGCACAATCTTGAACCTCTCAACCTCCTGTTATAACATTCGACTACCATAAATACAGAGTAATTTACCATGAAGTTTTCTCCTTTATACCGTATTCGCGCTTTGTTTGTTCTTTTCGGGCGCTGCTTTCAACGGTTTTCCTCGTACCTTCCCCCCAGCTTACATCCCAGCACTCCGGCGATGGCGATGGGTTGGCTTTCGATCTCGCAATTGTGAGGGGCTCTACTCGCGTTGTCAGCCAAAGGCGGGGCGCGATCGATCGCACTTCTGTTCGGAACGAAAAAGTCTGCACCGGAAGCTTTCAACCCCCATTCCGCACGCTAAAAAGTCGTTTCTCGTACAACAAGCCCCGACTCTAAATGCCGAACAGCTTACCGATTGAGCCGTCACGATCCCTGTTCGTCTTGACCGAGAAGGGTGACTTCAGATGCCTCTTGCGCTGAGGATTTCGACTTTCCCTCAATCTGTCGCACCGATAGACTACAGAAAATTATAATTCGAGTAGGCCCGAAGGCGGTAAAATTTCCAAGGGACCATTCGGAATATTGACAACCGGAACAATTTCTTTAACGAAAGGGATTAAAACTGTATTCTTTTTTGAAAGCTTCGCCGTTTTTCCAGCCTTCTTGTTGCGAGAGGGAGTTGGCGTATTTGGAGAAACAGGTGCAAAAAGTTCGACTTCGAGTAAGTCGTTACCGGCTGGAATAATGCTGATTACTTTTCCCAATACTTCGCCGGTCAGGTGATGACTGACTTCAATATCGATCAAGTCGCGAATGTGATATTCATCTTCTTCAAGTTGAGGGCGATCGCTTTCGCGCACCAGCAATTTGTAACCGCGCAATGATTCTGCGCCATCGCGATTCTCAATATTCTCCAGTCGGACTACGTACACATTTTTTCCCGGAATATAACGTCCCCTTAGCAATTCGATTTCCTGGGGTTCGGTTTCGTCGGGCGCTAACAACCAGCGTTTTCCCGGTTTCTCGAAGCGATCGGGAAAGTCAGAACTCGCTAAAACTCGGACTTCTCCTTGCAACCCTTGGGGGGCGACGATGGTTCCGATTTCTAACCATGAGTCTAAATTAAGATTTTGAGGTGAAGATGGAAACTCGTTCATTGCGGCGCACTCGGGCGAAGGTGAAGATAATATTTCAGTTTAACTGCTGG
The DNA here is from genome assembly GCA_034189065.1 of Cyanobacteriota bacterium. GTDB lineage: Bacteria > Cyanobacteriota > Cyanobacteriia > Cyanobacteriales > Spirulinaceae > FACHB-1406. The sequence goes on from JAXHVQ010000036.1 coordinate 33,688, forward strand.
ATGGGGCGGGAACGCGATCGCGTTAGACCCACGATGCAGAAGCGCCATACCCCATTAAACCAAAAAAAGAAGGGAGAGCATTGACTTCTCTCCCCCCTTGTGATTTTTTTGTGGTTTCTTGGCTTGCGTCTTGAGCTTTTTGCGTAACATTTGTTGCTGCTTTTTCAACTGTCTTTGCCGCGCCGAACCGCCTTTGCCCTTACGATTGCGTCCTTGGCGGCGGGGCGACTCCCAGCTTTTGAGTCGTTCTGCCACGATCGCGTCTCCTCATTGAATTCATTTTTTCTATCGTAGCACGATATGTATTACAATTGCCAAATCATTCGCAATATTGGTGGCTCGCTTCGTACCCTTCACGACTTTGATGGCGATCGCGCCACCGCCTCGAGCAACCCAATGGGCCCGATTTCTTTGAGTAACTCCAATTGTTCTTGGGTTCGCACCAAAAGCGCGCCTGCAAAACCGAGAGAATTGACTGAAATTGACTCATAACTTTCGCGCGATCGCGGAACCACCATCATCCCTTCTCGCGTCGCCAACAAGTTATACGCCCCCGTTTGTCGTTCTCCTTCTACCGAGAGTCCCACTGCTTTTAGCAAACTTTGATACAACTGAAAAGTTTCTTGTGCCGCTTGTTGGGGGGATGCCGATCCCAGGGGCTCGAAACGCGCGATCGCGTGGGTAAACGGGAACTGAGGAATTGTTCCTATTATCCCATCAAAATCTGCCCACTCTAATATCGTCTCTATCCAAAGACTCGAACCATCGGGTACTAATGGAAAGGGAACTAATTGCAAATGTTTGTGTCGCTGACTGGCACCCGCATCCGTGCCGCCATTAAAAAATGCCAAACCCTCAATTTCCTGCAAACACAGCCACATCGCCTCGAAATCTTGCACGCTTAGCCACGTTTCTTGCTCCTCAAAAGCGCGCGTAATCATTAATAAATGGTGTTCGACAACGTTATATTTATTCAACAAACATAAATGCGTTGGAGAAAGATTTCTGACAAATAAATCTTCGTCGTAAGGCAAAAAGGGATTCAACTGCTGACCCAATTCGCGCTCTTTTCGGTGTTGTTCTTGAATGGCCTCATCCCTGCGTTGAAGCTGAGTGAGAATGCGCGTTAAAAAGCGGAATCTTTCTTGTTCGACAAACTCATATTCCGTCGGAATCGACTGTAATGCGCCGCATTTGAGGGCGTGTTGGGTTCGAGTTGTTACCTTTTCCCATAGCGTCCCTGCTTTAAATCCCAGTTCTTCTTGTTCGAGTTTATTGGTCTCGCTCATTGCTTAAAAATTTTGCTTTTTCTTGAAATTGAACTGTTTAATTGTCTAGCCAATGAGAGTAATCTAAACCCGTTAACTTTTGTAAATTCATAATATCTTCGTAGTAATACTCTTTAAGTTTGGCTCTGAGTTCGGCAGACATTTTCATTTTAGGAACATAAGTTTTGCTTGCTAAACGTTTCCTAACCCACGAACGAACTGGCTTTGGAATCAATATTTTTAAGAATTGGTTAGGTGTTGCTCCCTTGCCGAGCAATCGACTATAGATATTATTTATTTTCAAAGCTCCGTGATGATATTGGGTTTCAGCGTTGGGGATGAAATCGCTGTCTACACCAATGAATTTGCAAAGTTCAGCCCAAAATACGTCCGAATTTCTTTTGAATTCTTGAAATTCCATCAATTTAATCTGCTCTTTATTGAAATAAGATAAATAAGTTTGAATATGCTTTCCGTATAATCCCGGCAGAAGGAAGTTCTCTGAGTTCAGAATAATTTCATCAATTTTTTTCAATTCTTCTACGGTGTAATGCCGCTTCCAAAGAGCATGAGAAAAAGCCCTTTCCATTGGATTGCGAAGGACTGCAATGATTTGGATATCCGGAAAAAGCGTTTTGATTCTTTGGGCTACTCCGTCCCGATGAAGATAAACACTCGATACTTCCCCAAGAGTTTGAGTTTCGTCAGCCCCGTCAAACTGAGCAAGATACTCCTGTGCTTCAGCGATCGTTGCAAATTTCCTTCGAGCCAATAAATCAGACCCCTTGTTAGGAATCAATGCAATATCTGGATGTTGGGCTAAATAATGATGGAGCGAAGTCGTCCCAGCTTTGTGCGCTCCAACGACAATAAAATTGGGTTTTTTCATGGGTCAATTAAAAGAAATTGAGAGAGGCAAACATTCCTATGCTAGTATACTTTGAGCTAAGCTTGAGGAATCAATAAGGTGCGCAAGTTACTCGTTCGACTGGCGATCGGCGGCTTATTTGCTCTGTTTGCCCTCTTCAACTACTTTACCAACGTCACCGAAAACCCCGTCACTGGCGAGACTCAGCGCATTCAACTGTCGCCGCGCCAAGAAATCGCGCTCGGGCTGGAAGCTCGACAACAAGTCGCCCAAAAGTACGGTGGCTTATATCCCAACGCAACGGTGCAAGATTATATCGATCGCGTCGGCGGACAAATTGTAACGCGATCGCAAGTCTCCCAATCGGGCTATCCCTTTGAATTTCACCTCTTGAACGATCCCCGCACTATCAATGCCTTTGCCCTGCCGGGGGGACAAGTTTTCATCACCGCCGCCCTCTTGAGTCGCTTCAACACCGAAGCCCAACTGGCAGGGGTTCTCGGCCACGAAATCGGTCACGTCGTCGGACGACACGGGGCAGAACAACTGGCAAAACAACAGTTAGGTGCAGCTTTAGTCAATTCTGTGGGCATTGCCGCCAGCGATACTCCCGAAAGCGCCAGACAAGCGACTATTTTAGCCCGAGCCGTCAATGAACTGCTCAATCTTAAGTATGGCCGCGAAGACGAACTCGAAAGCGATCGCCTGGGCTTTCAGTTTATGACAGAGGCGGGGTACAATCCCGAGGGGATTGTTGAAGTGATGCAAATTCTTCAGTCCGCGCGATCGGGCGGTCAGCCGCCAGAATTTCTCAGCACTCATCCCAATCCGGGAAACCGTGTCGAACGCCTCAAAGCAATGCTCGCCCAAAAGTATCCCAACGGCATTCCTGCTAATTTGGAGGAAGGACGAGAGCGGTTTGCTCAAATTGTCGGTTCTCGCTAGTTATCGAACAGCGTAACTTTTCTTCCTTTGAAATCGGTTAATTGCCATGAACCTTACCCTACTTTATTGGCTTGTCATTGCCGTTATGCTCGTCGGCATAGTTGGCGCAGTTATTCCCGGACTGCCGGGGACAAGTTTTATTTTACTCGCGATCGCGGTATGGTATGTTGCGACGGGTTTTGCTGGAGTGGGTTGGCCTCTCGTCGCCATTTTTAGCATTTTGATCCTGAGTGCGGCTATTGACTTTCTCGCGACCTATTGGGGACCCCAACGCTTAGGGGCGAGTAAGTGGGCGCAGTACGGCGCAATGGCAGGACTCGCCCTGGGAATTTTCGGCTTATTGCCCGCCCTTCCTCTAGGCGGGCCCCTCCTGGGCATTTTAGTCGGTCCAATCTTGGGCGCGTTTGTGGGCGAATTTTTGTATCGACGGGATGCCCAACTTAACGAACGCACCAAACTCTCCGTTAAAGCTTGTTTAGGCGTTATCGTCGGTTCGATTATTGGCAACATTATCGAAGCCCTCTTAGCGATCGTTGCCGTTGTCATTTTCATTTTTAGCACGTGGCCGGTCGTAACTTAGCATAGCTAATCCCATTTTTCACCAATTTTCAACGTCCTCATATCCCAATTTAACCAGTAAGCCCCCATGATTTTGCTTGAATAGCTCGATATGCTGTTGGTTAAAATGGTTTTTCCAATCTCCTGCTACGCCTTTACGGTAATGACTCTTGATGTTCTCCTCACCTGGTTTTCGACCTTTTGATTTCTGGCGAAAATCATTCTGGTACACAATTATAAATTGGATTGATGTAAGTAATGCTCTAACTCTGTTCCTTGCAAAGCAGATTCCAGCTCGCTATAATTTTTAACTAACTGTGAAAGAGGTTGAGGGTTTTGTTTCTTCAAACTTGACTTCAAATACTCGGGATTGACAGAAACGCCGATAAATTCCAACAATTCCGCTTTGATCGCCTCACTGTCAGTACCCAACATATCTTCGTAAGCAATTTCTAGGTACTTCTGATTTGATGCTGTTAGCTTTTGACGCATATTCTCGTAAAACCGATCGGTTTTCTCAACATATTGCTGAAGTTTTCTCGGTTTAACTTTGATGGAGGTTAATCTATTGGTTTCAGTTGTTTTTTTAGAAGTAAATCCTTTCAAAGACCATTCCTTTGTTTTTAAAGCAATTTGCAAGGAAACGTAACTTTTAATTCGGTTGCGGCGGAGCAACAGTACCTTCTTGATTTCTGGATCTTCTAAAATCAAATTTAGCGCTTTTTCGCTGTGCTTTGGAAATAACTTAAGCCCAACAGCAGAATACTCAAAGTTTTGCTCCCAAACTCGCTTCATAAAGCGTTTCGGTAAAAAGTTTCTGAATTGAATCGAACCTAAATTGACATGACTATTTTTTTTGGTATTTGAAAATATTTTCTTGGGGTGAAATAATTCGCCATGACACAAAATTTCTGGATGTCCGTTTAAGGCATTGCACAAGTAGCTGCTTCCCGTTCTCGGAACCGTCAAGATAACAAATTTTTCAGGCGGATCGCTCAATTCACTAGAGCGAGAGTAACCTATAAGTTCGCTGATGGCATTGGTAAAAAAGTTCGTCATGTTTTTCCTATTCGATCTCGACTAAGTTGACAAATTTTATAGTGATTTCCATTGCTTTATAACAAGTCGCCGATCGCTTTTTTTACGCTTTGTCCTACTGCTTCCCAGGAATATTCTGACTTAACCCGTTCGGCTGCCGACTTAGTTAATTTTTTGACCAGATTGGGTTTTGACCAAAGTTGGGAGACTCCTGCAACCATTTCTTCGACGCTATCTCGAATGAGCAGATGTTGTCCGTCTTGCGCATTTAATCCTTCTGCACCTTTTGTAGTGCTAACCACTGGACGACGAGCGGCAAAGGCTTCTAAAATTTTCAGACGAGTCCCTCCACCCGTCAGTAAGGGGACAATGACAACACTAGCAGCAGCTAAGTAGGGACGCATATCTGGCACTTTACCCGTAACAATAATTCCCGAATCGATTTTCGCAGCTTCTTCCATATGCGGGGTGGGACTATGACCTGCTAAAATTAGACGGCAATCGGGATACTGTTTCCGTAACTGCGGATAAATTCGATCGATGAGGATTTCCGCAGCTACTGCATTGGGTTTATAGGAAAACGAGGCCGTAAAAAGTAAGGTAAAAGGATTGGAAGCTAACTCGATTGTAGGAATGCGATCGCCTTGATAGTCCGCCACGTTAACTCCGTTCGCGATCGCATAAACGGGAGGAGTGCGATCGCACAATTGTTGAATCGATGTTGCTTCCTCTGTACTGCACGTCCAAATTTGGTCGGCGTTTTGAATCAAATAACGTTCGATGGATGCAGTTTTAGCTTCTAGAACTTTTGCTTCAGCGGTAAAACGGTTTGTGTCTGCCGAACGATTGAGATCTCGAGTCAAAGACGTTTCTATATTGTGAGCATCGTAAATGGTCAGTCCATTATAACGCTTAACTGTTTTTAAATAGCGATAAAGCCACATTTCTTCAAAAATAACAAGAGTCGGGGCAAATTCCGCCAAAAGCCGATCTAACTCTCCGGCGACGGTATCTCCATAAAATTGGTCTGCCCAGGAATGTCCTAAAAAGCGCAGTCGCCACAGTCGAACTTCCAACTTTCGCCAAAGCGATCGCTTTGGAAAAATCTCTGCGGCATTATAGTCTTTCCACACCGCGACTCCCGGCGGGTATTGGCGACTTTGGGGGGTTTTGTAAGCGGAAACCGAAAAAACAGCAACCGGCCCAAATTTCATCATGATATTAATATTTTGCCAGTTGCGCAAAGGCGCACCTCCCATCGGGGGATAGGGAGAATGCTTTGTCAGAAATAAAGTCCGAACGGAGTTGTCAAGAGTTTTTTGTTGCTCGGACTCAAGTGTTTTGTCTCTTTCAGTCATCGCTTTACTTCATCAAAAATCGGACGCATATAGGTAAGGTTCTAGCTCAGTTCCTTTCAACGCTTCTTCTAACTCATAAAAGTTCTCGATTAATTCCGAGAGGGGTTGTGGATTTTGCTTTTTGAGGTTGGACTTAAGATACTCTGGATTTTCTGAAACGCCAATAAACTCGAGTATGTTTAATTTGACCGCTTCATTTTCACGACCCAACAATTCTTCATAAGCGATTTCTAGAAAGACCTGGTTAGATACTTTGAGCTTTTTGCGTAAACTTTCGTAGAATTTATCAACAATTGTTATGTATTCGTAAAAATATTTGGGTTTTACGGTGATAGAGAGTTGCCGAGCATTTTGCTCTTTTTTTTCTAAGTTGGACTCTGGTGTCATCCACACCTTTTTCTTTTTGGCAATTTTTTCTGATACATAAGTTTTTAGCTTATTGTTACGAAAGAGTAATATTTTTTTGATACTTTTATTTTTTAAAACTAAATTAAATGCCCTTTTATTTTGCCACAACATCAGCTTAAATCCAATCGCTCGGCAGTCAAACTCCTGTTGCCAAATTTGATTCATGAAGCTTTTTGGAGAACGGTCTCTCTTTTGGGGCGTACTAAATCTTTCGCCTCCACTTTTGAGATACTTTTTTGAATAACAAATATGTTCGAGATGAAATAATTCGGGATGACATAAAACTTCGGGATGAGAATCTAAGGTACTGCACAAAAAATTACTTCCGGTTCTAGGAACTGAAAGAATTACAAATTTTGAAGTAGAATTGGGCGATGTTTCTTGACCGCCTTGGATATTCGCGATCGCGTTTTTCACTAAATCCAGCATTTTAATCTCCATAAGTTAAGAGAATTTTGCCCGCAATGTTTCTTGACTGCTTTCATGGCAATTCGGCGATCGCCTTTTCTACTCGCTTCCCAACGGCTTCCCAGGAATATTCGGCACAAACCAGTTTCCAAGCTGAATCTACCAATTTTTGAGTTAAAGCGGCATCCGACCAAAGGTTCGAGACTCCTGCAACCATTTCTTCGACGCTATTTCGGATCAGTAAATGTTCTCCATCTTTTCCCTTCAACCCTTCAGCGCCTTTAGCCGTACTTACAACCGGACGACCGGCAGCAAAAGCTTCTAATATTTTTAAACGAGTTCCGCCGCCGTCGAGTAACGGGACAATCACTAAACTGGCAGCGGCTAAATAGGGACGCATATCTGGAACTTCCCCAGTGACGAGAATTCCGACCTCTTTTTTATTAGCTTGTTTCATCAAAGCAGTGGGATTGCGCCCTGCTAAAATTAAACGACATTGGGGATACGTTTTGCAAAGTTCGGGATAAATTTCCTCGATCAAAATTTGGGCGGCTACGGCATTGGGCGGGTGGGAAAATAAGGCGGTAAAAATTAGGGTTTGGGGGTTGCGTTCCAATCCATCGGGAAGGGGACACTCCCCTTGGCGAACGCTGTTGTAGTCGGTGACGTTAATGCCGTTGGCTATAACGTGGGTGGGTAACTTCCGCTGAGAGAGTTGCCCGAGCAGACGAGTATCTTCGGCGCTGCACGTCCAAATTTGGTCGGTTTCTTCGATTAAAGCGCGTTCGATTGATTCAACTTTATTCAAAAGCAATTTAGATTCTATTTTAGATTGTAATTTTGCTTTTTGATTGGCTAATTCAATATCTTTTCGCAATAAAATTTCTACATTATGAGCGTCGTAAATTGTATGACAGCCGTGGCGCTGTACGACACTGAGGTAACGATATAACCAAAGTTCTTCAAATATGACAATTTTAGGTTTAAATTCCCTCAAAACTCGTTCCAAGTCTTCAGCGACAGTTTCACCGTAAAGTTGGTTCGCCCAAGGATGACTGCGCGGTTGCAACCACCATAAGCGATCGCGGATTTTCCGAAATAGCGATCGCGCTTTACGCAGTTCCCCCACTTGATAGTTCTGCCAAATTTTTACCCCCGGAAGCGTTTCGACTTGAGGCTTCAATCCATCTGAGGGAATGGAAAATACGGCGACCGATCCCAGCTTCATCATAATATTGATATTTTGCCAGTTGCGCAAAGGAACCCCGCCAATAGGAGGATAGGGCAACTGCCGAGTGATAAATAAAGTGGGGACTTCCGAATGATTCACCGATCTTAAACCTAATAAAGGGAGCAATAATAACCGTTACTATATTCTGAATTCCTGTAGAGCCATACTGATTCGATTCCTAACTTGATCGAGAACGCCTTAGTTTTCGAGACAGAAGTTTAACAACTGCCGATACTTGCACTTTCGCATCGCGAAGCACTTCTTCCCAAAAATTATTGCTGCCGCGTTTCATAATTCCCATATCCACCAATTGCCGACTATTTTTCAGTTGCACTGACAGTTGGGCATCATACAGGTTCAAATTTTCCTCTTCTCCAAGAAGTTGAGCGTACTTTTTGTATTCTACTGCACCTTGCCAATGCTCGTTTCGCTTAGCCTCATTTTTAGCATAGTTTACAAAAGAAGCCAAGTATTTAAAATGTAATAAACATCCCGTGGTGGAAGAACTCTTAATATTTCTCACCATGTGTTCGGAATAAAATCGCATATCGCTGCTATACTTAAGGAGGGGAAATTTCGTTAAACAGTAAAGTTTCTTCGATTCCTGGGCTTCATTTTGAAAGACCCGCTGCCTCAATCCTCCCCAGAAGTAATCGTTGAGGAGTCCTTCTTTATAGTGATAAAACTGTTTGTCAAAATAGGGACAAGCGGTCAAAAAGTTGCTCCCTGGTTGATACTGTACTTCCCGGATGGGTTGCTCTGAATACATATCCAGCATAATTGCTTGAAGAGCATTTTTTCCCTGCCGCTCCAGATGACTGCACAGCTCATTCATCGTTTTTGTTTCGCAGTCTGGATAATAAAAAATTTCGTCGGCATCGACGACTAGGCACCAATGGTTCTTCCCATAGCCATCGAGCAATTCTTTTAACCAGGTTAACTTATTTTTGAATGAGTCTCGGGTGTGCCAAACGAGCGTATCTGGCTGTTGCGAGAGATAAGTCAGCGTCCCATCATCAGAGTTGTTATCAACGATTAAAAAGTGAGAAATCCCCTTCTGCCTGTAGTAGTCCAGGAAAAAAGGAAGTCGTAACATTTCATTGCGGACGACGGACAAGCACAAAATATCGTCTGATTTCAATGAGATCGGTTTAGTTTCTACTCGCTCGATACCGGCCATATTTGATTGCCCACTTTGACTTAGGTAAAAAAATCCCCCAAAGCACTTATTTTTCTGCTTTCAATTCAAACAGGACTGTTTTCTTGGACTTTTCTTAAGAAAACATTGTTAGTCTAGACTTAGTAGAAAGCTCGAAATTGGCACTAGCATTTGAGGGAAGCATTCAGGCGCTTGTTAGTAGGAACTAATCGCATTTTGGGACGAACCAGACTTACTCTTCTGCGAGTTATTCAACCGACCCATAGCTTCGGAAATATACTTCTTCGATATAAAAAAAGGACTCATCAAAGTCGCTTTTAAATGTTCCAACTTACAAGCTGCCTCAATATTCGTGTCGAGAACGTTTCGGTGTTTGATGGATTGGACGACGAACTCGCCTAAATCTTTGACCGTATAGGCGGGAAATGCTAAAGGTCGCTGCCAAGTTTTCAGTCGGATCATGCGGATATGGTGACGAGCTAAACCGTTACCTCGAACGATTTTAATCAGGTAGTCTCGCGTCAGTCGATGGCGCGAAATTTGGTGATCCATGTGCATTTCTGGGTTGTACCAAATTTCCCAGCCGCCTTGTTGGATGTACGATTGTACCTCTAGGTCTTCGCTTGCCATTAAAGATTGACCGACTCGACCCGTCAAGAAAATTTGTTCGGGAACGTTTTCGACCCACGCTTGCTTGCGAACCACTAGACCCGCACCGGGAGGGAGGACTCCTCCTTTTTTATATTGGCACGGTTTAGAACCTCGCTCGACGATGGCAAGGTAGTAATTGACAACGGTTTTAATTTCTCGGGGGGGTTCGACTTCAAAGTCGCCGTGAATTTGACCGCCGAATGCTCCAGCTTGGGGATGGGTTTGACCGAAGCTATAGGCTTGTGCCAACCAGTCGGGGGCGGGGAAATTATCATCGTCGAGGAAGACGACAAATTCTCCACCTGCTTCTTGAATGGCGCGCTGTCTGGCAAAGGCGAGTCCTTGCTGAGGCTCGAAGCTATATCTCAGGGGACAGGGGGAAGACCAGCTATTTTGGTAACTTCTGATGAGTTTTGCTGTATCGTCGGTGCTGTTGTTATCGACAATAACAATTTCCCAATTGAGTTGCTCGGTCTGAATTTGCGCCTTTAGATGGTCGAGAACTTTGGGCAGGCGTTTAGCTCCGTTGTACGTACAAATAGCGACAGTAAAATTTATGTTTCTCATCGATACTGACTGGTTTTAACTAGGGTGCAAATGAGGCAAGCAATCCAATGTCCTTGGACATTTTGTCAAAGGAGTTTGTTAGGGTTAGATGCAATTTTTGCGTTTTAAGTTTCACGTCGTCGATTTAAATATCGAGGAGCGTTTGGTTTAGGTTATATTAACTTATTTATCCTAAAGTTACAAATTATTGTTATATCTAGCTCGAATTTCTTGCGAGTCAACCCAATATCGAGCTAAATCGGGCAAGCCTCTAAAGCAGTTTTGCTGACAGGTTTAATCTGTTTGGCGCGAGCTTTAGCCGAGTTGTGGGACGCGATCGCGAACCTTGCGAAGGCTATGCGATGTCTCTTTAGCTAAATAAGTAATTTTGCTTAGAAATTAAAGTTTTTTTTGCTTTTAAGTATAAGTGCTATGTTTTTTCGTCCTCCAGAGTAATACATAACTCATAATTCAAAAAAAAGCAATATACCAGCGAGCGAGTAGCTTTTTGACTGCCTCGAGATCGACGCTCTCTGGATCGTTTATTTCTGCGTAAAACACCCCAACTCAGCGATCGCGTTTTCGTTTCCATTGAGAGAGGTTGACAATCTCTCTATTTTGTGAATGGACTTTCTGAAATTCTTCGACAGTGGGAACGGGATCGTAGCCGCCGGGATAAAAAGGATGACAGCGCAGGAGTCTTTGAGCGGCGAGTCGGCTGCCGCGCCAAAATCCAAAACGCGCGATTGCATCCATTGCATACTCAGAACAGGTGGGATAAAAACGACAGGCGGGAGGAAGTAGGGGAGAAAGATAGCGTTTATAGGTTTTAAGCAGCCAAATTGCCAAGTTTTTCATGAATTTTCGTCCCTTGTCACTGGTCTTTGGTCATTAGTCAGCCATCAGCTTAAATTTAATTGTGAATGGGCATTCCCTTCTATCTTGGTACCCTGGTGCCTTCGTTATCCCTTCTTTTTGCCCCGAGCAACTCAGTACAATAAAGGTCAATTCTACCAGGGTCATCTACCGTATGTCTTTACCCAAAACCTCGATACCCGAGCGTCGCACCTCTGGTCAACTCAAGCCTCGGAAACTCAAACCCAACGATAATCCTCTTTTGGTCGCGATCGCATCATTTTTGGGCTTTTCGGGACTGACAACTTACTCGATTTTAACCGGTAATATTGCCTACTTCAGTTTAGTTCTCCGTTCCTCTGGCGGAGTGGAGGGATGGTTATTGAGAATTTTCATAATTTTAGTCTCTTTTTTAAGTACATTAACGGGGCTGGGCGTGATATTTATTCCTCGACAAACCCTAGCAGCCCTGCGTTTGATGGGGTTGGCGGGTTTGGGTTCTCTCGTTGCCGGTTTGCTG
>JAXHVQ010000037.1:0-45418 GCA_034189065.1 Cyanobacteriota bacterium
GGCGTAATTATCCGTCAAATAGCGATTGAGATTCGTTTATTGTGAAACCCTTGTTGTAGCTAGCTTTGCTGCTTCATTTTCGGATTCTGAGTTTTAACATTTATTTATGCCCACCTACTTATATAGCGACAAAGGTGCGTTACGCTGCGCTAACGGCACCCTACATCTAGTGGCTGTGCGTAAGTCCTAGTCGTTAAAGAAACAAGTTTTTTTTCAAAAAAACATTCTTTGAAAAGTTTGCATCAAGATTCAGTCAGCATATAGATTTAGCCAGCAAACCTTAATTAAAAATTGCTAAAACGGCGCATAAAAGCGCGGTCAATTCGATCTTTCCACTGCCATAATAAAGGAGATTGCCAACCCACACAAGACCAGGAAGCGATCGCGTTTCGATCCCCCGTTCCAATTAACGCTAAATACTGCTTTTGGGGGATGTAAGATTTAAGGACTTGCCCTTCCACCGCACGCCGCCAGTTTTCTAACAAGGGTTTGCCTTGGCGTACTGCAAAAACACCCGCTTTGGGACGCGGACAATCTTGAACTGTTGCAATATCCCCGGCTGCGAAAATATACGGATGAGACACCGATCGCAATGTGGCATCGACGAGAACAAATCCCCGTTCGTCGGTTGCCAAACCGCACGTTTTAATCCAAGGAGGCGGCGATGCTTGGACTACCCAAAAGACGCGATCGCAATTTACCGTTAACCCCGACTCGCAGCGAACAAAGGTGCGTGTAATTTCGGCCACAGTTTCACTGAGATAAACTTGAATTCCGCGATCGCGCGCAATTTTCTCCAATCGCCTTTGCACCCAATTATTATGACCGGGAGCGAGACATTCGTCGCGATGAAAAAGATGGAATTCCACATCATCGAGAGGACGACGGGCCTTAACCAAACGCCGGTGCAAATTCGCCTGCATATTCAACGCCAATTCTACACCGCCAACGCCGCCGCCCACAATGCCCAAACGCAACGGGCGATCGCGATTCCCTTCCACCTCCCGTTCGATTTGTTCCCAAGCGCGAAGAAATTGGGGGACGGGCTTGACAGGAGTTGTATATTCACCCGCGCCCGCAACCGAAGCAGCGGGCGTACTGCCAATATTAATGGAAAGATAATCAAACTCAACAGGCGCGCGATCGCGACAAAAAACGCGGCGATTGTCCAAATCCAACCCTACAACGCGATCGCCAACAAACTCCGCCCCCGCAAAACGCGCTAGGGGAGGGAGATCGATATGCACCTCCTCGTAGCGATAAAATCCCGCAACCAAACCGGGTAGCATTCCCGAATAAGGCGTTTGTTCCACATCGCTAATCAACGTCAAACGAAGATTAGGCATGGGGCGCTGTCCCAATAAAGAGAGCGCGATCGCGTGGCTATGACCTCCACCGAGCGCCACAAGTTGAGTCATTTTTTCAAGCGATCTAAATCCTCCTCTTTTAAGGAGAGGCAATTATTCATTATTCATTATTCATTATTCATTATTCATTATTCATTATTCATTAAAAATTACATTCCTCTCGAAACGCCCGAAGGCTTCCGAGAAGGTTCCGATGCCGTGGTTGTAGGAATCTTCACCTCAATGGCCCGAGGATCGCTTTCCTCCTCCTGTGCCGATGCCGGAGCTTCAGCCGTTTCCAACTGCCCCTCAAACTTCGCCTTGTTCGCCGCAATTTCAGCTTCCGTCGGGAAATTAAACTCAATTTCAGCGTGAGTTTCCAACTCGCCTCGCCGTTCCTCAGCCGTTAGAGGGGCGGGCGGAATCGATGCCAGCATATTCCCCAAAGCCGCCTCAATGTGTTCTCCCGCATCCACAGCCACCCAACCCGAGGACATTTGATGCAGCCACTCAAAATGCAAGTGAGGACCGGTAGATAAACCCGTGCTGCCCACTAAACCAATGACATCGCCGCGTTCGACAATATCGCCGGGACGAACGTAAATCTCCGACAAGTGAGCGTAACGCGATTCTTGGGTTCCATTTTCGTGGCGAATGGCAACCATTAACCCATATCCTCCCGCCGAGTCAGCCAGGGCAACTTCCCCCGGATAGGCTGCCAAAACCGGCGTTCCCTGGGGCGCAGACAAATCCGTCCCCGCATGAAATCGCCGAGTGCCTAAAATGGGATGAACGCGCAAGCCAAACCCAGAGCTAATTTGGGAGGGAACTGAAAGAGGGAATAAAAGAGCCGTTTCTACCCCGCGCAGGGCTTCCGGGCGAGGCGCGCCGCTGCTGTAATATTCCGCAACCGTTGTTTGGGGAGCGTAGGCAATCGTGGTGGGAACCGGACGAATTCGCGATCGCGCTGAAGCGGGGACTCCTGTACCCCGAACTCCCATCGCTCTGGGTTGCCGCGAAGAAGCTGCTCTCGGACGCACCACAGTCCGCGCGGCGACAGGTGCTACGGTTACGGGTTGCGCGCGATTGCGACCTTGCCGAACCGAACCACTCGAACTGGCTGTCGGACTCGAACTTGCCGAGCCTCCGCGAGCCGAGCCTCCGCGAGCCGATTCCCTGCGAGCCGATACGCTTCCACCGCACCCCCTCGAAGCGAGTTGACCGCTGCGAACGGCGGTTTGACATCCCGATGCCCGGTCGGTTACAACCACCGTCGGACGCGGAGAACGAGTTGGCCCTCCGAAATTATCGATAAATGTATTGGTTCCACTCTCGGAAAATTGCGCGTTTCGCTGAATGATTGCAGGCGCTTGAGAGGGCGGTTTGTCAATCAGTTGGGCAGGAATGTCTGAAGAGGAGGCGGAGTTGGAAGAGGACGAGGGAACGGATACTCGCGGTGCGGCGAGTTTCGGGGATTCGGACTGCGATGTTGTCGGTCTGGGTGCGGGTGCGGGAGCCGAGACTCGCGGTGCGGGTGCGGGTGCGGGAGCCGAGACTCGCGGTGCGGGTGCGGGTGCTGGGGCAGAAACTCGCGGTGCGGGTGCGGGTGCGGGAGCCGAGACTCGCGGTGCGGGTGCGGGTGCTGGGGCAGAAACTCGCGGTGCGGGCGCTGGTGCTGGGGCAGAAACTCGCGGTGCGGGTGCGGGTGCGGGTGCTGGTGCTGGGGCAGAAACTCGCGGTGCGGGTGCGGGTGCGGGTGCTGGTGCTGGGGCAGAAACTCGCGGTGCGGGTGCGGGCGCGGGCGCGGGTGCGGGTACAGAAACTTGTGGCGGTGCAGGTGCGGGTGCGGGTGCAGCGCCCGAGTCCACCAACGAATCGGTTTGAGCGGCAACGAAACCGCCACTGAGAAGGGTCAAACTGCTAGCTGCTACGACTGCGCCTCGCCGCAATAGGGGACGACGAGTCGAGGAGGCGGGAGAAGGATTGTTTTGAGGGGAATGGTGATTCATGAGTTGGGTGCGTCACTCCGATTCGGCGAACGGTCTGAATTTAAGGGTCATTGCGCGTGTGGGGTGCGCGCGACGTTGCTGTCATCGTACCCCAGACTGATTGTACCGGGCCACAGACTGATTGTACCGGTATCCTGACAAATTTCGGTAGAGGCTCCTTCTGAGTGTAGGCGAATTTGGAGTTTACCGGTGGATTCGACTCCAACAATGGTACCGGGGCAGCCATCGACGCTGATCTTTTGCCCCAAGGAGTCGAGTACAGAGACATAGGAGGCGAGGATGGGTTCGATGCCGTCGCGTTGGTATTGTTGGTAGGTTGAGAGGGTGCCGCCGATCGCGATCGCGGCTAACTGTTCGAGGGAGTCGATTTGGGGAAAGGATTGTAGATTAATTCCGACTTGGGGAACCGGGTTGTGCCAGTTAATGCCAATGCCGATAATGGCGCGTGCAATTATCGAAGCTTGGATGCGGGTTTCGATTTTGATCCCGCCGAGTTTGCGTCCTTCGAGGAGCAAATCGTTGGGCCATTTGAGGGCGACTGGAACCCCGTGGCGGCGCAGTTGGGAGGCGATGCCATAGGCGCTGCATAGGGTGAGGTGAAAGCTCTCGCTCGCGCTGAGGTTGGGGGCAAGGGCAAGGGAAAGGTAGAGTCCGCCCGGGGAAGACTGCCACTGTCGTCCCCACTGTCCCCGTCCGGCGGTTTGTTGGGCCGCGATCGCCGCCGCCGGACAGTTGGATCCCCCCTCGAGCAATTGCCACAGGGTTTGATTGGTGGAAGCTAGCGCGTCAAAAACGTACAGGGGAAGGGGAGAGGCACGTAAAAAGGGGAACTGTTGGAACAGAAAATTTTCAAATCCGTCTCGGTTGAAAACCATTTGCCAATTTTTTGAATAGAATAGAGTACGCCATCTAGCGCGACGTGCAATAGAGAAGTTCAACTTCGTCAATTGCCATTTCGTCCGCGATCGCGAGCTAAAGTATTCTAGAATCATCAGGGAACGGGGCAGGTCAGGGAGGTCAAAAATTGTGACAGTAGCCGAACTATTTGAAAAAGGGGGAGTGGCAATGTGGCCGCTCCTGTTTCTCTCTATTCTTGCCGGTTACGCGATCGTCGATCGCGTCTTTTTCTGGGCAAGACTCTTACTACAAGAAAAGCAAATTGTCAATAATGTTTTAGAAGCGGCCCGTCGCAATTGGGTTGTTGCGGTTGACATCGCCCAAGAGTACAAAAACCATCCCATCGGGCGATTTTTTTTCACGCCGCTACAACTCTCTAACCCCGATCCCGAAGTCTTTCATCTAGCGATCGAATCGGCTGCCGACGAGGAATTGGCTTCGATGCGGCGAGGGGACAAAATTTTAGAAGCGGTTATTGCCCTCTCCCCTTTGTTGGGTTTGTTGGGAACCGTTTTAGGATTAATTCGCTCCCTGGGTTCCATTAGTCTGAGCGACTTGGGAACCTCTTCGACAGCAGGCGTTACCCTGGGAATTGGCGAATCGTTGATTTCGACAGCGACGGGATTGGTAGTTGCCATTGTCAGTTTGGCGTTTTATCGGCTTTTTCAAGCGTTTATTTTCAGCCAAACTCGAGTGCTGCGCAAAGCCGGATCGGATCTCGAAACGATTTATCGACAGCGTTGGTTTTCCATCGAACAAGACCCTTACTTCGAGCCAGAACGAGTCGAACCGTCGCTGGTGAAATCTTCTCCTATTTACGAGGAAAAAATCTTATCGGAAACGGCTGCAGGTAGCGACTCTCAAAGTGCTTCGGTTGAGAGCAATGTCTCAGACCTCCCGGATAGTTCCGGCAAACGAGAAGAAGGATAGCTGTTCGGCATTTAAATTGCGATCGGGTCTGACACCGGAGACGAGGGGACTGGGGGACGGGGAGACGGGGAGATCGGGGATACTCAATTTAGATGCGTTTTAGCTTAATTCATATTATTTAACATGAAACAACCGCCTCCTCCCAAAAAAACATCTCGCGCCGCCAACTCCTCCTTAGCAGCGCGCCCCCTGAATTTACGCCTCGACAGCGCAACGCAAACCGATATGCGCATCGAGATAGTCCCGCTCATCGATGTCATTTTTTGCATTTTAGTCTTTTTCTTATTAGCCGCCGTCGGATTTTCTCGCCAGCGCGCCATTAGCTTGGACTTGCCCAAAGCCACAACGGGAATTCCTCAAATGCGAGAAATGTCCATCGTCAGTTTGGACTATACCGGTCAGGCTTATCTCGAACAGCAACCCATTGACGACGAGCGCTTGTATCAAGCGGTAGAAAGTTACTTTGAACGACGACCCGATGCAACAATGGCGCTATATGCGTCGAGGGAAGTTCGTTACGAGCGAGTTGTCGAAATTTTGGATATTCTGCGTTCAGTAGGAGGCGATCGCGTCGCCTTGGCAACCCTCCCCCAAGGAGCCCAACAACCGTCGCAATCCGAGCCTCCTGCGCCTTTCCCCGAAATCCCAGGAACCGGCGCTCCTGGCGATCCCAACGTTTTTCCCAGTTATCCCGACCCCAATAACCCCCTCGGACCGTCGTTAGGCGCGCCTCCCCTGCCCGGGCAAAGTCCCGCGCTTCCGGGGTTGCCCGACCCAAGTCCCGCTCAGCCTGGACTTCCCAGCGTTCCGCCAACAGAGCCCGCGCCAGCAACGCCTTCTCTACCGGGAGCGCCACCCGAGAGTAGCGGTTCGGAAACGAGCCAACCGCAATCTCAGTAAGTTGTATGGGTTTAGATATATCTTTCTCGAACCAATGAAATGCGATCGCGCCTGAAGCATTGGAAAGCTTCGATTACGTCACCGTCTTAACGAGTTTAGGAAAATATAAATCTGAGTTTGAAAATTTAAGAATATTTGAGAATTTCTTCAGTCGGCAGAAAATAGAATATTTCGATATTCCTAAAAACTTGGAATCAATTGGGTATACTGACAGCGATCTTCACTTTAAATTTGGTAACCACTCCTTAAAAAATCGCTTTAGTTTATATTTCTCTCAAGAGATTCCAAAGGAAATGCTAATGATTAAACCGGCGACCGAAGAAGTCTCTTTAAACTACGAAATAAGAGTGAAAGAAGACAGAAAATACGAATTTTGGTGGGACTATGTTGGAACGATGAGAACGAAAGGAAAGAAAACATCGGGGGCGCTTTGTTTATCTTTATCTCGTCGCTTTACCTACTTTTTTGAAGAAATTTGCTTATATCATCCTCAAGTTTCGTACCAAAGGAATGGAATGAATCCACAATTCTACGATGACGATATCTGGGGAAGCCAAGATATCATCGACAAAGCGGTAGTTCAAAAACGTATTGAAAAGTATGCTCTCGATAAAGAAGAATCAAGGCGGCTTTTATACGACCCTTTTGTGGAAGGTCAGACCTTTCTCAGATATTGGTAATATTATAGCCTTTCTCAAGTGAATGCTGAAGGTCATTCAAATAAACGGTAAGGCTTGAATTCCAAGCGGCTATCGGAATAATATATCAACTGGCTTCTAAATCGGGAATATGTTTTGCTTCGTAATTTTCGATTAAAACACCGATAACTTCCATCATAGAAGCGAGAGGATGGGTTTCGTCTTCGCCAACTCTATCAATTAAGCTGTCGAGTCGTTCGACTAAGTACTCATATTCTGCTTCTGTGTGCGGTACAAATAGAGTTTTGGCGACAGACGACCAGGCAGCAATAGTTTGTTCGACATCAAGGCTTTGCATTACTCTTTCCATCTCTCTTCATCGTATTCTGCGTGAGTTAAAACAGCTCGGATATAAACTTTTTTACGATTATAGTGAATCGCCGCAATCAGTCGAACTTTGTTTCCTCCAATATTAAAGACAGTCAGTTTTCCCACGCGATCGGCAGATGGAAAGGGAGTGAGGATACCCAATTCAGATGTGTTTGAGAAGTGCATACGTTCGACCTTATCAAACGTGGGTATAGTGGAGAGTAACGTAGGCACAACGCTCTGATGAAAACTTTGCACGCAACTGGAGACACGATTCGTCAAAAATACTGCATCCTCGACGTTCTGGGAGAAGGAGGAAGTGGGACAACCTATCTCGCCCGAAACTTACAAACCGATGAAAAAGTGGCTCTTAAAGCCATGTCCCTGCGCAATTCGGGCAACTGGAAGCTCGTCGAACTCATCGAACGGGAAGCTCGGGTGTTATCTCAACTCAATCATCCCAGCATTCCGCAGTATCTCGAATACTTCCAAGTAGACGCGCCGAACGATCGCACTTTCTACATCGCCCAACAATTAGTCGAAGGAAAATCCCTCGCCGATCTTGTCGAAAAAGGCTGGCACGCTACCGAACAGCAGATCGTCGCGATCGCCGTGCAAGTGTTGAACGTTCTCATTTATTTACACGCCCTCGAGCCTCCGGTCATTCACCGCGACATTAAACCAGAAAATATTATTGTGAAGGCAACGGCTAACTCGTCCCTTGACGATTCCCCCCAATCTTCCCTATTGAGGAGGGTAACGAGTAGGGAAGCTAAAGTATCTTCGTCCGAGAGCGGGGAAAGCGCACTTTTCCTCGTCGATTTTGGCGCAGTCCGGGATACTTATCAAAGTACTCTTGCTGGCAGTACCGTGGTTGGAACCTTTGGTTACATGGCCCCCGAACAATTCCAAGGACGCGCCATCCCTGCCACAGACTTGTATGGTTTGGGCGCAACGCTGCTGTTTTTGTTAACCCATCGCTCTCCGGCAGAGTTGCCAACCCATCGCCTCAAACTTAATTTTCGCTCCCGCGTGCAAGTTTCCCGAAAATTAGCCGACTGGTTGGAAAAAATGCTCGAACCCCACGCCGAGGAGCGTTTTACTTCGGCTAAGGAAGCGCTAGAGGGACTCCAAAACAAGCAGCAGATTAAGGGAAACATTCGTTATATCAGCAAGAAAGCGATCGTTGGTGTCAGCGTTGCTGTTGTGGCTGCGGCTTTTTTGTTCAATTCTTACAAATATGCAATTACAAGCGCTGTTGGTATTGTACCGAATTGGGCGTATGAGGCGATCTCGCATGGCAACCTTGACATTAGCTCCTACGAACGCGCCTCACTGCATGATGCAGTACGGACTGATAACCTAAAGCTTGTCCAGTTGCTGCTCGAACGCGGTGCGGATGTGAATGCGATGTACGACAACTATACCACCGTACTGCACGAGACAGTGCGATATGAAAATCCAAAAATGGCCCGGTTACTGCTCGAACACGGTGCGGATGTCAATGTAAAGGATCGAGAAAGCCAAACTCCACTGCATCATGCAGTATGGTATAAAAATCTAAAAATGGCCCGGTTGCTGCTCGAACACGATGCGGATGTCAATGTAAAGGATCGAGAAAGCCAAACTCCACTGCATCGTGCAGTATTAGGTAAAAATCCAAAAATGGTTCGGTTGTTGCTCCAACGCGGTGCGGATGTCAATGTAAGGGATGGAAGAGACAGCACCCCACTGCATGATGCAGTATGGCGTAAAAATCTAGAAATAGCCCGGTTGCTGCTCGAACACGGTGCGGATGTCAATGCAAGAAATGGAACAGGCAGCACCCCACTGGACCAGGCAATATGGTATGAAGAGCTAGAAATAGCCCGGTTGCTGCTCGAACACGATGGGGATGTCAATGTAAGGTGAGAATAAATTTAATCGGAGTCGTACCAAAGTTAAATGCACAAATGCGCCGATCGCGATCGCGTTAAATCCGATCGCGCGTCGCCCCATCCAACTGTCCAATCTCCTCATCCGACAAACTCCACCCCAACGCCCCTGCATTGTCAATGGCTTGTTGAGCATTTTTAGCACCGGGGATAGGAATAACATTCCCTTGGGCGACTAACCAATTCAACGCAACTTGGGCGGGCGTTTTCCCGTATTTCCCTCCCATTTGCTCGAGTAGTTGTAAAATCGGTGCAATTTTCTCCAATCCTCGGGGACTGAAACGAGAGTCGAAACGTCGCGCCCCGTCGGGGGAGTTGGCGCGTTCGGGAGTATATTTGCCCGTCAGCAAGCCTTGGGCGAGGGGACTGTAGGCAAGGATCGCGACTCCCAATTGCCGCGCGATCGCGAGCGTCCCATTCCCTTCGATCTTCCGGTGCAGCAACGAATATTGTACCTGATTAACGGCTAAGGGAACGCCGCGTTTGGCTAAAATTTGGTGTGCCTCTTCCATTTGTTGGGCAGAGTAATTACTAACCCCTACCGCCAGAATTCGCCCCCGTTCTACTTCATCCGCCAGTGCATTCATCAGCGTTTCCTGGCTCATGAAAAAGGTAAAAGGCCAATGAACCTGGTACAATTCGATGCGATCGCGTTGCAGTCGTTGGAGGCTGGCTGTCACCGCTTCCCCTACAGCATCTCCCCAAATTCGCCAAGGAACCGGGCCGTATTTCGTCGCGATCGCAACCTCTCTACCATCGCCTTGCATAAACTGTCCCAGCAGCGTTTCCGACTCTCCCAAACCGTACACTTCCGCCGTATCGAAAAACGTAATTCCCGCCTCCACCGCCCCTTGATAAGCTTCGCGGACGCGATCGCGGCCATAGCGATTACCATAATTCCAAAACAGTTTATCGCCCCAAGCCCAGGTTCCGATCCCCAAGGCGGGTATCGTCGGGCCATTTGTTCCTAGCGTGACTGTTTGCATTCTTTGTCCTTTGTCCTTAGTCTTTCGTCCTTTGTCCTTAGTAATGGGCGATGGGTAATTGATGTCGATCGTTAGCTAATAAAAAACAATTCCCAATCCCCAATTCCCAATTTCCAATAATTAATTCAAAATCTCCTCATCAATGGAGAAATCAACCTCAGCGCGATCGCGGCCCGATGTCAGATAATCATTTTCAAACGAATCCTTCAATCCCGAAACTAAATCGAACTCCGGCTGCCAATTCAACTCATCCTTTGCCTTCCCGACATCGGCGAAGAAGTGCTGAACGCGCATGGGAAAGGCTTTGCGCTTGCCGAAGTCAAAATCTTTGGGATCGTAATGAACTAACTTAATGCTGTCGGGCGACTTTCCTGCTGCCCGGGCGCAGGCCAACGCTAACCCGTCAAAGGTGACATAGCGATCGCCCGAAACATTATATATTTGACCCGTTGCCTTCTCGCTGTCCAACACCGCCGCCATTGCCTTCGCCAAATCCCCTACGTGACCAAACTGCGTTAAATGCTTGCCGTTGCCGGGGATAGGAATGGGGCGATCGCGAACCAGGCGATCGAAAAACCACGCTTCTAAATCGTTATAATTTTGCGGTCCGTAAATATACGTCGGTCGAATGGAAGTCCAAGGCAATCCCACTTGTGCCAAATAGCTCTCCGTTTCGTGTTTTCCCTTATGGCGGCTCTTCGGATCGACTGAATCTCCCTCCCTGTGAGGCATTTGTTCTGATTTTAAATACACGCCCGCCGAACTTACGTAAACAAAATTACGCACTTTGTCTTTAAATAATTCTACCAAAGGTTGCGTATCGCTTAACTCGCGACCATTATTATCAAAAACCGCATCAAAAGATTCGCCCTTCAACTTCTCCCTCAACTGCGACCCATCCTTGCGATCGCCGTGGATTTGCTGAACCCCCTCCACTGGCGCGGGCTTATTGCCTCGATTAAACAAAACCACCTCATGCCCCCGTTCCACCAGCACTCGGGTTAAATACACCCCGATAAACCGGGTTCCTCCCATGACCAAAATTCGCATTACTATCGCTCTTTACTTATCGTCGTTCTGTCTTAAAATATTGTACGTTGCGATCGCCTTTTATACCATTTCCGAAAACTCATACCGTTTTCGAGTGAAAGATTGACCTTAATCCTCTAACCAATTCAACAACCCCAAAGAATTCATCGCGCCGAGAAAGTGCGCGCCGATGAGGTTGAGAGTTGCCAGCACTAAAAATAAATCCATCGCCCGAACGATATTTTCTGGGCTATAAACGGCTACACCTTGGGGTTGGGAAAGCGATTTTGCCAAGACGGTAATCGTCGTGACTTCGGCGGCGAGGAAACCCAGGAGGAGTCCGCCAAAACTAACCAGCGCGCCGATACGTAAGACATTGATAATTTCGGTTTTGCTCGGGTGTCGGTTACGATCGCGCGATCGCAACAACTTTGCAAGGCGCGTGTAGCGGTAGGCCCAGTAGACGCGAAACCCCACGACGAGCAAACTACCAATGGCTAAAAAAATGCCCAACCCCACAAAAGGGTTGGCGATCTCGCTAAAACTTCGGCTCAAAATCACCAAAAATAGCGTAATTCCCGCAGCGCCGCCCAACAAAATATGCAACCAAAAGCTAACACGGCTGAGAAGACGAAAAGTTCTTGAAAATTCTCGCTTTGTCGGCGACGGCGAGTTGGAGAGGGGAGTTGACATTTTACTTTAACTTGTGCGTGGGGAGATCGCAATCTTCCCAAAGGAACCAGCGCGATCGCGTCCCTCCCCAGTCAGATTTCAATTGAATCTCAACCCTCCTTCAATGCCACCTTTGTATCCACTTTTAAATCGATCTGCGTCTCATTATCCTCAACAAACGGCGATGCCATCCTTTGAGGTTTCACCGAAAGGCTTAACATTCCGCCTTCTGCGGGCTCAAACTTGAAAATACTCAGACCGCTTTTGGGATTTTGGCAGCGCGTAAAGTAGCACATCACGCCTCGGAACGACGTTGTGGACTCGCTTTCGGGCCAAATAACGCCCAAATTATAGACCAGAGCCGTTTGGGTTGTAAAAGTGGTTGCATTGTCAGCGAACTTGATGTCTAACTGAGCGGAGGGCATCTGTGCAAACTGCTCCGAGTCGTGGGATGGGCGATAATAAGCGAGTTCGCGAGCAGGAGAATCATTGGTACTGCGCTCGTCGGTTTCCGCCTGAAGGTATTCTTGGATAAACTCAATATCGCCGTCAGTCACGGAAACCGGCAATAGAGAAATCCGCAATTCTTTCCCCGCTGCGTCCCAAATCGCTGCTGCGCCCTTAGCCTCAAAGGTTTTGCCCTCGCGGGTAATTGTACCGCTAGCGGCGTGGGTTTTCAGAACCTTACCATCGCCGACGGTTACATTGCCAATGCCGCCACCCCCAACGCCTGAGAACAGCGCAGGACCTAGCGTAAGGAGCAACCCTAAACCGAGGACGGCTGCCATGCGCAAGGGTTTGGGCGACAGAAGGCTGGGGGCATTGCTTTGCTTGGCAGTCGTAGTGACAGACACTCCGATAATCACGCCAATTAACCAGCCCAGAAAATCGACCCCGCCGATAATAAAGAAGAATATCCCCCCAAAGATCCACCAAAAGGTAGAAATCACAAATAACACAAAAGAGAAGATTCCGCCTAGCACGGTGTTACCCGTGGTATAAGCCAACCCAGAGCCGATGGCGCAGATAGCCACCAGCAGTCCAATGTTACCCATTATCCCAACTAAGCTCGACAGCAACCACCCCAGCACCAAGACCACTACCAGCGGACCTCCCAAAGGAATCAGCTCGTCTCGAGTAAAGCGCTGGTCGTTATCTTTATCTTTGGGCGAAGAATTCTGGGTATCTCGCCCGGAACGCGATCGCCTCGAAGTAGAAATATCTCGCTCTGGGGCAAAAACTTCCGGCTCTTGCTCGCGTTCTTTTTGCTCCTCATAAGCAGTTTCCGCTGCGACAATGCCGGCAAATGTGGCGTTAACCTGCTCCATCGTTTTTTCGGCATCGAAGCAGTAGCGGCTCAGCCAAACCCCCGTGGAGCGCAACTGTTGGGGATTTGAGTTGGTTTTGCCCAACCAAGTCTGCGTTGCCTCGGGCAACGAGTGAATATCGACCTGTTCTGGATTTTTGAACCAGTTTTCCAGCAAGGGAAGCAGTTGACGTTTGTCGGCTTCATCCAGGTTATGGAAAAACTGAATCAACTCAGCCATATCGGGTTCGGGGTTTTTGAGCGAACCCTCCACCAAACGACGATTTCGGCTAAAGCGGAACGTTTGTAGGTTGAATTCTTCGGGTTCGGGAAGAGCTTTTTCCAGTTCGGGACTGGGTTTTGGTAAGGGCGCGCGATCGCGGATCCTCGTTGCCTCATCCTGTTGCGCGTTTCGGGGGTTGGGCGATGCACTCCTCGAGTGGGAATCGGAAGGATCGCTCGTTGTGTTTTGATTCTGCGTCCTATTTTGTTGCCCTCCTGGGGGTTGACGAGAGCCACGAACGTCGCCTGGAGTTGAACGATTGTTGGTGGGGTGCTGACGGGGAGTGCGCTCTCGGACTGGACTTGATTCCCGCGATCGCTTGGGCGGTTTTTGGGGTGGAGTCGGACTGGGAGGAGGGGGGTTGGGGGGGTGAAGCTGGGGCATTTCGATTTGGGCTTCCCAATCGATGGTTTCCTCGCCCCAAACCCGACTGTAAAGATAGAGGGTTCGTATCTCTGGAAACTGGCGCGCTATTTGGCGTTTGAGGACTGCCACCAGCTTTGGGCAATGGGCTGCCAGCTCGGGCGGGCGATTGAGGTAAAGGTCGAGAACGCGATCGTCGATTATCGGCTGCAAGGCGACGCTGAAAGAGTCGGCGTAGGGTTGCAACGCCTGGGTGAGTTGACTATTTGAGTAGCTCATAATATATGCGAGAGAGTAGTTTAGCACTCAGTCGAAGTGCGATTCCACATAAAATCCCTCTTGACGACGCTACAAATTAATCTCTCCGTCCTCTTATCTTAGAGTCGGTCGTTTGTAGGGCGGCGTTGGGAATTTCAGATCGAATCGTTAGGGGAACGCTACACGAGCAAGATTTCTTTCTCCGGAACTTTTCGCCAGAAAAAGATTTTTTTTTTACAAACTTGGAAAGGGAGAAATCAAGGTGGAAACGCGACTTCAAGAAATAGAAGATATCAAATTAGGGATGACCGGAGTGCAAGAGGGTCTTTGGGAGAATTTAAATTTCCCCCTCGAAATCCCGAACCGCTTATTTCTTACCCCTCAATAAATAAGTTGATATTTCCCCTCTCCCTTTCACCTCAATGGCTCCTCTTTCTTCAAACTCGTATCGATCTTTCAAAAATTGATAGGTTTGGGCGGTGACTTGAATACTTCCTGCCAAACCGTGGGATTCCATGCGGCTGGCGATGTTAACGGTATCGCCCCACAAGTCGTAAATAAACTTTTTAATCCCAATTACGCCTGCGATCGCGGGGCCGGTATTAATGCCAATTCTCATGCTAAAAGATTCGCCCGTTTGGGTATTAAATTGCGCGATCGCCTCTTGCATATCCAGGGCCATTGCTGCAACGGCTTCGGCATGGTCAACCCGGGGCAAGGGTACGCCACCCACCGCCATATAAGCGTCGCCAATGGTCTTAATTTTCTCTAACCCGTGCTGTTCGGCGAGGCGATCGAAGGCTGAAAAAATTGTATTCAATAAATGAACCAATTCCTGGGGCGACATTTGTGCCGAAAGGACGGTAAAGCCGACAATATCGGCAAATAAGACTGTGACTTCTTCAAACTGTTCGGCAATATTCGTCGGTTCGGTTTTTAATTTTTGGGCGATCGCTTCGGGTAAAATATTAAGTAACAAGCGCTCGGATTGTTCCTGTTCTTTACGCAGGGCTTCTTCGGCTGCTTTGCGGTCAGTAATATCAACGATAGTTCCTTCGTAGTAGGCGACATTGCCGATGCGATCGCTAATGACGCGGGCGTTTTCGGAAACCCAAATGGGACTGCCGTCGGCACGATAAACTTGAGATTCAAATCCCACAACGGCTTGATGCAACTCGATTTCGTGCATAAATTGAGCGCGTCGTTGGGGATTCACATAATACTGCTGTCCGGTTTTGTCAAAATGCCGGTTCAGTTCTTCGAGGGAGTTGTACCCATAAAGGCGAAGCAGTGCTGGGTTCGCACTAATATAGGTGCCATCGGGGGTGGTTTGGAAAATGCCTTCTGTTGCATTTTCAAAGATGCTGCGAAATTTGGCTTCTGCCTGACGCAGCGCTTGTTCGGCTTGTTGTCGCTTTTCGAGGTTGAGGATGAAGGCGAGGTAGCTTAAAATGGCGATCGCGAGGACGGCGAGGGTAAAGAGTTGGATCAGGTATTTTTTCCGCGTCAATCGCTTCAAACGCCCTTGTAGCAATCTATCTAAAGTGGGTAAGGTTTCGTCGTACAGTTGGAAGCTGGCTTCGAGGGCTTGGGAACCGGTTTCGTAAAAGTCGAGGATGCGCGTACCCGTAAAATTGCTGACTTTTTTCAGACGCGCCAAGTCTTCTAAAAACCAATCCACAGTATTTACGTAGTGACCAACAAAACTATCGAGTTGGGGTTTGAGGGCGGGGTTTGCTTGATACGCCACTTCCGTCCCCCGTGCCACTTCGTCCTTGGCAATTTCGAGGGTTCCCGACAGTAGGGACAGTTGAACTTGTTGGTTGACGGTCATTTGGTCGCGCTGTACGACTCGTTCGCCAATGCTTCTAGCTGAGTCCAAACTCTCGATGGACTGGGGGAGGCGAATGACAATGGGAGTCATCAAATAGTAGCTATCGATGACGGGATCGAGAATGAGGTTGGAAGTGTCGCCAACTTGGGTCATGAGCGCGATCGCGGCCGCTATTAATTCCTCGTACCTTTCTTCTATTTCCTCTTCGTCGAGGTCTAACAGTTGCTTTTTCAACTGCCGCCACTGAACCTGAATGTTACGCCACTCTTTAGTTGTATGCAGGGTTTGTCCCAGTTGGCGATCGACGGCATCAATGTCTTGAATTTCGCCATCAATGGTCGATTGGAGGGCGAAAATTCTCCCTTGGTGCGTCCTATCCCCTCTCAAATTAGCGAGAGCTTGACTTTTATGCTCGATGAGGTACTCTAGAAATATCCGAAGTTGGGCGTTATATTCCACGCCCCGTCGTTCTTGGGTCGCAAATTCGATTTGGCGATCGACTTCGACGACCAGTTGATAGGCAACAACAGCAAAGGGAAACGCGATCGCGAGAAATAAACCCGCGATCGCGACCCATTTAACCAACTTGGACAGCAGGGGTGTTTTCAAATGAGCTTTGACTCCTTTTTTAAAACCGCCCCCGTTGCCGTTCTTGTCGGATTTACGGCCTGACCGCTTCCTTCTGTTGCGCGAGAAATTTCTCCAACTCCGTCAGTGCATCTGCATCCACTTTGGTTTGCATCGGACAGAACTTCGGCCCGCACATGGAGCAGAATTCGGCTGTTTTGTAAATATCAGCCGGTAGCGTTTCGTCGTGATATTCGCGGGCGCGATCGGGGTCGAGG
This sequence comes from Cyanobacteriota bacterium, assembly GCA_034189065.1. GTDB lineage: Bacteria > Cyanobacteriota > Cyanobacteriia > Cyanobacteriales > Spirulinaceae > FACHB-1406. Next base: position 16,600 of record JAXHVQ010000037.1, read on the forward strand.
GCTAACTCAAACTGACGATTCCAGTCGAAATTATATCGTGCTTTTGAGAGTTCGTCGTCGCGATCGCGCGCCCCCGGCCGCTGTCGTGCGATATCGGCGGCATGGGCGGCAATTTTATAGGCAATTAAACCGTTACGTACATCTTCGGCATCGGGTAAGCCTAAGTGTTCTTTCGGGGTTACGTAGCAAAGCATGGCGGTACCGTACCACCCGGCCATTGCCGCTCCGATGGCGCTGGTAATATGGTCGTATCCCGGCGCAATATCGGTAACGAGGGGCCCTAAAACGTAAAAGGGCGCTTCGCTACACTCTTGCATTTGCTTCTTGACATTAAACTCGATTTGATCCATCGGCACGTGGCCGGGGCCTTCTACCATCACCTGAACGTCATGTTCCCAGGCGCGGCGCGTCAGTTGTCCGAGGGTTTTCAGTTCGGCCAGTTGCGCTTCGTCGGAGGCATCGTGGGTGCAACCGGGACGCAGGGAGTCGCCCAAACTGAACGAGACATCGTATTTCTTAAAGATTTCGATAATATCGTCAAAGTGTGTATATAGGGGGTTTTGCTTGTGGTGGTGCAGCATCCAGCGGGCGATAATGCCGCCGCCGCGCGAGACAATTCCGGTGAGGCGATCGCGCACGAGGGGTAAATATTCAATTAAAATCCCTGCATGGATTGTCATGTAATCCACCCCCTGTTGGGCGTGTTTTTCGATGATGTGCAGGAAGTCTTGGGGGGTTAAATTTTCGATGTTCCCGTGGACGCTTTCTAGGGCTTGGTAGATGGGTACCGTGCCGATGGGGACGGGGGAGGCATTGATAATGGCGGTGCGAATTTCGTCTAAATTGCCGCCGCCGGTGGACAGATCCATGACGGTATCCGCCCCGTACTTAACCGACAGTTTGAGTTTATCGACCTCTTCGTCAATGTTTGAAGAGTTAGGCGAAGCGCCAATATTGGCATTCACCTTGCACTTCGAGGCGATGCCAATGGCCATCGGTTCGAGATTGGGGTGGTTAATATTGGCGGGAATAATCATGCGTCCCCGCGCCACTTCCTCGCGAATGAGTTCGACGGGGAGATTTTCCCGTTTGGCGACGTATTGCATTTCTTCGGTGCAGCTTCCCTGACGGGCGTAGTGCATTTGCGTCACATTTTCCTGTCCGCGACGCTGGGCAACCCATTCCTTACGCATATTTGGTTTCCTCTTAGATTGATCGCTTCCCTCCGCCGGTACTAACCGGACTCAGGTTCTCAGGGTGTGATCTCAGCCCGGATTTTCCAGGCACCCCTAGCTTAGTGTTGAATATGGTAGCACTTTTAAGTTTAGCTAGACTAGGCCCAGATCGTACAATATTTTCTTCAGGCTGCGATCTTGTAATATTTCTTCGTATAAGAGGAGGAGAGAGGGCAGTGACAGTGGAACAAAAGAGTGCAAAACAAGGCAGCAGCCAGCAGGAGAGCGAACAGGGCGATCTCAACGCACCTGCAAAACGGGTTAAAATTCTCGCGATCGCGCCCCCTACGGAGGAACAAGCTGCTTTAATTGACTGGCTGTCGGACAATGATTTCGATGCAATCTCTGCGGTGACAGCCGACTTTGCTTTGCAATTGGCAAGGGAGGAAAAGCCGGATTTAATTTTATGCGATGCCAATTTGCCCGATGCCAAAGGTCATGAAATTTTGCGCCTGTTGAAGCAGCAGGCAGAAACGGCTGCCATTCCGACGATTTACCTCGCAGCGGAGACGAGTTTTGCTGAATTTCGTCAAGCAATGGATTTTGGGGCAGATGACTGTTTGAGTGCCACCACCGATCGCGAAATTTTACTGAGGGCGATTGTGACGCGCCTGGAAAAACAAGACGCGATCGCGCAATATTACGATACCAAACTCGAACGCCTACTCGAGCGCGATCGCGTCACAGAATTGCCCACCCGCCGTGCGTTGCGCGATCGCTTTTCCCAATTCTTGGACGAGCACGACTTATGCCACAGCGACAAGCTCACCGGCAAACTCATTCCCGTTCTCTGTCTCAGTATAGACCGCTTTCACCGCATTCACGACCATCTCGGCTACGGTTGGGGCGATCGCTTGTTGGGCTTAGTTGCAAAACGACTGGAAGCGACGAATCAGCAGGGAATTACCGCCTATTTAAACGCCCACGAATTTGCTTTAATTCTCAATCCTGTAACCCACAAACGGGAAATTGTTGATACCATTCAATCCTTACTCGAACCCTTGAGACAACCCTTTCGCGTCAAAAAACAGGAGATATTTTTAACCGCTAGTATTGGGATTTCTCTTTATCCCCGCGATGGTCGAAAAATAGATAAACTGCTGCGTCGGGCAACGAGAGCGATGAACGGCGCGCGCGAAAAAGGTGGAAATCATAGCGAATTTTATACCGCCGTTCTCAATATCGGACAATCCAATGTTTTAAACTTAGAAACTGAATTCCGTCGAGCTTGGAAACGCCGAGAATTTGAAGTTTACTATCAACCTAAAATCGATCTAGAAACAGGTAAAATCATCTGCTGTGAAGCCTTGCTGCGCTGGAATCATAGCCGTCGCGGGCGAATGACAACCGATAAGTTTCTCCCCATTGCCGAAGAAACAGGGTTAATTGATGAAATTGGAGAATGGGTACTCGCCAATGCCGCCCAACAAGTTAAAAGTTGGCAATCTGAAGGTCGGACAGATTTACGTCTGGCTGTCAATATTTCCAGCCGTCAGTTCAATCAAATCGATTTGCGCCAACGGATTGCGAAAATCTTAGCTGAAGTCCCCCTGCCTTTTCAATATTTAGAGTTAGAGTTTCTGGAGTCGAGTTTAATCCAAAATCCGGCGATCGCAACTCAACGCTTAAATGCTTTTAAGGCTTTAGGAATGCAACTGGCTATTGATGATTTTGGCACGGGATATTCTTCTTTGAATTATTTGCGTCAATTTCCGTTTAATACGGTTAAAATTGACCCCTGTTTTATCCATAATTTAGTGGATCGACCTGCCAATCAAGCGATTACTAGCGCGATTATCCAAATGGCTCATGCTTTGAACCTCAAAGTTGTAGCTGAGGGCGTAGAAACTGAGGAAGAGCTTAAATTATTGCGTCAATATAATTGCGACGAACTCCAAGGTTATTTATTCAGTCCTCCTATCTCTGCCCTTGAATTCTCTCGACTTCTTCAAAGCGACAAGCGGTTAGTTTAGTCATTGGTCATTCGTCGTTGGTAAGCTATTAGCTATCAAGCCAGTAGGGTGGGCATTGCTGCCAAAGAGCTAAATTTAACAAATTCTCTCACGCTTTGCAATGCCCACCGTAAGTTAACGCAGCTAAGGCAGTTTAACCCAATAAATAAGAGGTCAATTATTTTTTATAAGAAAAATAGACAAAAATAGTTTCGGGCGTAGGATATAAGTGTAGTGAGAAGGATATTGGTGGGCATTGCTGCGAATAATTTTAAGTTTTGGAGGCATCTTAAACCAGCAATTCCCACCCTACTACACTACGACAGGCAGTAGCACTGTCAACTCTTGTATTTTTGCTCAAACTACTGTTTACTGGTTACTGGTTACTGGTTACTGGTTACTGTCTTAGCTAATGTCCGCCGCTATCAGCCTAAAATCTTCCGAAAATCGCCAAGATTTAATCGTCCAACCCCCTCCTCATTTATCCCTACAAGGACGCATCCGCGTTCCAGGGGATAAATCGATTTCTCATCGGGCGTTAATGCTGGGCGCGATCGCGTCGGGCGAAACGACCATCGAAGGGCTATTATTAGGAGAAGATCCCCGCAGTACGGCGAATTGTTTTCGGGCGATGGGGGCTGAAATTTCCCCACTCAACGCGGAAAAGGTTATCGTTAAGGGCATTGGTTTGGGACAGTTGCAGGAACCCCCAAATGTCCTCGATGCGGGCAATTCGGGGACGACGATGCGCTTGATGTTGGGCTTGCTTGCCTCTCATCCCCAACGCTTATTTGTGGTGACGGGGGACGATTCTTTGCGATCGCGGCCCATGTCTCGCGTCATCCAACCCCTCGCAGAAATGGGGGCGACGATTTGGGGACGCAAGGACAATTCTCTCGCTCCACTCGCCGTTTGCGGACAACAATTAAGGGGGATTCACTACCATTCCCCCATCGCCTCGGCCCAAGTGAAATCTTGCATTTTGTTGGCAGGACTCTTGGCACAAGGGAAAACTACGGTAACAGAACCCGCATTATCGCGCGATCATAGCGAAAGAATGTTACAAGCTTTTGGGGCAAAATTACGCATCGACCCGGAAACCCACAGCGCGACAATCTTAGGCGAAGAAACATCCTTACAAGGACAAAAAGTCGTCGTCCCCGGAGATATTAGTTCGGCTGCCTTTTGGTTAGTGGCGGCGGCGATTGTTCCGGGTTCCGAACTGTTGATTGAAAATGTGGGCGTTAACCCTACGCGCACCGGCATTCTAGAAGCGCTGGAAGAAATGGGGGCGGATATTAGCCGAGAGAACGAACGGGTTGTGGCGGGGGAACCAGTTGCCGATTTGCGCGCCCGTTACAGCCAACTCAAGGGGTGTACCATCGCAGGCAAGGTTATCCCCAGGTTAATCGATGAGATTCCCATTTTAGCCGTTGCCGGGGCTTTTGCACAAGGGACGACGAAAATTAAAGATGCGGCGGAATTGCGGGTCAAAGAAAGCGATCGCCTCGCGGTTATGGCTTCCCAACTGAACCGCATGGGGGCAAGGGTTAGCGAGTTGCCCGACGGGTTGGAAATTGTCGGCGGCGGGGGGTTGGCGGGGACGGAAGTTGATAGTTACGCCGATCATCGCATTGCCATGAGTTTCGCGATCGCGGCCCTCAATGCCAAGGGAACCACAACCATTCATGGGGCAGAAGCCGCAGCCATTTCTTATCCCGAATTTGTAGCAACGTTGCAACAAATTTGCGGAAGCAAGTAATCTAAAATCTCGCTAAACATTAAAACGTAGGGACGTTCAATTGAACGTCCCTACAGATATTAATACACCGCAAACACAGATATTAATACACCGTAAACGACGTAGCAATCTTCTCAAACTCATCCTTTACCCGTTCCCAACGATCTTCATCGGTGGAAAGATTAAACGTAAAAAGCTTTCCGCGACTGACGGCGACGGTAGCAATATTATGCCGCTTCGGACTTCCGGGCGACTCGAGGGCGTACTCGAGAATATAGTAAGGTTTAGCTTTAGCTTCGTAGGAACCCGCCCGTAAAAATTCGGTGCTTCGTTCCCCCGATGCCGCTGCCTTGGTTCGTTTGAGGAAGCGATACCCTACTTCAGTCGGCGTTCCCAAACTTTCTAAGGTTTTCCCTTCAGGAATATCGCTAATAATTAAACTCAAATTCTCCGATCGCTGAATGATATCGCGAAAGACAATATCCACACCCTGCGATGCCTCTTTTACGTCTACGGGTACCCAGCCGTTAGGATAAAGGAATTCATACCCCTTGACACTATCGACATATTGTTGTAAACCCCCGCCTGCTGCCGCGCAACTCGTCAGTCCAAAACTCGCGACAACCAGCAACGCGATCGCTAACCCCAATTTTACTCTTTGACCGATCTCTTGTAGTAGGGACTTCACGCTTCTACCCTCAAAAACATGGCTTTTCAATGGCTTAATGTTCCAGATTGAGCAATTAAATCGCGCCGGAAACAGTAAAGGCAACAAAAAACAAGCCTCCAACCAAGCCCAAAGCCAGCACTCCCAGGATAATATAGTTTCGCTGCTCGTTTTTATTGGGCGGGTCGGCTTGATACATCTTGGGTTCGTTGGCAAAGTTATTTAAGCGGCCGCCTTCTTCTGTGGTATAGGGCATCTTGGTAATAAATCCTTAACTTGTCGGTTGATTGTAATAAATTCTTAATAATCATACGATTTTTTGCGAGATTCAGCAACCGGCTCCCAGGAAACCAGAAATTTCACTTAGGGTTTCCGCTGTTGTCGGGGACTGCCGTGGTGATGGACGAGAACCCATTTTTGAGCCATGTTCCGAAAAATATTGGTGGCAACGGACTGAGCGTAAAACCGCCTGCCGCCTACAATTTGCATAATATTTTCGACGACAACGACATAGGCAACAGCCTCTGTCACCTCCACTGCAACCACTTCGACTTCGATTTCCAAATCGTTCGTATTGCCAAAGATACGCTCCCAAGAATTGCGAATATTCTCCCATCCCGCGATCGCTTTTCCGCCGGGATGGACGCAAATGCTGCCCTCTCCCTGGAACCAAACCCAACTCATCGCCTGAATATCCCGTTGTTTGAAGGCACGATAAAATGCTTCGTTGGCTGCCAGTACATCTGCTCGGTTATTTGTCATTCGTCATTTGTCATTTTGATCCTAAAACCTAAAACCTAGAGCCTAAAACCTAGTTTAGCCCCTCCAAAGGAAACTCCCGGGCAATTTCCCACTTTCGATCCTCGTAAATCAACAGCGTTAACTCAGAAATTGTAAACTCAAACTGAAACTCCCGTTTCTCAAACTCCGGCCACGCCTTTTTAAAATTTTGGGAGGTTAAATCTTGGAAAGCAACTGTGATATGAGGGGAAAAAGACCGAAATTTCGACTTCTCATCGACAATGGAAAGGGTTCGCGCTAGATAATTGCCTAAATCTTCTTGAATTTTCATCAACTCTGGCGTTTTCAGGGGATTGACAAAAATGACGCGGGGTTTAAACGCTCCAAACCCAGAAAGCAAGATGGGGATAGAACCTCGATTCCGAGCAAATTCAGCCAACGTATATTCTAATACCGAAATATTTGCGTCTTCCCAGTGAAAAGGCGGTTGGAGTGTAATATGCGGTGGCGACTTAAAAGCCTTCCGACTCTGATAAACATCTGCAAAATGCTGCTTAATTTCGTTAACCCGTTGCTGAATTGTCTGGGGCGGTAAAAGTGCAATAAAAAAGCGGTGACTTGTCATTAATCCCCCATCGTTGAAAATTGAATTGAGTTTAATGGGAGGCAATTTTTTGGCTTTCCTCGTTGCTGTCCGTATTATTACTTGCGATCGCCTAGCGCGTATCGGGATGAAATAGCGCGCTTTTTTCGGTTCGATGAGCGTGCAATTCGGGGTTAATAATCAAAGCTGCTGTTTGCGTTTCGCTCCACCGTACCATCCAGCTCGGTTGCAACCCAAAAAGGATAATTAACCCGGCTAAAATTAGAGGCGGAATGCGTTCGCTCCACTCCACCCGAGGCAGTTGCGATAGTTGCGAGGTGAGACGGCCGAAGAACACTTTATTAACCATCAGCAGGAAGTAAACGGCAGTTAGACCCGTCCCTACCATACATAACAACGTTGGAATGGGGAAAATGGGGAAACTGCTACGAAAAACGAGGAATTCGGCGATAAATCCCACCATGCCGGGAATGCCGGAACTCGCCATTACGCCTAAAATGGTTAGCGTCCCGATGAGTGGCAAACCGCGCTCTGGGTTGAGTAAACCGACGAGGGTATTGACATCGCGCGTCCCGGTTTTTTTGTAAACGACACCAACGAGGAGGAAGAGAAGGGCTGAAATTAGACCGTGACCGATCATTTGGCAAACGGCGGCTTCTAAACTGAGGGGGGTGGTGGCAGCCGCAGCAAGGAGGATATAGGCCATATGTGCGATGGAAGAGTAGGCGACGACTTTTTTCATATCCTGTTGCGCGATCGCGGTAAATGCACCGTATAATGCACTTACCGCAGCTACAAAGGCTAAATACGGCGCGACGACAACCCAAGCTTCTAAAAATAAACCGACTCCAAAGCGCAATAATCCGTAGGTTCCTAATTTTAATAATACGCCTGCTAACAATACAGAAATAGGCGTTGAGGCTTCGACGTGAGCGTCGGGCAACCAAGTGTGGAAGGGAAAGATGGGAATTTTAATAAACATTCCCACTAATAATGCACTTAATAAAAGGAGTTGAATTCCTAAAGGAAGTTCTAAGTTTCTCAGGGGCTCGTAATCGAAGGTCGATGCGCCACTCGACCACACAATTCCCAGGAAAGAGGCTAGCACAAAAAATCCCGAAATGGCGGTATAAATCAGGAATTTCATCGCCGCATAGCCCCGTCGCGCGCCTCCCCAAATTGCGATTAGAAAGTATAGGGGAATGATTTCAAGTTCGTAGAATAGGAAAAATAAGAGTAAATCTTGGGACAGAAATGCGCCCGCTACGCCGCCGCTGAGGATCAATAGGAGCGCGTAGTAAAAACGCGATCGCTCGATTGTTTTGTCACTACTATAAATCGCGACGGGAGTCAAGAAACTATTGAGAAAAATTAAGGGTAGAGATAATCCATCCAAACCCAGGTGATAGTTTAAACCGATTCCTTTAATCCACGGCAAATATTCGCTAAATTGGACTCGGGTTTGGGTCGGGTCGAATAAAACGCCTAAGACTGCCGTCCAAACCAAAACCGCGATCGCGACCGCCAAAGCTGTTAACTGATAGCGTCGCGCCGACCATTTGTCGGGCAGACAGCTTATCAAAATACCTCCCAAGACCGGAATCCAAATTAAAGCACTTAACATTTTCGATGCCTAACCGCAAAAATATTTTTCGCTGCATCATCATACCATTTTTCCAGATATTCATTCGCCCACAGAAGCATTCGGGCGGCGGAACCAGTCTCGTTTGACAGTTTAGCGCGTCGTCGTTCTGACAAGCGTGTAAGAGACCCAGAAAATGACTTTCTTTCAACTTCGCTTTCTGCCACTATTCGTTTGGGAACCAATCTTCGTCTAAAACTTGTGCCAGCGTTAGTTCAATTTTGGGAGGCAGCTCGAATAATTTACTTAGCGATTTTTTTGAATCAATTAACGTCTCTTTATAGATTTCATCTAAATTTGCTTTTAAACTAGGTGATTCTTTCAGTCTTTTACGAAGCAATACTCTAAAATTAACGACTTCTGACTGCCAATGCCTTTGATTCCTTTCTCGTTCTGTTTCCCAGTACTTAAGTTTCAATAGGTGCTCCGTTAAGCGCAGCAATAAGCTTTCTATAGCGCGCCTTTGGCTTTTGCCCATATCTTCAATTTCTTCTATTAAATTTTCCCAGTCTACATTTAAGTAGTCTTTATTCTTAAGTTTCTCAACCATTGATTGAATCCACAAGTAGTAGTCTTTATCGTATTTAACTTGAGTCATATCAGGTCTTTGAAATCTTTAGGGGTCGCGCGATATGGAAGGCAGAAATATAAGATAACTGGATCGTATCGCTGTTTTGCTCGAGTATTTGCTGCAATCCTTCAAACAAGTTTTGCTGTTGCGGGGGAGCGAGTTTTAGGTAGGGAGAGTAAGACTTTAACAGTAAGAGATATTTCTCAATAGGATAAGTAACTTCCACCTCAAACCATTCAGAAACCAAATCTTGAAATTGACCCGATGCGATCGCCATTTGTCCCAATTCATCGAGGATTGCGACTTGTGTTGCTCTATCTTCATAGGTGCGGTTGAGGGAGGGCGCATGAGCTTCATAAACGGGCGATAGCTGCCGATACACTTCATAGCGGGGTTGAAGTTCTTTATTCCACAGTAAAATTAGATGCCCCTTCGAGTGTAAAGCTGCTGCCGCTTTAGGATAGCCAATGTCTGGGGGAATCCAATGAAACGAACTTGCTGCCAACACCGCGTCAAATTGTTCGGATTCTAGGGCCCATTCTTCAAAGGAGCAATTGTGGAGTTCCACATTGGAATAAGGCGCGCAAGTTGCTCGAGCGAGGCGATGGAAATCGGGATTGGGTTCCACACCAGTTATACGGCATCCTAGCGCTGCAAAGTCAGGAGTCGCAACTGCTGGACCGCATCCCACTTCTAATAGCGTCGAGTTGCTACGGAGTTGAGCGATTTCCGCCACGCGATCGATTAACGCGCTTGGATAGCGCGGCCTTGCTTGTTGATACGCCTCGGCTGCGGGAGAGTACCAATGTTTGCGTTGTTCCAACTCTCTGCCGTAGCACTGCGAGAGGCTTTGTTTGAGGTTTTTCATCTTGCTGTAGCCTGCAAATCGAGGCTACTTTTTCCCAATCCCCTATGACTTTACCCAATTTTATGACCTTTGACGCACGGGGGAGTAGAAATCTTTCTTTATTGATTGCGAGGGTCGCCTTGAGAGAGCTTATTCGGTTTAACCTGGGTTTTTTGTCCGAGTTCCTCAATGATATCGAGCAACTTTTCAGGAGCAATATCTTTGGGACAAAACGCATCCATCGGAGCTGTTTGAATCATCACCTCAATTTGAGGGTCATCGACAGAAGAGTAGGCAATAATAGTAAGATTCGGCTCGATTTGCTTCATATGAGTCGCTGCCGACAAACCGTCCATAAGCGGCATCTGGAGGTCGAGGATCGCGACAGTCGGGCGATGAGTTTTAACGAGTTCGACTGCTTCTTTACCGTTGCTGGCTAAGCCAACAACCTCGATATTATCTTGGGATCTCAAAAGAAATTGAAGATTAAATCGAGTGAGCTCGTGGTCATCGACAATGAGGACACGCTGGCGGGACTGCTGACAGGGTACCATATTTTTGAGGGTATGTGAAATCGCAACTAATAGTTTAGAAAATTATTGAGGATTCATCCTCTATCAGGCGATGGAACTTTTGGGGATCGGGCAATACCAATTCCCCAAAGTGAGATTACAGATGTCGGTAAGGTGAGAGGGTGATGGGGTGAGGGGGGGATGGTGTGATGTGTAGTCAGAATGTGTGAGAATTGGTATGGTATTTCCGCCCCCGAACGTAAACAGCGGTTGGATACCATCAACTTTGAGTCATTCCTCGCTTGTTCCTCAAATTGATAAATTTTTCCATTCTTCTATTCTTCCGAAGCTAGAGTTTTATAACCTAAATAAAAATGCTATATAAACATCCAAGAGGCTGATATATTTAAGTCCCTAAAACTTATACCCTACGGGTATGAGTGCCGAATTAAAGGTTTTCTTTGGGGGAGTGGCAAACGGGACTGGCAACGACTCTTCGTTCTTCTAAGAAGGCGGCAACGCGCAGGATGGCGGCTTCGTTGTAGGGTGCGGCAATGAGTTGTACGCCACAAGGTAAACCTGCACTATCGGCGGGCCAAAGGGGAACAGAAAGAACGGGCAAGCCGATAAAGGAGAGGGGCTGGGTAAAGAGTCCCAAATTGGGGCGCACCAGGACTTCTTCTCCGGCAATTGTCATTGTTTCTTGACCGATCGCGGGCGCAACGCAGGGAGTCGTCGGTGCGATAATAATATCAACCGATTGAAAAATTTCGACCGCGCGATCGCGAAACCAACTCCTAAACCGCTGCGCTTGTACGTACCACGTGGCGGGGATGAAGGCTCCGGCGAGGAAACGATCGCGCGTGGCAGGGTCGAAATCTTGGGGACGCGATCGCAAGTCGGCTAAATGTAAATTAGCACCTTCTGTAGCGGTAATAATATAAGCGGCAGCCCGGGCGCGATGGGCTTCGGGAATGGTAACAGTTTGACTCGCCTCCAGGATTCGAGCAACCCGATGCACGGCTTCTAACACCTCTGGTTCTGCCCCTTTTGCAAAATAATCGTCCGCGATCGCTACGCGCAACCCCTCAATGCCCAAATTCAGTTGAGGCAAACAAGGTTCCGGCGGTAGCCGCGTACAAACTGGATCCCGCCCGTCTTCTCCCTGCAACAAATCGAAGCAAGCAGCAATATCCCTCACCGATCGCGCAAAGGGTCCGATGTGGTCTAAACTTGTTGACAGTAAAGACGTTCCTGCCCTCGACAAGCGACCGTAAGTGGGCTTGAGACCAAAAACGCCGCACAGCGCTGCGGGGACGCGAATCGAGCCATTTGTGTCGGATCCCAGCGTTATCGGCACTAGACCCGAAGCAACTGCGGCAGCCGACCCCCCCGAAGACCCGCCTGCAATGCGCGCGGGGTGGTGGGGATTGGGAGTTACGCCGTAGTGACTGTTTTCGGTGACAAAACCGTAGGCATACTCATCCATATTCAAGGCCCCGATCGCGATCGCATCGCCTTGTTTGAGGCGGGCAACGGCAGTGGCATCTTGACTGGCTGGGGGATTTTCCGCGTTAATTTTTGCCCCAGCTAACGTGGGGATGCCTTGGAGATCGAAAAGATTTTTGACAGCAAAGGGAACGCCAGCCAGACAGCCCAGTTCTTCGCCTCGGCTGATGCGCTTATCGATATCCGCCGCTCGGGTACGCGCAGAGTCAGCTAAGGTTGTTGTAAAGCAGTTGAGCGTTGAGTTGCGCCCTTCGATATCCCCCAGACACGCTTCGATGACGGCAGTTGCCGTTGTTTCTTGGTGGCGAATAGCCGTGGCGATCGCGATCGCATCCGGGTTGTTTGGTGTTCTAATCATATTGAGGTGTTTACTGATTACTGGTAACTGTTTCAATAAGACAAGACTTACGCTACACCACATATAACGACAAAGGTGCACCTGCGCTGCGCTAACACACCCTACAGATAGAGACTTCGCGAAGTCCTATAAGAAAGGGGCAAGCGCCTCGTAAAACGAGATTGGCTTGACCCCTATCCAATTGACTTAGGATGACCGGAGTTTACACTTGGTTCGAGCTCTACTTAGACTCAGTTTCAGAAAACTCCGCATCGATGACATCATCGCCACCGCCGGAAGACCCCCCAGCGCTATCGCTAGGACCGGCACCTGCACCGGGATCGGCACCATCGGTGGGCGCGCCGCCCGCTTGTTGATAAACGCTGCTGCCGATGCTGTAGAGGGTTTGTTGCAATTCAGGCATGAGGGTTTGGATTTTTCCGTCGTCCTCTTGGGCAACCGCCTCTTTCAGGTCTTTAATTTGATCTTGAGCCTTGGTCTTATCGGCAGCCGGAACTTTGTCGCCCAACTCTTCGAGTTGTTTTTCGGCTTGATAAACCAGCGAGTCGGCTTGGTTCTTGCGATCGATTTGTTCGCGGCGTTCCTTGTCAGCGCTGGCATTGGACTCGGCTTCGTTAACCATGCGTTCGACTTCGCTATCGGGCAGCGTCGAAGCACCGGTGATGCTGATGGATTGTTCTTTCCCAGTGCCTTTATCTTTCGCCGTCACATTGAGGATACCGTTAGCATCGATATCAAAGGTTACTTCAATTTGCGGTACGCCGCGCGGTGCGGGAGGAATGCCATCTAAGCGGAAGGTTCCCAGACTCTTATTGTCTTTGGAGAATTCCCGTTCCCCTTGGAGGACGTGAATTTCAACATTGGTTTGACCGTCTACGGCTGTTGAGAAGACTTCCGACTTCTTGGTGGGGATTGTCGTGTTGCGGGTGATAATTTTGGTCATCACGCCGCCGAGGGTTTCTACGCCCAAGGAAAGCGGGGTTACGTCTAATAGGAGAATATCTTTAACGTCTCCGGCAAGAACGCCACCTTGGATGGCTGCGCCGACAGCGACCACTTCATCGGGGTTCACCGTTTGGTTGGGATCCTTGCCCAGGGTTCGCTTCACGACTTCTTTAACCGCCGGGATGCGGGTCGAACCGCCGACCAGAACTACTTCATCGATTCGGCTTTTATCGATTTTGGCATCGCGGATGGCATTTTCAACCGGGATGCGGCAGCGGTCGATGAGGTCGGAGGTCAGTTCCTCGAATTTCTGGCGAGTGAGTGTGGTATCGAGGTGTTTGGGACCGTCTTGGGTTGCTGTAATGAAGGGGAGGTTAATTTCGGCTTGGGTGACGCTGGACAGCTCGATTTTGGCTTTTTCTGCGGCTTCGGTCAGGCGCTGCAAGGCTTGTTTGTCTTGGCGCAAGTCGATGCCTTCTGCGGATTTGAATTGGTCGGCGAGGTAATCGACAATCTTTTTGTCGAAGTCGTCGCCCCCCAAGTGGGTATCGCCGGAGGTTGCGAGAACTTCAAATACGCCGTCGCCGACTTCGAGGATGGAAACGTCGAAGGTTCCGCCGCCTAAGTCAAAGACGAGAATGGTTTCGTTGCTTTTCTTGTCGAGACCGTAGGCGAGGGAGGCTGCGGTCGGTTCGTTGATAATCCGTTTGACTTCAATACCAGCGATTTTCCCTGCGTCTTTGGTGGCTTGGCGTTGAGAGTCGTTGAAGTAAGCCGGGACGGTGATCACGGCTTCTGTAACGGGGGTGCCTAAGTAGGTACTTGCATCTTCAACCAGTTTGCGCAGGACTTGGGCTGAGATTTCTTCGGGTGCGAATTGCTTGTTGAGGGCGGGACACTCGAGTTTGACGTTGCCGTTGCTATCGCGCAGGACTTTATAAGAGACTTCTGTCGCTTCGTTGGTCACTTCCTCGAATTTGCGTCCGATGAAGCGCTTGACAGAATAGAAGGTATTGCCGGGGTTCATCACCGCTTGGCGCTTGGCGATTTGACCGACGAGGCGATCGCCATTTTTGGCGTAGGCGACCACTGAAGGAGTCGTTCTAAACCCTTCCGCGTTGGCGATTACGGTGGGTTTGCCGCCTTCAACAACGGCTACGCAGGAGTTTGTCGTTCCTAAGTCAATGCCAACTACTTTTCCCATATTTCAGTATTGCTCCGGGGTAACTATAAAAATCATCGAAAGCAAGAAACTGAATGATTAGTCGTTTTACTCTTGCTTTAGGTTTTTTGCTTTCCTCTATAGTGACTGGGAGGGGGGCGTGGGAGTAAGTGTAGTTTCCCGAACCTCGTGCGGGCGGTCTCGATCCATTATGGGTCTGCGGTGTACCGTTTTGGGCAACGGCTATCGTTAGGGCGCGATCGCGTTCCCTTCCTATTTCGGGTCTTCTTCTTCCATTGCCACAAGATCGTCTACCTTCAAGCGTCCTTCCGCGATCGCTCGATCGACTGCTTCTTGGGCGAGGGAAACCATCATATTGCTCATTGAACGATGCTCGAGTTCGCATAAGCGCTCGAACATTTTTTTTAGCTTGGGAGGAATAACCACTGTTAACCGTGGGTTTTTGGCTGGCATCGATTGGGAAAACGAACATCGCATCATCAACCATTCTGTCACCTCTAGAGAGTTCGAGTTAAAAGTGCTTAATGAGTGCCTTGCAGGTTACAGCACTTTTGTGGTAATATATTTTCGAGATGCACCGACAAAGGGATGTCACCATCGGCAATCGAAGCCCGAACCATCCGATCGCGGTGTATTCACCTCGCTGTTAACGCGATCGCCGACAAAAAAGTAGCGCAATAGCCTGCTGCTGGGCGCTGCGATCGCGATCGCGTTTCTAGTTCGCTCTTCTTTGACCCTGTAACCGGCGCGGACAGTGGCTCTTAAACTGTTGCTGTCCGATGCTTTCTCTTGCCGATAAGGGCGCGTAAGGTACTTTTCGGTCAAACAAATTCTCGATCGCCGCCAATTAATGTTGAATAGCGGGCAAATAAGAGGCGATCGCCCCGTTCGATAGAGATACACGGTAATGTTATGCTGAACGAAACAAGGCGCGAAAACAGAACGCAGGCATAGATATGAGCATTCAAGAACTCGAAACAGCAATAATGCGTTTGTCCGTTCGAGAAGTCTCAGAACTAACAGCGTGGCTTATCGAATATCATCAGCAACTTTGGGATAAGCAAATTGAAGAAGATTTAGAGAATGGTCGGCTAGATGCACTTCTTGATGAAGTCGATCGAGAGTACGAAGCGGGAACCGCTAAATTGCTATGAAGCATTTTGCTCTACCCCGCTTTTGGCAATGCTATCGCCAACTCCCTAAAGAAACACAAGCCCTAGCCGATAAAAACTACGAATTACTCAAAAGCAATCCTTATCATCCTTCGCTGCATTTTAAGAAAGTGGGCAGGCGCAAGCAACTTCTCTCTGTACGAGTTGGCGATAACTATCGGGCGCTAGGAGTCGAGAAACCTGAAGGAATTGTTTGGTTTTGGATAGGCACTCATAGCGATTACGATGGAATACTAGCTCGGGGATAAATCTCTTCAAGTGCAAACACCTCTAGGCGTGTAGCACAAAGTGAATTTCTACGCGATCGCGCCTTTCTTTGAGCTAAAGTAGAGTGTAGAAGACGCGATCGCCTACAATCGAAAATATTGGAAGTAATGATGCAGCAATGGTTGTAAGTTCTCAACTCGATTTACCCCCTTTAGAAAACGGCGATCGCTTGACGCGATCGCAATTTGAACAGCGTTACGAAGCAGCAACAGAAATTCATGAAGCCGAACTCATCGAAGGAGTGGTTTACGTGGCATCCCCCGTCCGCGCTAATCGACATGGCAGACCTCACGCGGCTATCATGGCTTGGTTAGGAGTTTACTGGCTCGCTACGCCGGGTGTTGATTTTCAAGATAACCCCACCGTTCGCCTCGACGAAGATAACGAACCGCAACCCGACGCTTTGTTGCGCCTCGAACCGGAAGTGGGGGGAAATTCATCGATTAGTGCCGACGATTATATCGAAGGCGCGCCGGAATTGATTGTTGAAATTGCTGCGAGCAGCGTCTCTTACGATCTCGGCGACAAACTCAATGCCTATCGCCGCAATGGAGTTCGCGAATACATCGTTTGGCAACAGTACGAAAATCGGATCGATTGGTTTCAACTGCACGAAGGTCGCTACATTCCTTTAGTCCCGGACGAACGGGGAATAATTTGTTCGGAGGTATTTCCGGGGTTATGGTTGGCTGTGGAGGCGCTGCGCCAGGGAAATCGAACGGAACTGATGGCTGTTTTACAGCAAGGGTTGCAAAGTCAGGAGCATCAAGTTTTTTGCGATCGCTTGGCTTAAACTATTCTCTTGACTAAGAACCAACGATTAATGACGAATTAAGTTAATGCTTCTAAATAATCGATCGCGGCTTCTAAGCGAGAAGAATAGGAATAAGCAAACTCTTCAAACCACAACCCTTCATCAGAATAAGCATCCAAACCTTTTAACCACATTTCTGCTTTTCTTGTCAAGGCTTTCCGTCTCTGCTGCCGCTCTTTTTCGGCTTGCATGATTTCTCGCTGCGCCTTTTCTGTTTGTTGCAAATCTTCTTCAATATTTTGTTTTTTAAACTCCGATTTAAGTTCGGCTAATAGGTTATCGGTTCGTTCTGAAGTCGGATGAGGTGAAGAAGCTGTGGATTTTCCTGGAAAAGAACTCTTTGGAGAACGAGCAACGGTTTTCTTATTATCAAACTCGGCTTTAACTTCTGCTAAAAGATTGTCCGTAGGCGATGTTTTGTCTTGATTCGCCGTTTTATTTTTCCCATTGTAATTCGATTTAACCTGTGCGAGTAAATCGTCTGTGTTAGACTCTGTTTTTTTATCGGACGCGGGACGAGGATTGATTTCCGATTTAACCTCAGCTAAAAGTTTGTCAATTCCCGAATCCGCAGGCGGTTGCGATGGTTTTTGGGGTTTGAGTTCCCCTTGAACTTGAGAAATTAAATCGTCGAGGGAGGAAGAATCTTGAGACATGGCTGGGGAAGGAGAGGTTTTTGGGGCAACGTTATTTTGCTCGAATTCAGTTTTGATTCCAGCGAGCAAATCGTCGAGTCCTCCATCTTTTGATAGTTTAGACGAAGCGTTAAAATCAGAGTTCTTTTCCCTTGATTTTTGGGCGAACTCGTTTTGTAATTGAGCTAGTAACTTATCCATTGAAGCCATGATTCGTCCTTGGTCCTTGGTCCTTGGTCATTTGTCATTGCGAGTCGCATCAGTCAATTTTCACTCCTTATAATTGGCTAATGCCTCTTAAACTCTAAATTTTTCTTCCCTTCTGAATTCCCCACTCGATCGCAATTTCCTATTTTTCGACCGGTTCCGTTTAGTCGATAAGAGCATTAAGTAAAACTTCAGTTAGTGTCATATCTTCCATCTCGTCCATTGTCACAGTATCGACGATATCAAACTTTGCGCCTGCACTTTGCAAATCGTCGTCGAGAATTTTGAGAAACTTAGTCGCATCGACATCATCTCCCACTTGAATGAAGGAAATGCCTAATTCTTCGTCGCGATCGATTTGGCGGGAGGTTTCAACGATAACGCGCATCACTGCTTTGCGATCGTCGGGTTCTCCGTCTGTGACGACTAAAAGGGTTTCTCCGTTGGGTTGGGTTTGTCCCGCTGCTTTGCGTCGCAGATAGTCTGAAAGTGCATCTTGGAGAACGCCTGCTAAGTCCGTGCGTCCGGAGGGTTCGTTTTCGCGGAAAATCTGCATGACTTTATTTGCAGTCACGTTATCGTAGCGCTTAAACCTGCCCGAAAAGGTATAAATTGTAATGCCATCGGGATCGAACTCTTCACATTTACTCGCGATCGCTAAAGTCGATTCTTGCATCGCTTGCCACCGACTTTTCCCACCGGGTTGGTCTTTGATGGACATACTGCCGCTTTTGTCAGATAACGGATAGGGCGGTGCGCGCCTAACGGATAAGGGAGCGCGCATCTCCTTTTTGTCAATAATCAGCGTATAATCTCTTGAATCTAACATAGAAATTTCAGCTTTTTGCTGCGGGTTTAAGTCCAATTTAACAAGAATTTTGTCGGAAAACGGGTGCAGGATACGGATCGTTGCATTTTCGTTACAGGGCTTGACTCTCCAGTGGAGGGGAGACTTTAAGGTAAAGTCGAACGAGTTAAAAACTGCGATGAAACAACACTACTTCCACCTTTCTGGGATGGGATGCGCCGCCTGCGCGAGAAAGATTGAAACTGTCCTGCTCAACGTATCGGGAGTCGCCGAATGTCACGTTAATTTTAGCGCGGATTTGGCAATGGTTCGCTGCGACCATCGCTACACCGATGTCGCGCAACTTCAGCGCGCCGTTCGCTCTTCGGGATACGAAGCCCGGGCGATCGCCAACCCCCTCGCCGAACCGGAGGAGGAAGAGAAGGCGATTCGTCAAGCTAAAGAGCGGGAGTTGCAACGAAAATTAATCTTTGGCGCGATCGCGAGTACCTTTTTAGTCATCGGGGGGTTGCCGATGATGACGGGGTTACAATTAAGTTGGATTCCACCGCAGTTACACCATCCCGTTTTACAGTGGATTATAACCACTCCGGTTCTCTTTTGGGTCGGACAGTCCTTCTTTACCAGCACGTTCAAAGGGTTGCAACATCGCAGTGCAGATATGAATACGCTGGTGGCGTTGGGAACCGGTTCGGCTTATTTTTATTCAATCTTTCCGACGCTATTTCCCGAATTTTTCCGCGATCGCGGCCTTTCCCCCGATGTCTATTACGAAGCGGCAGCAGTCGTCATTACCCTCGTTTTGTTGGGACGAATGCTGGAAGGACGCGCGCGCAAACAAACTTCAGAGTCCATTCGCCAACTATTGGGACTGCAAGCAAAAACGGCGCGCGTCGTGCGGCGAGGACGGGAAGTAGATATTCCCATTGAAGCAGTAGAAGTGGGCGATCGAGTTATGGTGCGTCCGGGAGAAAAAATGCCCGTAGATGGGATAGTAGTAGAAGGACATTCGACGGTAGATGAAGCAATGGTGACGGGAGAAAGTTTGCCCGTCGAAAAACAAGCGGGAGACGAAGTTATTGGCGCAACTCTCAACCAAACGGGCAGTTTAACCTTCGAGGCAACGCGCATTGGACAAGATACCGTCCTCGCCCAAATCATTCAATTCGTTCGCCAAGCGCAAGGATCCAAGGCAGAAATTCAGTCATTTGCCGATCGCGTAACGGGATGGTTCGTCCCCGTTGTTATTACAATCGCGATCGCAACATTTATTATCTGGGTGGCGACGACGGGAAATTGGACGATAGCGACAATTTCGATGGTTGGCGTATTAGTGGTGGCGTGTCCCTGCGCCTTGGGTTTGGCAACGCCTGCCTCGATAATGGTGGGAACGGGAAAGGGGGCGGAATATGGGATTTTAATTAAAGAGGCGCGCAGTTTGGAATTAACCCATCGCATTCAAACGATTATTTTGGATAAGACGGGGACGCTAACCGAAGGCAAACCGACGGTGACGAACTATGCAACGGTTGCAGGGATTGGCGATGGAAACGAGATTAACCTATTGCGCGCGATCGCAGCCGTGGAAAATCGGTCGGAACATCCCCTCGCGGCGGCTGTGGTGCGCTATGCGCGATCGCAAGGCGTAACGCTGCCATTGCCGACGGTGGAAGGGTTTGAAGCGGTTGTGGGGAAAGGCGTTCGCGGCGTTGTATTGGACGACGTAGGGGCGGGGTTCCCCCGCCCAGAATCTCCGCGCCCGTACATTGTGGGAACCCAAGCTTGGTTTGCAGAGTTGGGCATTGTTACCGATGTTATCGCCAAGGGGGGACTATCTCTGGAAAGGGCGCGATCGCAATGGGAAGGGGAGGGAAAAACGGTTATCTGGATAGCAATTGACGGACAAGTTGAGGGCATTTTAGCCTTAGCCGACGCGCTGAAACCCTCTTCGGCACAAGTGGTTCGGACGTTGGAAAAGATGGGGTTAGAGGTGGCAATGCTGACGGGGGACAATCCTAAAACGGCGGACGCGATCGCGCGCGAAGCTGGAATTTCTCGCGTTTTTGCCAGACTTCGCCCCGAACAAAAAGCAGAAATTGTCCGACAGTTGCAATGGGAAGGAGGCGCGAAGAATAATAGGCGAATTGTGGCGATGGTGGGCGATGGAATCAACGATGCGCCTGCTTTAGCCCAAGCTGATGTGGGAATTGCCTTGGGAACGGGAACCGATGTCGCGATCGCTGCTTCCGATCTTACCCTCATTCGGGGAGATTTGCGCGGTTTGGTCGCCGCTATCCAACTCAGTCGCGCGACAATGGGCAATATTCGCAGCAATCTCTTTTTTGCTTTTATTTATAATGTTGCAGGCATTCCCATTGCCGCTGGAATTTTATATCCTGTTTTCGGTTGGTTGCTCAATCCCGCGATCGCTGGTGCGGCAATGGCGATGAGTTCGGTTTCTGTGGTGATGAATGCCCTCCGGTTGCGTCGCTTTCAACCGAGAATTGATTAGATGGGTGTTGGCTGCATCTCTGAGGCGGCACCGCGCGCGACTTTAACAAGTTTCTCCCCAATATCTTAGCGCTGAACTTACTCGACTTGCAGAAAAACTCGCTATCAATTTATGTTATTTGCTTTCAGCCCAATATAATAACATATAGACGGTAAATACAGAAAGTAAATACAAACTGCTAAAAAATAAATACTCGACTGTTTTAAAAAAGCTAGAGATAGCTGCGTTTTGTGTTTGTATTTGAAAAAAACTCACTGTTGGGTCTAGCAAGCTGCTAAGTAAGATAATTGAGAATCCGAGCGCTCCCGTTGCTGCACTCAATCCGCCTACTGAATCGCGAATTCCGTTATTATGTTTAAAGAAAGTGCTCGTATAAAATAATACAATTGAGATTATTGCTAAAAACAAGCTCGCAGGGAGGTCATAGTACGAGTTAAAGTCAAAAGAAGAATTGTGCTTAAGATCGCTGTTTGCCAGGAATCTCGTTCTTAAAAAAGCGAAACTAAAAACGATCGATCCGCTGAGCGCCTCAAAAGCAAGAATCTTTCCCCACCCCGATCTAAGCAAAAGAGTCGATAGATTTTTCAAGGCAGATATTTTGGACATACAGCGAGCCTGTTTGAAACGAGCGGGGTGCAACTTCCTCATTTTAGTAAATTCATGGAAACGCAATCGCGATCTCTGTTTGCTCGATCGCCATGACACCTACTCGTTGGTATTCTTGAAATCAGTTTCTCCCATTTCTCTTGAAAGGTTGAATTTAAATTTGGCGCTTGCTTTTTGCTTTTGTCAATGATATTATATTTTTAAATAATGGAAATATGTCTGTTTAGAGTAAAATGCCAATATTTCCATTATAAAATAATAGTATCCTAAAGGTTGGGGAAAAGCAAGGAAAAATTGAAAAAACTTTTCTTTTTTTGATGGGTTATGCAATTCCGCGATCGCGCTTTCGGCAATGGCGATAAGTTCGGTTTCTGTGGTGATGAATGCCCTCCGGTTGCGTCGCTTTCAACCGAGAATTGATTAGGTTTGAGACAATCTTCTGAATTTGTGTAGGGTGGGCAAGATTAATTTAACCTAACATTATTCTTCTTCCTTAAAGTTTCCTTGCCCACCTCAACTTAGCGCTGAGTATTGTTAATGCAAAGTCAATTTGTCTTGTCTGCTGCTAGATTGAGGTGGGCATTGCTGATGTCAAGTTAGGCTTGGGGCTGGAATGTTGAAAGAGCAATTCCCACCCTACTGGCTTTTTCTTAAACTCTCCTTGTGTGGCGCTAAGTTGAGGTAGGCATTGCTGATGTCAAGTTAGGCTTGGGGCTGGAATGTTGAAAGAGCAATTCCCACCCTACTGGCTACAATGTTTTCAAATATTGACCAAAGAATTGCATTAACTCGCGCCAAGCATCCTCGGCAGCCGTGCGGTTATACGAAGACCGTTCGTGACAGAAAAAGCCGTGGTCGGCATCGGGATAAATTTTTAATTGGTAGGGTTTGTTAAGTTCTTGAAATCGCCCTTCGATCTGTTGAATGCGATCGCGCCCAATGAAGGGATCGTTGCCCCCGAAAAATAAGTATATCGGGACTGCAATCTCTTTGACTGCCTCGATCCACTCGTCTAAAACTATCCCGTAAAATGCCGCCGCTGCCGCAATTTCGTCCGATAGCGCGCAAGCGGCGAAAAAAGTAAGACCGCCTCCCAAACAAAATCCCGTTACGCCGACGCGATCGCTTTCTACTCCAGGTTGAGACTTGAGGGACGCGATCGCAGCGCGCAAGTCAGCTTCCATCCCTCGCCCAAAGTCAAGGCGATACATCATTGCCCTCGCCTGTTCGACTTCATCGTAGCCAAATTTGTTGTTGGGTAAG
Source organism: Cyanobacteriota bacterium (assembly GCA_034189065.1). GTDB lineage: Bacteria > Cyanobacteriota > Cyanobacteriia > Cyanobacteriales > Spirulinaceae > FACHB-1406. The sequence goes on from JAXHVQ010000037.1 coordinate 39,391, forward strand.
TCGCGATAGTACAAGTCGGGTGCCAGGACGATGTAGCCTTCCCCAGCGAGGCGAAAGGCAACGTCTCGGATGTGCTGCGTCAACCCAAACGCTTCCATTAACAGGAGGATTGCCGGTTTGCCGCGATCGCCATCGACTGGCGCGCACAAAAATGCGGGCATTTGTCCGTCAGGCGTTGCGATCGCAATCTCTGTTTGTTGAATTGTCATTGCACTCGCTCGTTGGTATTCTTGAAACAAGTTTCTCGCATTTCTCTTAAAGGGTTGAATTTAAATTTGGCGCTTGCTTTTGGTTTTTATTAATGATACTATATTTTAAATAATAGAAATATGCCTATTTTAATGTAAATGCCAATATTTCTATTATAAAATAATAATACCCCAAAGGTGGGGGCAAAGCAAGCAAAAATTGAAAAACTTGTCTTTTTTTGACGGGTTGCGCAGTCCCGCGATCGCTGATGCGGCAATGGCGATGAGTTCTGTTTCTGTTGTTGCCAACGCCCTCTGGTTGCGCCGCTTTCAACTAAGAATTGATTAAGGAACGATCGTTGGTATAGTGTTTTCGCTCCGAGACGTGAAACTCCGTAGTAGTTTTCGGACTTTAATGCTGACCTTAATTTCAAGAATTTTAACAATCGGCGACTCCTTCAAAAGTAACCCAACCATTTGTTGGCTGAAAAACTGGAGGCGATCGCGGATTTGACTCATGGTCGAAATTGGGTGTAAAATTACAGCTTATTCTAATATAGCTCCAAGCTCCCCCTCTGTAACTTTGAACCCTCGATATGGTAACTTCGCCTAATATCGTTCTCATCGGTTCGATGGGTGCGGGTAAATCTACAATTGGAAAGCATTTAGCTGCTCGACTCAATGTCGAACAATGTTCGATGGACGAGAAACGATGGAATTACTATAACGAAATTGGCTACGACGAGGAATTAGCTGAGTTTAAACGAGCAACTGAGGGGTTCTGGGGAGTTTATCAATATTGGAAGCCTTTTGAAGCTTACGCCGTCGAAAGATTACTATCGGAAAATAAGAACAAAGCTTGTGTCATCGACTTTGGCGCAGGTCATTCCGTCTACGAAGATTCTACCTTATTTCAAAAAGTTCGCCATCCTTCCAACTCTCAACTCGCAAAATTTACGGTTTATACCCAAAACCAGACCCCTAACGAAACGTGCCGCAAAATTTTAGCAATTTTGAATTTGGGGTAGTTCCGCATTCGACTGGATGGACAAAAGAACCCCTTGATGCTCAAATATTCTTAACTCGATAAATATTAAGTTCTACTAGGTCGCCCTTCGCGCGTCCCCATTCTAACTCCCCCATGACATCTACAACTCCCCTCCTCATTCGCCGCGCAAACATTCTTCTCCCCGAAGGAAACTTCCTCACCGGCGACCTCCTCATTGAAAACGGTCAAATTAGCCAAATTGCGCCCGAAATTGAAGCAACAGCGCCGGAAATCGACGCGCAAGGACTAACTCTCCTCCCCGGAGTCATCGACCCCCAAGTCCATTTCCGCGAACCGGGATTGGAACATAAAGAAGACCTTTTTACTGCAACTTGTGCTTGCGCCAAGGGAGGAGTAACCTCATTCCTAGAAATGCCCAATACGCGCCCCCTCACTATCACCCAAGCCGCCCTTGATGATAAACTACAATTAGCCTCCCAAAAATGTTTGGTCAACTACAGCTTTTTCATCGGCGCAACAACTGAAAATTTGCCCGATTTAACCGAAGCCAATCCTACCTGCGGCATCAAAATTTTTATGGGTTCGATGCGCGGTCCGTTATGGGTGGGAACCGAAGAAAAGTTAGACCCTATTTTTGCCAAAGGAAGGCGCTTAATTGCCGTTCATGCTGAAGATCAGGCGCGAATTAACCAACGACGCGAACAATTTGCAGGCGTTACCGACCCGGCAATTCACTCGCAAATTCAGGACAATCAAGCGGCACTCAATGCAACTCAGTTGGCACTAAAACTCTCTAAGAAATATCAGCGCCGATTGCATATTCTCCATCTCTCGACTGCTGACGAAGCGGAGTTATTACGCCGGGATAAACCGAGTTGGGTGACAGCCGAAGTTACGCCGCAGCATTTATTATTAAATACCAGCGCCTATGAAACACTTGGAACGTTAGCGCAGATGAACCCGCCGTTGCGAACGGAACGCGATAACGAGGTTTTGTGGCAAGCTTTGTTGGATGGAGTGATTGATTTTATCGCGACCGACCACGCGCCGCATACGTTGGAGGAAAAGGGGAAAGGCTATCCCAACTCGCCTTCGGGAATGCCGGGGGTTGAAACGTCGCTGCCATTAATGTTAACTCAAGCGATGCAAGGTCGGTGTAGCGTCGCGCAAGTGGCGAATTGGATGTCGGCGGCAGTAGCGAAAGCTTATAAAATTCCGAAGAAAGGGCAAATTGCAACCGGTTATGATGCAGATTTAGTATTAGTGGATTTGGAAAATTATCGTCCGGTTTTACGGGAGGAGTTGCAAACAAAATGCGGCTGGAGTTCCTTTGAGGGATGGAGTTTGACGGGATGGCCCCAATATACCATTGTCGGGGGTCAAGTGGTTTGCGATCGCGGTCGCGTTAATTCTGACGTTCGCGGTCAAGCGCTGAGGTTTGAGTCGCCGTAAGAGCGAGTCTATCGCCTAATGTTAAACAAGTTTGCCGTTTACTAAGAAATGTTACGTTAGTTGCACTTCCCGTATCAATTCAAGCATTAACACTGAATCCGGGGTAAAGTTTAAATGGGAATTGAGAAGAGATTGTTGCAAATACTTAAGCATTTCTTCGGTTTTCTGAAAAGTCGAAGGATTGCTAGTTATTTTCCAGCGCGATCGCGTAACTTTTCACAACCCACGTCCCGTATGAGAGCGTTATAAGGAAGGAAAAGCGATGGAAATTTCTCCAAAAACGGTTTACCACAACCTACGACTGCTCGACCAAGTAGACACGACCACCAGTGCCTTTTATCGTCAACTTGCCCAAGAAGTGCTAGCAGACTCTCAAGTCAGTCTCGTGCTGCGTCAAGCCATCTCTCATCGACTCGAACTTGCCAATCGCGACCTTACCTTGGTTGCAGTTGGCAGCGAGGAAAGTTACTAAATTTCTGAGGCTTACGAACTGATGGGAAACCAAATCGTTCTTGGGGATTGGGCGTAAAGCATAGCTTGGAAAAGTAAGTAGGTGGGCATAAATAAACCTTAAAACCTAGAATCTGAAAACAACGCTGAAAGCAAGCTACAAAGAGGGTTTCATGATTTTCTATCTTAATCGCTATTTTACGAATAATTGCGCCCACCTAAGTAGGTGGGCAAAAATAAACGCATAACCTCGAAAACCGTATTCCTTGCCAGGTAAGGGTTTTAGCTGGAGATATTGTTCTTTTAATTACGCCCACCTACTTACTTATCTTCCCCTATGCGTTTCTCACTCAACCACTGGATGCGCGATCGCCTCCATAGGTTCGTCGAAAGCTACCAAACATTCTAACTCAAATCTGTCATTAAGCTGTTTCCGCTGACCCGTCTAGGAGTTCCTCCCAAAAACGCCAATATTGCGCGATTGTTGGGAGGATTGCTCCTATATTTTATCAATTAATAATTAATACGACTTTCAACTAACGCATTGCCTACTCCCAATATCGGACAATACTCCTTCAATAGACATTTCCCAATTAAGCCGTAACTCTACCAAGACTGAGCCTAATTTGCGTAATGTGAATTAGGGTTGAAGTGTTGCTCCTTAAGGCAGAAAGTAGAAGAACTGTAGAGGCGTTTCGCAAAACCGTGTTTTCAGCTTTTATTTCACATTTCTACATAATTCCAAAATTAGTAGAGAGGTCTAATAAACGCTTTCAACAGCAAAACTCGTTTCAATAGGTTCGGTTGCCATTTCCTTAAGTCCCACTTGCGCCAACAAATCGTGCCACTCGCTTGCAAGCATGGGATTATTGGGCTGTGCTTCCAACGCTGCGGCTAAAACCGCGATGGTATCGTACCAAATGCCAGCGCTCGCATACTCCGTCGCCAACTGTAAGGGCGTTTTGGCATTGCGGGCGGAAGCTGGAGTCTCAACGCGCTTCACCCAACCCGTGATTCCGTAATTATCCGGCTCGAGAGTGCCTCCTGGGGCGATGGGAGCGAAGAACCAAACGTAATTTTTGCTCGCTTCTAGTTCGGGTGCCTCTTCAGGAAGCACAAACTTGACAATTCCCCCATTGCCTGAAATTTTCAAAGTCGTTTGATAAACGTGATTTCGCTCTTGATCTTGCAAGCTGAAAAAGATTTCCCGAGAGGCGGTAGGCGGGACGCGAATCAAAAAAGTGGGGCGAGCTGAAACCGTTCGTCCGTGCTGAGTATCGGGCAACAAAGCAGTTAATTGGGGTTGAGCGTCGGTGCGGACACCTCCCGAAGCTGTATTGACTGGAGTCGGGTCGCCGGGAGGTCTAAAACCGATTTCGCCGCGACTGGCTCCCCCACCGCTATTTCTCGGAGCCCGTTCGCCGGGAGCTGCAAATCTGACCTCGCCGCGACTGGCTCCACCGCCGCTATTTCTCGGAGCCCGTTCGCCGGGAGCCGCAAATTTAATCTCGCCGCGAGTCCCCCCGCCGACACTGTGGGGAGGGGGTGGGTCTCCGGGAAGTTGAAATTGGAGGGCTAATAGAGAAGGAGTTTCAGCCGTGTCGCCGAGTTCGTTACTCGTCGGATACGCTCGAACCGGTTGCGACAGGCTGCTACCGATGACAAAGACTCCGCTCGAGAGGAGACAGAAAAATTGTTGGGAACTGACTTTGTGTTTGGTCATAATTTGGATACTCTGTTTGCTAAGTGAGAGGTTAGGGTTTAAGGATTTATCTCAAATTAGCACCCTTATCTATTTTAGAATAAAATGTGCCATTGGAGTGAGATGAATCCGATTTTTTTGATTGAACTTATCCCTGAAAACAGCTTAAAACCGCGAAAAAGCGATTCCTTAATCTGTGAAATGAGCAGTTGAGTTCTGCTGCCAGACAGACTCTTTTGCTTTTTATATTTCATGTTATTTTATCTCTAACCAGAGCGAGCATTTTGTCCTAAATTTATCAGTATTTCTTAACTGTAAACTTTTCCTAAAATCCCAGAAATGTTGAACGGTACTTTTGAACTCATTAAAAATAGAGACAAGAATCCTATAAATGCTTGATTTCAACATTGTGAAATCAGCTCTTTAAACCAATGTACATAACTGATTTTTTCACACATAAAAGCTTGTAAATAGCGAAGTTTATCTAACAGTGTTTTTCCGAATTCTTTTGGGATATTTACCAATTGCAAGCCCGACATAAGCAATCAAGCAAGCGTAAATTTGAATTTCAATTCCATTCACATTTCTGGTGATGAGTCGAGCGAGCTTGAGGTGCATTTTAAGAAATTTCCAGAAGAGTTCAATTTGCCAGCGCAAACGATAAAAGTCGCCAATTTCTGAATTGCTAATTCCTTTCTTTCCCTCGTCGGGTAAATTCGTTAAGTAGGTGGGCATAAATAAACATTACAACCCAGAATCCAAAACTTAAGCTGAAAGCCAGCTACAAAGGGGGTTTCACGATTTTGAATTGAATCGCTATTTTACGAATAATTGCGCCCGCCTACTTACTAGGCGAAATTCGGTTTGTTCTTCCCGATCGCAAAACCAGACAACTCTGGCTTCAACTTGCTCTTGACCCATACCTACTAAACATTTGCCATTTTTCAGCATTTTCAGTTTAATATTGTTCTTTAATCTCAGTACAAAGTATTTATCTTTTTCGGATTGTAGTTCTCGAATTCGTTCTAGACTACACTCACCCTCTATCCATTACTGAGATTTCATTTTCGGGTGTTGACTCTATCGTTTTATCTCCGTATTTACTGTCATGTCCTTGCCCAAAATGAATGAGAATTCCTCCCGGCTCTCCCGTCGAAAGATTGAGACCACTAAAAAGTTTAACATTTCTGGAAATCCTTGACTCCACAAGAGCTTACTTGTTAAAGT
>JAXHVQ010000038.1:0-45130 GCA_034189065.1 Cyanobacteriota bacterium
AAAAGGAACGCTAACGGCTGACTTTGGGAACGGTTTTGACGTTACCTTCAGCAGTTTGACCGCAGTAGATTGGTTCGGCACTGGCTTAAACACAAACTACGGAGCGAATAACTTAGCGAATCGATGGTTTAGTGCGGCGCTGGCTTCTAACGGTGGGAAACTCGGGTATCTGGTCGAAACAGAATTTGGCGGGAATGTAGCTGCGGCTTTTAACTTCTTTCTCAACCATAAAGGCTTCCAACGTCTCAGCGATCCCAATATCGCCTACGTTCATAAAATAGGTAGTGCTGTTAACTTTGGCCTCGCCGGTCATCAAAATGCCGGTCAAGTCTTCGACAACCCTGCCCTCCAACAATTGTTCGCCGGTATCCACGCAAGCGAGGTCTTTGCCATCACGTATAAAGGCGATACCAGCTATGGGTATAGTTTCGACGAACCCTTTACCTCTGGGGTCGTAAATGCTAAAGATGGGTTCTCCCACAACGGAACCTTTGACTTCACTCTCGTCACGCTCGATAACCCAGAACTTCCAGAACCCTCCGCCGCAATTGCTCTAATGGCTGTTGGAGGGGGACTTGTCGCCCTCAAAAAACGGTCTAACAATGAATAATGAATAATGAATAATGAATAATGAATAATTGCCTTTCCTTACGGACAACTCACGGCAGTCGTAGGAGGGGCTGTATGCGGAAGATCGTGTCCGCACCTTGTAAGCCCCGTGGAACCTCTCTGGCGCGTGTCCTTAAAAGAAGAGGATTGCAATCACAGAAAATATACATTAATAATTAATCATTAATAATTATTAATTGATAACAAAGCGTAAATTACGTGGAAAGGCGATCGCGATTCTTGAATTCAAACCTCGAGCTTAACTTTTGTCACGCCGTTGCGCATTTCTCGCTGTCGCTTAACCCAAGAGGAGCGCACTTGCTGGCGAAAAAGTCGAGCAACTTGAATGGCGAGCGATCGCAACGCTGGATGTTTAGGCAGTTTTTCACTTTGTTTACCTTCTTCGGCTTGTAGTTTTTGGGCGCGAAAAATTTCCGGCTCTCGTTCTGCTTGAATGCGCGATAGGACTGCATCGATCTCCCCATGCGGCGCGCCTCTGTGGAAGAGGGGAACCAGGTAATTCGCCACCACAATAACATCGCGCAAAGCAACATTGATCCCCTGGGCGCGGATGGGTGCCATTGGGTGAGCGGCATCGCCTAGCAGCAAGACTCCCGGGCAATGCCAGCGAGGGCAACATCCCACCACAACAGATAGTTTAATCGGTCGTTCGAGGGTGGAGGCGTGGGTGTAAAAATGCTTGGCTAACCAAGGGGGTGAAATAGAAGCAAAACATTCAATCCATTCTTCCGGTTGTCGTTCTGCGCGCTCGTCCGTTGATAGAAGCCAAGCGAGATGGAGTTTCCCTTCCTCCGCGCCGTGAAAGATGGCAAAACTGCGATCGCCGTTGGCAACAGCATGAAACACATTGTCTTCCACAAAGCGCGCACTATCAGCCAGTTTAAACCAGAGAACGTCCCAATTTTTGGGTTGCTGGTCTAATTTTAAACCCGCGCGCTGTCGTACAACAGAATTTCTTCCATCTGCCCCAATAACGAGCTCGGCTGTAATTTCTCGTCCGTCTCCCAATTGTACTCCGGTAACGCGCTCTTCGTCTTGCAATAACGCCTTAACCGGAACGCCTTGAATGAAGTTAAACTCTGGGTAGGTTCGAGCTTGGGCAATGAGGGTTTCGAGAAGAGGCGGTTGCGATACCAAAGTGCAAGGATAAGCATTAGCTTCCATCGGTTCGGCGACGCGAAAGAGAGGTTTGCGTCCGAGGGTAATTTCCCAAGCGTCAAGTTGGCGATGGGGGACTTTATTGAGCAGAGAAAACAAACCCATTTGCTCGAGGGCATCTAAGCCGCTGGGCATTAATCCTTCGCCCCGAAACACTCGTCGAAAGTCGTTAGCGGCTTCAATTAAGGTGACGGAAATGCCACGTTGGGCTAAGAGTAAAGCAAGGGTTGTACCTGTGGGACCGGCTCCCGCGATCGCGATTTGTGGCATGACGTTTTTTTTCAGTTTCCGAAGTTATATATATAGCGTTTTCATTTGATTTGTAAAATCACAGGCGGAAGGATTCAGAATGGAAGAATAGAAGAATTTAAGAGGCTTTTTCGATCGTACCAATTTAAACGCCGAACAGCTTATGCTGATTAAGAGTGCTTAATTCACGATGGCGGTTTTCCGATCGCGCGGGATGGTTCGCCGGAGCGGTAGCATAGAGAAATAAGATATGAGTAACTGCAAGACGTATTGGGGGAAAGCGAGGTGATGGCTGTTCGATTGCGCAAACCGATTTTAGTAGGCGGCGTTGGGGTTTCTTTTGGATTATGGTTGTGGTGGAACGTTCAAGATTCCCTCATGGAAGTGGGGGAATTTGGCGTTTTGGCGGCGATGGCAGTTGGCGGGGGATTATGGTTGTTTAAGCGCAAACCGGCGTTTGAGGGTGCGTCGGTGCGAAATTTTGCACCGGTGACGCGGAAACGGTTGGACGATGCGATCGCGCAGGTTAATTCTCGCTTGGATATTTTACGCGACGAAGCGCCCGATCGCGACCTTTCTCCCTTTAAGGATGCCCTTGCTGCCTTGCCAGAACGCCTCACTCGTCAAAAGTTACAAGTTGCAGTTGCCGGAACAAGGCATTCGGGGAAAACCAGTTTAACCGCGCTTTTAGCCGGAAGCGAGATGGATGTTCCGGGAGTAGAAGTGGCTTGGACTGAGGCAGAAGCCCTTTTACTGGGAAATGAGGCAGCAAAGGCGGCAAAAGAGGTTGTTTTTGCTTCGGATTTGACGATTTTCGTCGTTGCAGGCGATTTAACGGAATCGGAATTACAAGTTTTACAGGAATTGAAAGCGTCCAATCAGCGCATTTTATTAGTTTTCAATCAACAGGATCGCTATCTCCCCGAAGAACGAACGACGATTCTCGAACAGTTGCGCGCTTCGGTGTCCGGGATCGTTGCAACGGAAGAAACCATTGCCACAGCAGCCGTTCCGTCCCCTCTCAAGGTGCGCCAACATCAAGAAGATGGGGGAGTGGAAGAACGGATGGAAATGCGGGAACCGGAAATTCAAGAACTGCGCGATCGCCTTGTTGCAGTTTTTTCGCGCGATCGTCAACAACTGGTTCTGGCTACGACGTGGCGCGAAGCGATGAAGTTGAAGGCGCAAGTTCAAGAGAGTTTGAATCAGGTCCGACGCGATCGCGCACTGCCTCTCATCGAACGCTATCAGTGGGTGGCGGCGGCGGCAACCTTTGCCAATCCCGTCCCCGCTTTGGATTTATTGGCGACGGCGGCAATTAGCGCCCAATTGGTGGTAGATTTGGGCGAAATTTATCAACAAAAGTTCTCCCTCTCCCAAGCACAAACCGCTTCGGGAACCATCGGTCAATTGATGGTGAAGTTGGGAATTGTCGAATTGTCTACCCAAGCTATTGGCACAATTCTTAAAGGTCATGCGGCGACCTATGTCGCTGGCGGCGCGCTGCAAGGGGTGAGTGCGGCGTATTTAACGCGGTTGGCGGGGTTGAGTTTGATTGAATATTTCCAGCAACAGGATGGGAGTTCGGAGTTGAGTCGGGGGTTTAATGGCGATCGCTTCGGCAAAATGTTGCAGAATGTCTTTCAACAAAATCAGCGTACAGCATTTTTACAGAGTTTTGTCAAGAGTGCCATTGCGCGCCTGTCTTCCGATGCTAAATCGGCAGAGGCGATCGGCTCGTAGAATTGCGGTCGGGTTCGTCTTCTTCCTAGGTATATTTTAGTATTCACGTACGCCTTGCCTTCTAAAGACACCTCGTGATAGAGTGATTTTGCTGTATGGGAATAGAGACTGCGGAATGCGGAAACCAAATATCCACTCGATTTGCCTTTGCTAGGCGATCGGAAATTTCTTTCCTCATTCCCATTTAGCAAATTCTCAATGTCGATATTATCCGAGAGGAGTGAAATTATGGCTACCATGCCAAGTCCAAGTGGAGAATATCAGTATCTCTATGGTACTGTCGGGCAAGACGGAGAGCCTATATTGGGGAAAGAAGGGTTTACCTGCAGGTACCTGCGAGAGGGTCTCTATGTTTTAGAGTTTGAACGACCCTTTCAAGATATGCCAGGCGTAACCGCTACAGTTTATGGTCACGAGTGGCAGACGTTTAATATGTCGATTGCCATCGTAGACCTGAGTCCGCATTACGCCGTACTTGTAACCTCTACACCCGATAGACCCCAAAGTGTAGGCTTTAGTTTTATCGCTTTTGGTAAGCTCTAAACTAAGTCTCTAAGAGCGCAAGCGAGCAAACTGATTTTCTGCGATCGCGCAATTAAGGTTGAAAGAAGCAATCTGTAAAAAGTACAGATTGCTTTACTATTATTTAGCGACTCAAGTCGAACAGTTGCTGCGCGCTCAGTTCCAAATCGGGGAAAGTGGGAGAAAGAATGCGATCGCTACCTCGAAATTGGGACTCGATGTAGCGATCTTCTTGCAGTTGCAATACCGCAACCAACTGCTGTTGAGGATCGATAATCCAATATTCTGGAATTCCTCGTGCAGCGTATTGAGCGCGCTTGTAAGTATAGTCGTTTTCCCGGTTTACTTTGCCGGGACTGACGACTTCAACCACAAGCTGCGGTGGAGACATATCGAGCAGAATGGTTAAACGCTTCCCCATCAAGGTCAGATGCTCTTCTGCAAGCACGACCAAATCCGGGTAACGGTTTGCTGGGTCCTTGGCTCTTATAACGGGGACTTGAACTTCGCAGGTGTGAGGTTTAATCAACTGACGTGGTGCGATGCGAGCAATGGCGAGGAGCCAAAAGAGTTCCTGGGCGATAAAATCATTTTCTGGCGATTCTGGTGGCAACGGTACTAACTCCCCCTCAATCAGTTGGTAGCGATTATCGGTATTATCTTCATACTTGAGATACTCGGAGAAAGTGAATTTTCTAGGCTGGGTTTGAAGCATAGCATTTCAAGGGGAGTATGAGCGTCTACACTTAGTATAAATTGTAGCAATCGCTCGAGCAGCTAAGGTGGAGCGATCGCGACTCGAGTCGAACAGTTGTCGTGCAGCCTGTTCTAAATCTGGGAAAGTGGGGGATAGAATGCGATCGCCATCTTGAAATTGGGGGTACGCTTGAAAATGTCCCTCAAGAATCAAGAAAAATGGTATTAGCCGAAGTCTGCATAAAAAAATGGGCGACCAGGGACTCGAACCCTGAACCAGCGGATTAAGAGTCCGATGCTCTACCATTGAGCTAGTCGCCCATTTAAAGTATTCTAGAATACTATTTTACAACATTTTCTTGAATTTTGCTCTCGTTTCTTGTCCTCAAGTCTTAATCCCCTCTCCTAAAGCAATCCCAAAGCGGGCTTCATCCTCTCCCAAGCGGCTGCCTCCACGCGGCTGAACGAATTATCCAAATACACCACACCGCGCGTCCCGTCGGCGGCGGGCGTTGCTTCGTAAAAGGCGATGGTTTCGCCGGGATTTTCAATCTCATCCAGCGTTTTACCGGATAAGGCGGTATTAAATTGATAGGGTTCTGAAGTCACGGGATGGACAAATCCTTCGGGAGAACCCACCCATTGTCCCAATGTGTCTTGGATTGCCTCTGGACTGTTTAAGGTAGGGATCGTGCCCTCATGTTCGTCTGTGTAACTTCGCAGTGCATCCATCAACATCGATAGATCCGAGCCCACATAGGCATTGGTTTGCTCGCCTTGTAGTTCTACACAAGCTTCTTGCGCCGTTTGTTCCCGTTCCCTCGATTCTGCCAAAATTTGCTGTAAATCGAACGGCTGAATATTATTAATACTGCCAATTGTGCGCAAATTCAGCAGGGAAAGAGCCAGCGTTGTGTCCGGCGAGAGGGCTTGGGAACCGCCATCGATGCAGTTTCCCAAGCCAAACACATTCCCCAACGCCGACGCGAAATTAACCGGTTCTCCGCTAGGCGGGATGCGATAGGCAATGGTGTACGTTTCAGTGGCGACCTCGACGGTTTCTCCCTTCGTGTAGTAAACTCCCCGCGATGGATCTTGACCGCCAAATAAACTGCCGTAAGTTTGCATGAGATCGCCCATTTCAAATTGACCGCTAATTGAAATGAGTCGCCAAGATGAGTCTAAGTCTTGAAGCTGAAGGGTTAGGGGGATTTCGCTGTTGGAGAGTAATTCCTCAAACTCGGCGCTATAGCTGCGCTGCGGCGCGATCGCTATGGCCGCCGCGATCGCTAAAACTAATGCTGTACGTCGGATCGCAAACATGATTTTTTTAAGAAGCTAAGGGGTTAATTATACACGATCGTTGGACTTGTCGGCTATTTTGAGGTACGATGAAATAGTTCGTATAGATTGAAATTAATTGTGACCTGGAGCTTTTTCCGTTTAAAATTCTCAATTCTTATTTTGGTAGCGCTCTTAATTGCTGTCTTCAATTTAGATAGCCTTGTAAACTCGCCTCTTGTTAAGAGTCAAGGGAGTTATGGTTTAATTGCCAACGAGCGGCAATTGTGAGACTCTAAAATTTTGCAAATATAGACTCGATCGGCTATAAAGTTACAATCCGATCGCGTCACATTCGATACTCGACACGATGTTTTGGGCTATAAAGAAATCTCAAAGCTCGGAAAAAAGACTCTATTTAAACGAAAAAGAAGATAATAAAATACAAGTTTACAGCCTAAATTCTACAGAGAAATAAATCCCATTTTCCTGCCAAGTTCTGCGACTCGAAGAAACATCGACTAAAGGAATTCCATAATCGAGTCTTGCATTGAAATTCCTCCCCACTCTCCACAATAAACCCACTCCTGCCGAATAAATCGTAGGTACCTCAAGGGCAGTTGGATTATCTGAAAAATTCCACAGAGTTGCTAAATCGAAAAAAGGCGCAATTTGTACCAATGAATCCCACTCCGAGATGCGAAGAATGGGAAAACGCACCTCTGCTGAGGCAAAAAAGCCGTTATCGGCAAGTAATAAATCTTGACGATAGCCGCGAACGCTAAGCGCTCCGCCCGCGCTAAACTGTTCGGTGGGAAGGAGGGGGCGATCGCCCAGTTGAATATCGCTTCTGAGGAGGAGTAAGGTATCGGGCGCAAGGAGGCGCAAGTATTGCCCTTGTCCGCGCCAGTGGAAAAAGTCAGAGTCCGGCGGCGTTTCATTTTCAGTGGCATTGAACCAATTGGTTCCCAAACTCAATTGCGATCGCACCGCAAACACATCCTCACTACTGCGCTGCGTGTATTCTTGAAAAAATCGCAACGCCGAAATTTTGGTTTCGCCCCGTTCGTCGGAACCAGGAGAAAGGGGAAACGGACCGATATCGGCAAATCCTATAAACGTTCGCGATTCTTGGCGCGATAACGACAATCCTAGCGCTAAATCTTCCGTCGGCGATTGTTTGAGGGGTTGACGCACGGTAAGTTCGTATCCCGTTCCCAAAGATTCGATGTCGAGGGCGTTAAAGGGATCTTCAATAATATCGCTGCGACTGCGGCGGTAGGCAAAGGAAAGGGTGCCGTTGTAAGGATTGACGGGGACGGTATAAGCGAGATTTTCGATGGCATTGCTGCCGTCGGTGTTGACAAAGCTAAAATCAAAGCGATCGCCGATTCCCAATAAGTTGCCGTGACTGAATTGGGCTTTGCGCCGAAAACTGCCCACACTGGGCGATCGCTGGTTATCCAACACTACTGCAAAGTCGATGGGATTTGCTTCTTGCACTCGTACGTCGAGAATACTCCGTCCCGGACGCGAACCCGCGCTTAATTCGACATTTAAGTTTTCGATTAACGGATCTAACTGCAACAGTTGCAACGCATTTAATAACTTTTCGCGATCGAGGGGAGGTTGAATGGCGACACCAATGCGACTGCGAATATAACCGGGATTGAGACGTTCTAACCCCGCAATATTAATCTCTTCCACTTCTCCCTCGATAACCTCCACTCTCACCACCCCATTAACAATCCTTTGGTCGGCAGGGATGAATGCGCCGGAGGTAATGTAGCCAAACTGTTGATAGAGTTCAGTAATTTTATCTTGAATTTCTAATAGTTGAGCAAAGGTAATGGGTCTTTCCGTGTAATCTTTTAAAAGCTCTTCAAACTCCTCTTGACTAAAAACTGTACTGCCAGTTACTTCAAATCGTTCGACGGTAATTGTGCCGGGGATGTCCTGCGGTTGGGGCGTTTCGGGGGAAGGGATAGAAGGCGATCGCAAAAGGTCTTCTAAGGGCGGCAAGGGATCGTCGGGTAGCGGTTCGGGTTCGGGAGGCAGTTGTTCGGGGGGAACGGTGGGTTGTGAGGGGAGAGGGAGCTGCACATAAAACGACTCTTTTGTCAAGTTCGATGCAGAGGAAATACGGGTTAATTTTGAGCTTGAATGCTTGAATTTACCCAAGATAGGCGATCGCGTTGGGGGAGAGGCGATGGCGGGAGAAACTGTTAGCAGTAGGGTGAGTCCTCCGATGCTTCGCGTTATCCAAACATTGCCCATTTTTTTTGCCAGCGATTGTATTATTTGTATATTGCGTACTACAATGAGGGAGTCTGTCCTGAAATATAATACATTCTGCGAGCCTTTTAATTATGGCTTCCTTCTGGCACCTGCTCAAACCCTATCGATCGTACCGCGCGATCGCGATTTCCAGTATCGCCGCTTCGAGTTTATTTGAAATTATCGATTTGATTGTACCTTACGCGATCGGACAAATCCTCAACGTTCTCTCGCAACAACCCCTCGATCGCCCCCTACAAATTATAACCGCCCGCATTGCCTCTCTAACAGCCTTGTCCGAGGGGCAATTTTTATCCTTGGGAGTCTTATTGGGAATTATTTTCGTCGTTGCCGTCGTTCGCGCGCCGTTGCAACCGTGGGTGGGAAGTTGGTATCATTGGGCGATCGCGTTAGAAGCGCGTCGGGATCAAGCGCAGGACGTGATGGAGAAAATTCTCACCCTACCCGTTGAATTTTACGACGAAAACAACCCCGGGCGCATCGCCGGACGAGTGGCGCGAGGGATGACGAACTATACGTGGACGTACCCCGAAATTGCCGGACAACTGATCCCCAAACTGATGCGGGTATTGGGGATATTCGGTTTAATTTTACTCATTGAATGGCGCATCGCGATCGCCTTCCTCCTTTCCTTCATCCTTATCCTTGCATTAACCTTGCAAAATCTGTATAAGATTATCCGTCGCGAGGAAAAAATCGATCGCTACATGGAAAACACCGAAAGTCGCACTTCGGAGATTATTACTAACATCAAAACCGTCAAAGCCTTTGCCAGCGAAGCATCGGAACTGAAACGCCAGCAACAGCGTTTTGCGAGAGAAAGTCGAGTCGTCATCCATCGCATCCATCGCAGTTACGTTTGGCTATCGACCAAACAGCGCGCGTTGATTCAAATCTGCGTCTTTTTGGTACTTTTGTTTACTTTGTTAGCCACCTTGCGCGGACAGATTACCCTCGGACATTTTATCACGACACTCACCGTTTCCAGCATGGCCTATGCCGAACTGGAACCCATCAGTATGTTAGCCGAAACCTTTGCCCGTCGTTACGCTTCCATGACGCGCCTGCACGAATTTATGGAACAGTCGGCGGGGAAAGATGCAGCGAGTTTATCTCTCGACAATATTTCACCCTATGAGTTTACCGGGAAAATCCAACTGTCTGGCGTTACCTTTGGCTACAACCCGCACCGCAGCGTTTTGGAGGATATTAATCTCCTCATTGAACCGTATCAAACGGTGGCTTTAGTCGGGCGATCGGGTTCGGGAAAATCGACATTAGTCAAGTTACTATTTCGATATTTCGATCCCTCTAGCGGTCAAATTCTCATGGATGGGGAAGATATTCGCACCTTAGATATTACACGATATCGGCAACGTCTCGCCATCGTCCACCAAGAAGTCGATATTTTCAACGGGACGTTACTTTCCAATCTTCGATATGGCAACCCCAAAGCGACTTGGGAGGAAGTTGAATCGGCTTGTAAGATTGCGCGAGTCGATGAATTTTTGGGCGAATTAACTGACGGTTATTATACGATTGTCGGGGAACGCGGCGTGCGTTTATCGGGCGGACAGCGACAGCGATTGGGAATTGCCCGGGCGTTAATTGTGAATCCCGACGTGCTAATTTTCGACGAAGCAACTTCCAGTTTAGACTATGAATCCGAACGCATGATTCAACTCGCCATGCGATCGATTTATGGAACGCGCACGACAATAATTATTGCCCACCGTTTGAGTACCGTCCGCGAAGCCGATAAAATTGTGGTATTAGATACGGGGCGCATTGTTGAAGTGGGGAGTCACGAGGAGTTGTTAAATCAGCAAGGGATTTATCATCGGTTGCATTCGTTGCAGGAGACGGGGGAATTGTTAGCATAGGAGAAGAGGAGTAATTCGTAGGGTGGGTAAGCTGTTGCGCATTAAAATTTTGAATTCTCTTCAGCATAACTGCCCTCTGTCTGCCTCCTACCTTTTGGAAGATTTAGCATACCAGTTTAAAAACCGAACAGCTTAGGGTAGTTAAATAATTTTATCGATCTCAATATTTCAGTGTCTTGCCCATCCTACAATCGCTCTTGTCTTGTTAGCAAATTATTGATAAAATAAATTGCTGGAGCGAAGAAGGTGTTCAAATGGCTGGAATTGAAGGATTTAAGGTAAAAAATTATAGAACGCTGAAAGATATCACCCTGGGGAAACTATGGAATACCCCGAATAAGTCACCCCTGACACCAATGACAGCAGTTATCGGCAAAAATGGAGCTGGAAAAAGTACGCTCTTTGATGCTTTTGGTTTTCTTTCGGATTGCCTAAAGGTAGGAGTCGAAGAAGCTTGTGACGCTAGGAGTCGTGGTGGTTTTGAGAGAATCCGTTCTCAAGGGCATGATGGAAGTATAGAGTTCGAGATATATTATAAAGAAGCTCGGAATGAGAGACCTATAACTTATGAGCTTGCTATAGATTTAGATTCAGATAGAAGACCTTTTGTGAAACAAGAAAGACTCAGACAAAGGAGGAGAGGACAAAGAAGAGGATGGCCTTTTTCTTTTTTAATCCTTAATGATGGTAAAGGCGTAGTCTGGAAAGGTGAAGGAGAAGGAAAACAAGTTGAGGAGGATAGAGAAAGCTTCGATTTATTTAATTTGATAGAAGAAATACAAAAAAGCGAAACTAAAGAAGAAAGCAAGGAAACTGAAATTGTTGAACTGAGCGATAAACGGAAGCTAGGCATCGCCACTTTAGGCTCCCTAAAACAGCATCCAAGAATTGCCTTATTTCGTAAATTTATTGAGGGATGGTATCTCAGCTATTTTACACCAGACGCAGCACGAAGTCTACCGCTGGCTGGTCCACAGAAGCATCTAAACATACATGGAGATAATCTTGGAAATGTAGTTCAGTTTATGGAGAGAGAGCATTCTAAGAAATTTCAATCTGTTCTTACTAATATTTCTAAAAAAATACCAGGTGTCCAAAAAATAAGTACAGAAAAAAGCCCAGATGGAAGACTGTTATTAAAATTTAATGACAAGGGGTTTGAGGATCCATTTTATGTGCAACAAATGTCAGATGGAACGCTGAAAGTATTTGCCTACTTATTACTTCTAGAAGACCCTTCTCCTCCACCATTTATATGTATCGAAGAACCAGAAAATGGTTTGTATCATAAACTTTTAGAAAGATTGGCACAAGAATTTAGAGAACACGCTACAGGGCGTAGAGGAGGCTCGCAAATCTTTATTACGACACACCAACCTTACTTCGTAGATGCTCTTAAACCAGAGGAAGTTTGGGTTGTTGAAAAATGGCCCGATGGTTTCTCCACAGTTAAACGTGCTAGTGAAGAGGAGTTAATTAAAAATCTTGTTTCCGAAGGATTGCCACTGGGTGGTTTGTGGTACAGTGACTATTTGGATGAAAGGTAGTTAAATGCACTTTGAAATTCTGGTTGAAGATAGTTCTGGTAAAGCATCTCTAGAGATTCTCATTCCAAAAATTATTGACGATAGTATTCACACATTCAACATTCATTCTTATAAGGGAGTAGGACGAATCCCTAAAGGAATGAGGGCATCTTCCGATCCTCAAAAACGTATTTTACTCGCTCAACTACCAAAACTTATTCAAGGATATGGTAAGACATTTGCCGGTTATCCTTCTGATTATCCCGCTGCGCTCATTATCGTTTGCGATCTTGACGACCGGTGCTTAAATTCTTTTCGCAAAGAACTACTTAGTTATGTTAATAAATGTTCGCAAAAACCACCTATTACTTGCTTTTGTATTGCAATTGAGGAAGGAGAAGCTTGGTATTTAGGCGATCTAAACGCAATCAAAACCGCCTATCCAAAAGCTAAGGATGCGGTCTTAAATTCGTACGCTAACGATGATATTTGTGGCACTTGGGAAAAATTGGCAGACGCAGTAGTTCCTGGGGGTGCTAAAAGTTTATCTCAACAAGGTTGGCAAACAGTAGGTAAAGAAAAAATGGCTTGGGCAAGAAAAATTTCTCCAAAAATGAGTATAGATGACAATAAATCACCTAGCTTCTGTTATTTTCGAGATAAGCTTCGCAGCTTATCATCGTGACTAAGATTTAGAAAGAGCATCAAGACAGTTACAATACGCCCTAGAAAAGCGATCGCGAAACTGAAAACCCTACCAATTGAGCGACAAGATGCGATCGCGGCAAAAATTCTTTATTGATTTCAATTTATTAAGATGCAAATCACTCTTGAAATTCCCGATCGCATTGCGACCAAACTTGCCGATAGTCCCGAAACTCTGACTCAACGCTTCCTCGAACTCCTCGCTGTAGAAGCCTACCGCAAAGGCACAATTGGTGCAGGCGAAGTCGGTCAAATCTTAGGTTTCACCTCTCGGTGGGAGACTTACGAATTCCTCCAACGCGAACAGGCAGAACCCCCTTACACGGAAGCCGATCTAGAAAGCGATCGCACCGCCCTACAAAATCTGTTACCCTAATTATTCATGCTTGTCGTTTCTAACACATCTCCTATTTCCTATCTAATTGTTATCGAGCAAATTAACCTCCTCTCTCGTCTTTTTGAACGCATCTTCATCCCTGAAACTGTTCGAGACGAACTCACTTTCCCCAAAGCACCACTCGCTGTTCGTCAGTGGATTGCGTCTCCTCCTGCATGGCTAACAATTCAACCCAACCCAAGCCAGACAGACTCGGATGTGTTTAAATTGGATGCAGGCGAACGTGCTGCTATTTTGCTGGCTGAAAGTTTGCGCGCCGATCTGATTCTTCTTGACGATCTCGCTGCACGTCGCCTAGCTGAAAGTCGCGGACTTTCACTTACTGGCGTTTTAGGTATTTTAGATCGTGCCGCGAGTGAAAACTGGATTGACTTTTCTGCCACAATTAAGCAGCTTCAGAAAACTAACTTTCGCACATCTACAAGCATTGTGCGCGAACTTCTACAAAAGCACGCTAATAGGACTTAAAAGTAGTCCTCATTCTGTAATGCTTGTTCCGCGTTAGCGGGTTGGTTGGCTGTATCCTAAATGACTAATGACTACATTCTACAACCCTTTTTGCCATGATTTCGGCGTGTTTCCACCAGTGATAGCCGCTAACCCAGCACCGAGAGGGGAGATGTCCCGCAGGCGCGCGTAGGGAAAAAATGAGCGAGTTTTCTTCATTGGAGGAACGATGAACCGTCCAATTGACGCGATCGCAAAACAAGTTATACTCTCCCCCAACCTCGTTATAAATTTGCGCTTGCACCCCGAACCCAAATTTCCCTTTACTCGATTTAAACCAAAGGGAATCAATAGCGTTAAGATCGCGACACGGCAATTTGGCGATCTCGCTGTTATCCAAATAGGCGATCGCGGGTTTTCCTACCAACTGACACAAAATTGCTCGCGTTTCTGCGTCTGCTTCTTTCCATCGCCTGCGCGACAGCAATTGTTTCAGTTGAGTATAATCAATGAGAACCCTTTTTTTTAAGGGGTTTTGCGATCGCGGATTCGAGACAACCGTTTTTTTAGCCATCGAAGAAGAACGACGGACTCGAACTTTAGGTTTAATTGTTGTTGGAGGGGAAGCGCTAACTCCCATTGCTCGCAGGACAGCAGCGGCAGAGGAACTGCGCTGACGGAGCGAAGGATACAAAAGACTATTGAGTATTTTACTTAATTTTGGACTAATTTTGGTGTCGGGAGGCAAGCGATCGCGCCACAACCACTGCTCTGTCACGGGATCGTACAGCTCGTCGGCTTCGAGTCCCGTCAGTAAATTAACGCAAGTTACGCCCAAACTGTAAAGATCGCTAGCGGGGAGAACCTTCCCGTAGAGTTGTTCGGGTGCCATAAATCCCGGCGTTCCCACAATTGTCGCACCTCCCATCAGCGCGGTGTTCGTCAGCACTCGAGAGATGCCAAAATCAATTAACACAAATTTTCCATCGCGACGCTGGATAATATTAGCGGGTTTGATATCTCGATGGACGACATTGCGATCGCCGACAAATTGTAAAATCGGTAAAATATCTTGCAACAATTGCCACGTTTTCCCTTCGAGATCGCCGCCTTGCTGCCACAGATCGGGATCGAGCGTTTCCCCATCTACATATTCTTGTACGAGGTAAAATTGTCCCTCCTGTTGAAAATAGGCAAATAACGTGGGAATTTGAGGATGTATTCCTAAATTTTGTAAATGTAGAGCCTCTTGCTCGAACAGCGCGATCGCCTTATTCTGAATTTCAAGATTGCCGAGCTGGAGATCGAGTTGCTTAATAACGCAAGGAGGAGAAGTCGGGAGATGGCGATCGCTGCCGATAAACGTACGTCCAAACCCCCCTTGACCGAGTAATTGTAAGGCAATATAGCGTTCCTTAAGCCACAGCAAACTGCCGCAACTGAGACAAAAGCGATCGCAGTCGGGATTGTCGGGTTTCAAACAGTTCGGATTGAGACAATGGGTCATACTAATTAATAATTAATAATTATTAATTTTCAGAGAGATTTGAGAGCTGAGGTGCTGGCTAAAAGCTAATTCAACCGTAACCCAATTTTATCGACGATCGCGACGCGCCACTTGGGTTTAAGGACGATAACCGCGATCGCATATCCCCAATCATCAGGTAAGATCGCAAAAGTAACCCAGACAACGAGCCAGCGCACGTGATTGCAGTCTACCCCGGCAGTTTCGATCCAATTACCTTGGGACACCTCGACATTATCGAACGAGGAAGCCGACTTTTCGAGCGCGTCATCGTCGCCGTTTCGTGCAATCCCAACAAAAAACCCCTGTTCGCGATCGAGCAACGAGTCCAGCAAATCCGCCAATGTACCCAAGATACGATCAACGTAGAAGTGGAAGGCTTCGTCGGTTTAACCGTAGAATACGCCCTTTCGCGTCAAGCAGGGTGTATACTGCGGGGTTTGCGAGTTCTATCCGATCTCGAAGACGAACTTCAAATGGCCCACACCAACAAAACCTTAAGAGCAGAAATTGAAACCGTTTTTCTGGCGACTTCCAACGAGTATAGTTTCTTAAGTAGTAGCGTTGTGAAAGAGGTTGCGCGTTTTGGCGGTCCGCTCGATCGCCTCGTCCCTGAAAATGTTGCCCGAGAAGTCTACCAATGCTACGCCAAAAACTATCTCGAAATGACCCCGAATCCAATGAATTCAAACAATCTATAGATTCTCGGTCTGGAAATATTGACATTCAAGCCGAACTCAATCGACTGGAAGATATGATTATCGACAGTCCCCACGTCCCGTTAACGAAACGAAATCTGGTTGATGAGGAACAATTGCTCGACCAATTGGACTTAGTGCGCATTCATCTACCGACGGCTTTTGAGGAGGCGGTGGAAGTCGTTGGTCAAAAAGAAGCCCTCTTGCTACAAGCCGAAGAGTATGCCCAAGATATTATTGCCGCAGCGCAGCAGCGAGCAGCAGAAATTTTGAACGAGCTGGGAATTGTCCGACAGGCGGAACTCGAAGCTGCTCAAATTCGCCGCCAGGTTCAGCAGGAGTGCGAGCAAATTCAGCAATCAACGCTGGCGGAAATCGAACAGTTGCGCCGCCAAGCACACCAGGAAATCGAGCAGTTGCGGCGCACTGCCCTCGAAGAGTGCGAAGATATTCAGGAAGGAGCCGATGAGTATGCGGATGCCGTACTGTCTAACATCGAGCAGCAACTCGGCGATATGTTGCGCATTATCCACAATGGCAGGCAGCAACTTCGGCCCGAGCCTCAGCAAAGGACGAATAACGAAGGACAAGTGACCAATGACAAAGGATAAATGACAAAGGACGAATAACGAAGGACGAAGGACAAAGGACGAATAACAAAGGACGAAGGATAAAGGACGAATAACAAAGGACAAAAAACAAATGACAAGTTATGATTTTGATTTATTTGTAATTGGTGGCGGCTCGGGAGGAATTGCAACGGCCCGACGTGCGGCTGAGTATGGCGCGAAGGTAGCCGTTGCTGAGTTCGATCGCCTGGGAGGAACTTGCGTTAATCGCGGGTGTATCCCGAAGAAGTTATTGGTTTATGCGTCTCATTTCCCGAAGTTGATGCAGGACGCACAAGGATACGGCTGGAGTGGGGTGGAAAGTACCCTCGATTGGCAAAAAACGATCGCGGCCGTCAATGGGGAGGTGGAACGCCTGAATGGGGTTTATAAGCGACTGTTGGACAATTCTAAGGTTGAGTTGGTGCGGGGATATGCCAAGTTTGCCGACGAACATACGGTGGAAGTAGGCGATCGCAAGATAACGGCGGAGCGAATTTTAATTGCGGTGGGGGGAAAGCCGGTTAAACCGGAGATTCCGGGTATGGAATTGGCGCTGACTTCTGACGAGATGTTTCACCTCCCGGAGCAACCTAAGCGAATTTTGATTATTGGCGGGGGATATATTGGTTGCGAGTTTGCTTGCATTCTCAACGGTTTGGGAACGGAAGTGACCCAGGTTATCCGAAGTCAGCATATTTTACGAGGATTTGATGAGGATTTGTGCGCCACGATTCAAGAGGGAATGCAAGAGCATGGGATTAATCTGCTGACTGGAATGGAAGTTAAGCAGATTGAAAAGGGAGATGAAGGGTTGAAAGTGACGCTGGAAGGAGAGTCGGAGGAAAAGATTATCGCCGATGTGGTGAGTTTGGCGGCAACGGGACGCAAGCCTCATCTTGAAGGGTTGGGTCTGGAAAATACGGACGTAGAAATACGGGATGGTGCAATTGTGGTGGACGAACACCATCAGACGAACGCTAGCAGTATTTACGCGATCGGCGACTGCATCGGTCGTATTGAATTGACTCCGGTGGCGATTAAGGAAGGTCGCATTTTAGCGGCGAAGTTATTCGCGGATAAGTCGGCGATTATGGATTACGATGGCGTTCCGACTGCGATTTTCACCAATCCCGAAGCGGCGACGGTGGGGTTGACGGAAGCCGAAGCGCGGGAACAATACGGCTCGGCGGTGAAAATTTATCGCGCCAAATTCCGACCCACGTATTACACTTTAGCCGGTCGCGATGAGAAAACGATGATGAAGTTGGTTGTCGAGACCAACGGCGATCGCGTTGTCGGCGCGCACATGGTGGGGGAACACGCGGCAGAGATTATCCAGGGAGTCGCAATTGCCGTGAAAATGGGGGCGACAAAATCCGATTTCGATACGACGGTGGCCATTCATCCCACGGTGGCTGAGGAATTTGTCACCATGCGTTGAGAAGGTTTTAGGGGGATGGTAGGGACGTTCAATTGAACGTCCCTACATGGGTTTTAGGTTTTCAACTCTCCCACTCTCCCGCTCTCCCGCTCCCCCGCCTTCTGCCCACTGCCTTCTTAAAGTAAAGGAATCGGACTGACAGTGTTAATCAAGCGGCGAAGTTCGAGCATAAAGATGAGCTGACGGATATTAGGCGCAATTTCGGGGGGAAAGCCGCGCTCGGCCAGACGAGCGCGCAATTGGGCGTATTCAGCGGCGCTGAGGGGTTCGCCATTGAGAGGCGATCGCGCTTCGGTTAAAATTTCAACGCGCAGGACTTCTTCGGGCAAATCTTCCGGGGGAGGAAGGGCGCTTGCGGGTTTCAGGCTGGCGAGAAGGGAAAAAAGCGCGATCGCGGTTGGGAAGAGGAGTCGAAATGGCACCATCTGTGCCGAGCAAGGCTTTGAATTGCGAGAATGGGTCTTAATCATTTGTAGCAAAAATTCTGAAGTTTCAGACGAGATGCGTCTGGGCTTAGACTAGACTTGACGACCCGAGCTCGAGCGGAACCCATATTCAACTCTACAACTCTATGAAACGCGATCGCAACCTTCAACAAATTCTTCTTAGTTTGACCGGAATCACCCTAGTATCGAGTTTGCTGGGATGCGAACTTTTGTTTGGGTCAGATAACCTCGTACAGCGCGTCAGCGACGGAGATACAATAACAGCCCTCGATCCGGGGGGAAATAAACTCTCCGTTCGTTTTGCCTGCGTCGATGCACCCGAAGTTGCCCGCTCTGCCAAGCAGAAAAAAAGTCGTCGCCTTGTCGATAAGAGTCAGTTTAAATGGGGAGAACGGGCGAAAAAGCGGGTAGAAGAGTTGGTCGAACAAGGCGGCGATCGCGTTACGCTAAACATTACCGATACCGATCGTTACGGCCGCCAAGTTGCCGAAGTTCGTTTGAACGATGGTACTTTCGTTCAAGAAGTTCTCGCTCGCGAAGGACTCGCCTTGGTTTACCGTCCGTACCTTAAAAATTGTCCCAGCGCCGATGCAGTCGAGCAAGCTGAAGCTGAGGCAAAACGGAGACGGCGAGGTCTTTGGAGCGACTCCCGCTTTGTTCCGCCTTGGGACTATCGGAAGCAGTAGTATAGCGTTTTTATTGGGGTTGTAAAACTCGGTTCTTCGGAAGAATAGAAGAATGGAAGAATTGGAGAATGGAAGAATTAAGGAGAGGTTCCCTCGCGTTGAGCGCGATAGAAAATAATGGCAGATCGTATAAATACTTGCCTTAAATCTATCTAAAGAGGGTATCAATATTAGTAAAAACCTGAAAATCTATGAAAGCTCAAGTACGTTGTAGGTTCAACGAGTGTATTTAGTCGCAGAGACCCAGCCATCTGTACATAGATTGATGCCTTGGCTATCGGGAGTTTTTGCCCTTTCCCTCGCTTTAATTCATCTCTATTGTGGCAAACTGCGATTTCTCGATACTCTTCCTCGCAGTCGCTGGCTTTCGATGGCGAGTGGCGTATCGGTGGCCTATGTTTTTGTCCATCTTTTGCCCGACTTGCATCTGAGACAAAAGGCGATCGCGGAAACCGGATTTTTAGCCTTTCTCGAACATCACGTTTATCTAATTGCGCTCTTCGGACTTGCCGTATTTTATGGACTAGAACGAGTGGTGAGAGAGTCAAGTCAACGTCAGGAAGAAGAGGGGAAAGACAGTCCCGAACCCGGCATTTTCTGGCTGCATATTACCTCATTTTCCCTTTATAACAGTCTCATTGGCTACCTGCTCCTACATCGAGAAGAACCGGGAGTGCAAAGTCTGGTATTATTTTTTATCGCGATGGCCCTGCATTTTGCTGTCAACGATTATGGCTTGCGCCAAGACCACAAACGGGCTTACCATAACCAAGGACGTTGGCTTTTAGCTACTGCAATTATTGTTGGATGGGTTATTGGCTACGGAACGATCGTTCCCGATGCAGCGATCGCCGTTTTATTCGCCTTCCTTGCAGGTGGAATCATTCTCAATGTTCTCAAAGAAGAACTCCCCGAAGAACGCCAAAGTCAGTTTTGGGCTTTTGCAACCGGTGCGGGAGTTTACTCGGTATTGTTATTAACCCTATAGCATTTTGACTCGATCGGAATTCAGAATGGAAGAATAGAAGAATTCAAGGAAGTTTAAGGAGTTACTCAAAGTCGGAAATATTCTTATACCAATTTAATATGACGTTGCATAGATTGTGTCCTCCTAAATTCGCGATGAGTGTAATGGTGCGTTACGCTCCGCTAACACACCCTACTTTATTCTATGCAGCTTCATGTCAATCTAGTATTATATTATTTATATTTCATTTGGAAACGCTATAGTAGGGTCATTGCGCTGTCGTATCTTAGGTTCAAAAGCGGTTTAGCGGGAGAAGTTTGGGGAGGAGATCGGTCTCAATAAATCTGCATCCCCCGGAGAAGGAAGTCGGAAGAGTCCCGGCGTTGAATTTGTGGGTTGGGGAGAAGGTTGGGAGGTGGAACTATCGGGTTGAGATGCTGCTTCGGGATTGAAAATACTCACCAGCGCGTCTACTAATTCCTCTCGTTGCTTGCGGTTGAGGCTGCGAATAGCTGCAATATCCGCTTCTACGGGATTTTCTTGCAAAGTGGTGGCACCGGGATAAGCGTTTGCAGGCATGGGATCGTTGATTCCCAAATAGTCGGCGAGAGTGATTTTCCAGTCGAAGCGATAAAGAAAAGGACGATTTTTGACGTAGAGGTGATAGCGAATGAGGCGTGTTGCGAGGGAATTGTCAGGAGCGATTTCTCCGGTTTCAACACTGATATACTGATTGCGTTGAGGCAAGTCGGGCAGAAGTTGATAGAGGCGAGGTGCAACGTCTTCGGGTTGGATAAATTGCGCGATCGCGGGTTGTTCCATTTTTCCCGGTACGATTCCTCCGGCGAATGCGAGGAGAAAACCGAAAAAGAGCGCGGAACAGGGGCTAAAGCCCCTACTACGAACTGCAGGGGCTAAAGCCCCTACTACGAACTGAACTGCAGGGGCTAAAGCCCCTACTACGAACCGCGCGATCGCAATTTGAGTTTGTTTTTTTGTCATTTGTCCTCGATGTTCAGTCATTCGCCTATCCTCGCGCCTCACTTACTTCTCCTGTCTTCTGGGACTAATCTCCGATAATTTCCGGTTGAGTCATTTCGTCGGACATTTCAATGACTGCGCGGATTACCGGTTTCATCATCGGATCTTCTGTCATTTCAAAATCCTCGTAGCGACGGCGTTTGGCGCGATTCGCCACTTGAACGGTAATGCGGTAGCGATTGGATGCCGCATTCATCAGGCGATCGGCATGGTTCATAATTTGAAAAGAATCAAAGGCAAGACGTTTGTGCATGAGATTTTTGGATTTGCTTCCGTAAGGTTAGAACGCTGCGAGTTTTGAAGTCTGCCTTTCGCTTCCGCGCGATCGGCAACTCCTGTATGTTAGCTTAATCGATGTCTGGGGGCTCTGAGGGGACGAGGACGAATGACCTGTACGGGCGGGGTTACCCCTACCAATGACAAAGGACTAATGACCAATGACTAATGACCAATGACAAAGGACGAATAACCAACGACAATGGTATCGTTAAAATAAATTCTGAGGTTTCGGGTGCGGAATCTGCGCTTCGCGCGCGATTCACCTTCCGCCGTTCTTCGTTAAGATTGGAGTTTTAAATCGCCGTGAATCTGACTGAAAACTTAAACGTCAAAAACCTACGCAGTGAAGTTTCCCGGATGCGCGAGGAGTTGCAACTTCGGGAACAGTTAGTCCAACAGTTGTCCCAAGAACTGTTCCGTCTGGTTAAGGGCAATGCGAACTTTATGCCGCAACCCGAAGTCTCCGAACGCCACCAAGCGGAAATGCGCCTGCTGCGCGAACAATTGCAGGAAGTCGAGCAACAAGTTAAGTTCTACCAACAGCAAATTACCGTCCGCGACCAAGAAGTTTACCAGTTGCGACAGTCGGTTCAAGAATTAACCGATCGCAGTCGGATGTTGGAGCAGACCATTCAAGAAATGCCGCAAATTTATCGGCGTAAATTTGCTGAAAGAATGGCCCCTGTTCGCGAAAAAATTGAGCAACTCCAGCGAGAAAATCGTCAACTTCACGCAGAACTTCAGAGCGTAAGCTACCGTTTGGCAGTGAAGAACCGACGAACCAGTACAAAGGTAGACTTACCCACGTTCCCCCGACGCATTTCCGGTCCGATTCCCGCCTTCAACGCGGTGACACTCAGTACGCTCTAAGTAGAGCCACGGAGTTGTCTGGGATGACAAAAGTAGCAATTTGGGTCGAGTCAGAAATGCGAGAGAGAAAACGCGCGATCGCATCTCTCGCAGACGCTTTGGCACCTTATGCCACTTCCATTAAAACCATAGAAGTAGACTCGGCAGCAAAATCGAGTGGGATATCTTCTGACTTCAGCGAAACAGAAAACGTCATTCATTGTCCGCTGACGCTGAATTTGCCCTCTCAGGTAAACTTCCCCGCAAAAAAGCTGTATCGTGCCTGTGGGGACGTTAGAAAGACGCGGGAGTGGGTCGAAAAAAAGTTAAACTATCGGACCGCAGAGGGCAATCTTTGGCTGCCAGTAGCGCTAACCGCTAAAGGACCGCTGTATGGAGAAGCGATCGCCGCCGCCGCAGAAACCTACCGCCAACCCGCCCATTTAAGCGACTCCAACCGCCAACCTCTCTACCATCTCGCCTACAAACTGCTCGAGGGTTTGGGTGCATCCCCGGCAGTATACTTGCTACAATTCAGACTCGAGGGTTCGGAAATACTCTTCGACCGGCTGTATCCTTTCCCCGCCGAACCCGCGATCGCGTCCTTGGGAGTCCAGCAACCCGATTTATTTGCCTGTCACGGCCTCTGCGCGATCGGGCAACCCCTTCTCGACTTAACCATCGTCTAGAGGACATTTAAATTAAAAATTAAAAATTAAAAATTAAAAATTTTAACGAGCAATGAGCAATGAGCAATGAGTTACTGTTTGAACCCGCGCTGTCGCACCCCCCAAAATCCCGCAGGGGAAGCGTTTTGTATTTACTGTGGGTCGCCTTTACTTTTAGGAAATCGCTATCGCGCCCTCAAACGTATCAGCGCGGGCGGCATTGGACGAACCTTTTTGGGCATTGACGAAGGGGTTGCTAAAAAACCCTTTTGCGCGGTCAAACAAATCGATCTCAGCTTGCACAGTCGCCAAAGCGACGAACAAGCCAGCCGCACATTTCTCAAGGAAGCGACCAAACTGCGAGAACTGGGACAGCATCCCCAAATTCCTAAACTGCTGGCTTATTTTGCACCCGAGGGAATGCCAGAATCGATGCCGATTCTCGTGCAAGAATGGATCGACGGTCGAACCCTTGCAGAAGGAGGTCTCTACGGTGAGTCGGAACTGTACGAGTTTTTGCACCAAATTCTTCCCGTCTTGCAATTTGTCAGCGATCGCGGCGTGATTCATCGAGATATCAATCCCAACAATCTGATTTATCCTCGCAAAAAAAATCCCGACGCGCCCCTATTTTTGGTCGATTTCAGTACGGCGAAGGTGACGGCAAAAACGACGTTAGCCCGAACCGGAAGCGTCATCGGCTCGGCAGCTTATGCAGCACCCGAACAGTTACGATTGAGACCCACCTTTGCCAGCGATATCTACAGTTTGGGCGTAACTTGCATTTATCTCCTGACGCAAATCCATCCCTTTGAACTTTACAGCAGTATGGATGGAATTCGCGTGTGGTCGGATTTCCTCGCCCAACCCGTTAGCGATCGCCTGCGAGAAATTATTAATAAGATGACAGCCGATGCAGTTGGCAGTCGCTATCAATGCGCTGCCGATGTTTACCGGGATCTCCATGCGGGGGCGGCTTTGACTTTGCCCGAACTGCCTGAAGGTTCCCATTCCAAACTCTCGCCTCTCCCCCAATGGCAGTGTATTTGCACGCTGAAGGGTCATTTGAGTTCGGTCAACGCCCTTGCCTTTCGTCCCACCGGACCGCAACTGGCTAGCGCAAGCGCCGATCGCACCATCGCTTTGTGGGATATTGAAGGGGAGAAGCGACTCGATACTCTCACCGAACATCGTAGCGTGGTGTCCGCGATCGCCTACACCCCCGACGGAGAACTTCTCGCTAGCGGCAGTTGGGACTATACTCTGCGCTTGTGGCAAGGGGATATTGAAATTAAGGAGTTGAATGCCCATTCCGGCTGGGTTCAAGCTTTAGCCATGAGTCCCGATGGGAAGATTCTCGCGTCCGGCAGCGCCGATAAAACCATTAAAATTTGGGATGTTGCCAGCGGCGAGGCAATTTCGACTTTAACCGGTCATGGGGGGGCCATTTGCAGCCTTGCGATCGGAACCCCCAACAGTTGGAATCTTTCCCAGGAGACGGCTGGGTTGAATGGGACTCTAGCGTCTGGCAGTACCGATAATACGATTAAAATTTGGGATTTGGCGGCGGCAAAAGAACAAAAGACGTTACACGAACACGAAGATGATGTGATGGCACTGGTTTATACGCCTAGCGGTCAATTATTGATTAGTGGGAGTCGCGATCGCACGATTAAAATTTGGAACCTTAAGCAGAGTTCTGTTACCCATACCCTCGAAGGACATACCGATGCTGTCACCTCGCTAGCCGTTAATCGAACGGGGAGTCTTTTGGTCAGCGGCAGTAGCGATAAAACGGTTAAACTGTGGCATCCAGCCAGCGGGAGGTTATTGCAAACTCTCTCGGAACACGATGCAGGCGTTCTCGCCGTTGCTATTAGTCCCGACAGTCGCATTATTGCCAGCGGTTCCCAGGACCGAACGATTAAATTGTGGCGGTTTGGATAGTCGGTGACCAGTAAACAGTCATCAGTAATCAGTAATCAGCGAACAGTCATTAGTTATTAATTATAAATGACGCAATTATGTTAAACAAAAGCCGAAACTGCAATTTTTCGTTACTGTAGGGACGTTCAATTTAACGTTCCTACTCATTCACATTTCTACGCAAATGATAAATAAAAAATGAGAAAACTCTATTTTCTAGTTCCTGGAACTCAGGGAAGTTTTGCCTGTGGTGGACTTTGGGCAGAAATTAAAACTTTTGAAATTGCTCGAAAACTTTGCTCTGCCGAACTGGTAACTTATCGGCAAAGAGAAACTCAATTTCTATTTTTAGATGACGTTCTCAAGGAAAAGAATTTAGAAAACGCGATATTCATTATCAGTTGGGGATTTGAAATTTCTAAATTAGCAGCAAAACTTAAAAAACAGAATGTTGTCTACCACGCTCACAGTGCGGGTTATAATTTTAACATTCCTCCCTCTATTCCTATTGTAACAGTGAGTAAAAATACAATGGGATACTGGGGACAAAAATCTGCCAATTCTCCGATCTACTATCTTCCCAACCAAATTAGCGACGAATTTTGTAATTTAAATTTGAATCGAGATATTGATGTTCTCGTTCAACAGCGAAAGTCGTCAAATTACTTACTGAAAGAATTAATTCCAGCGTTAAAGCAAAAGTGCAACGTTTTTGTTGTCGATTCTTATGTCGAGGATTTACCCAAACTGTTTAATCGTGCTAAAGTTTATCTTTATGACTCTGCTGAATATTGGGCGAAACAAGGCGTTAGCGAAGGATTTGGCTTGCAACCGATGGAGGCGATCGCGTGCGGGTGTCAGGTTTTTTCGAGCGTGAATGGCGGACTTTCTGATTATTTAGATCCGGGATTTAATTGTTATAAAATTGCGGGATATTCCAAGGAGTATGACATAGGGCGAATTCTCAAGGCGCTCGACGATTCCGATTTAATTTCGGTTTCAGAAGATTTACTTGCACCCCATCGAACTGAAAATATTTTAAAACGCCTTCAGGTGATTTTAGAAGAACTTAATTACTTCTTCGACTGCAAAAAGCAAGCTGTGTCGCCTATTCAGAGTTTGACAGGTTGGTATATAGCTAAATTACGATTAGAGAACTTTTTCGGAAAAATTGTCTCTAAAATACGTCAGTTTTAATTTAAATCAAAATGCCGTTAATAGTTAATAGTTAGACCTACAACCTTTTCTTTTACGAAGAAAAGACACAAGTCTTGAGGTCTCCTCTCTGGCAGTGAGTTTTCCGGACGCGATCGTAGATATTCCTCGATCTAAATCCTCTTCTTTTAAGGAGAGGTAATTATTCATTATTCATTATTCATTATTCATTATTCATTATTCATTGTGAAGGGTTGCTCTTCTGGAGTCGAAGCAAACTACAATTTCTGCGATCGCGGCCCTTCCCCAAACATTAGCTTACATGATGGCTGCTCCCCACACCGAACGGTCTATGTTTGGGATGATAACCAACGGTAGCGAAATTCTCTTCGTAAAACTTAACGCGCAAGGGTCTCCTCAGTACGACTTGTCGAGTATTTTTTCCCCCGTTCCCCTCAGAAACGAGCTTTACACGGTGCTGCAAGTGCTGAAGCGAATCGGTCAACGAATGGTTTGAGCGTCGCGATCGCCCGGTTCAACCCAGTAAAAACACTGAATTATCGAACGAAACCGACCAACAGTTGTACAAAGCAAACGCTCCAAAAACAGAACCCTTGAGCCAGAGGGAGCAATCCAGGTATAATTTGAGAAATTTTTGAGCTTAAGATTACAACATCAACACCAAAAAGGGAGATTATCATGGTTGAACGCGGCTCGAAGGTCAAAATCCTTCGCAAAGAATCCTATTGGTATAACGACTTCGGAACGGTTGCTTCTGTCGATAAGAGCGGCATCATCTATCCCGTCATCGTGCGCTTCGAGAAAGTTAATTACACCGGTATCAATACCAACAACTACGCCGAACACGAATTAGAAGTCGTGGGTGCCGGTCCGAAGAAGCCCAAGGCGGCAGGCGGCAAACAAACCCCCCTCGAACAGAAACAACGCCGTACCGGACAGGGAGCGCGTTCTGCTGATGCGAAACCGGGAGCAAAATCTGAGGCTGCGGGTGCGGGCAATACGAAGGTGGAAGGCGATCCCAATCAAGGTACAGAATCGCGCTAGAAGTTGTCGGACTAGAGCAGCACCGAAGTCACCTTTGCAAGGAGCTACAAGCGAGAACGCATAAGACTGTAGCCTTCCTCTGCTCTAGTCGCGATGGAACTGACGCTCGCTTCCGCCCTCTGAATTCGGCTGGAAGTGAGTACTGGTTCTCGGTTGCGAATGTGTGGGGAATTCAGCATTGAACGCAATTCCCCACCTGAGTTAAGAAAAGAAACTTCCGCTTTTCCTCGTCAGTTCCCTTGTTTTGAATAAGAAGAGCGTCTTGAGAAAATCGGGAGGAACTGTATTCTCGAAGCATTTCCCAATACCCGATGCTGGATGATGTCAGGGTTCTTCACACTAGCCTTAGCGGGTCTGAGTTTTGCAGTGGCGCTGCTCGGCGTAGGTTTTTTGAAACGCTACCTCCAACGCTACGTTCTCGATATTCCTAACGATCGCAGTTCTCACTGCCAGCCTACCCCTCGAGGGGGCGGTTTGGGGTTTGTTTTAGCCTTTGGGCTGACGGTCACGATCGCGCAATTTTTCCCCAACGCTTTAATTTCTCCCCACCCAAGTTTACTCTGGCTCGCCCTCATCCCCCTCGCGGCGATCGGCGCGCTCGACGACTGGCAGGGCGTTCGCGCCTCAATTCGCTATGCCGTCCAATTTATCGTATCGCTGTGCGTCGTCGCGCAGTGCGGCGCTTTTCCGCTTCCAGGGTTAAGCGAGTGGGGGACGACGGGAGGAGTTGTGGCGATGCTGTTGAGCGTCGTGGCGATGACCGTCGCTATCAACTTTTACAATTTTATGGATGGATTGGACGGTTTCGTGGCGAGCGTTAGCGCCGTTCAATTGGGGTTTTTGGCGCTTTGGTTTGACGAACCGGCTTTGTGGCTGTTAGTAGCGGCGTTGGGCGGGTTTTTGTATTGGAATTGGTCTCCGGCTAAGGTGTTTATGGGCGATGTGGGAAGTACCTTTTTGGGGGCGGCGATCGCGATCGCGTTTCTGTCTTCCCATAGCGAACCGGTACGTACAGTTTCTGCCCTCGCGGTGACGTTTCCCCTCATGGGCGATGCCACTTACACCCTGATTTGTCGCTTCTTGCGCCGAGAAAATATTTTTCAGGCCCATCGTACCCATCTCTACCAGCGCCTCCACCAAGGGGGTTTGTCTCACGCACAGGTCGCGGGAATTTATCTTGGGTTGACGGGGTTGGCTGCGGGTAGCGTTTATGTTTGGGGATTGTGGGGTACGGCAATGAGTTTAGGCGGTGCGATCGCGGCGATTATTCTAGGCGAGTGGTATCTTTCAAGACACTCTTCTTTTCCAGCAGACTTCTTGAGTGAAGTTAGCGGACAGCCGCCCGCAGGGAATTAAAAATCACAAATCGCGTCCAATGCGAATTTAATAGTTCAGGACTGATGCAGAATCCTAACCTGTACCTGTAGAGGAATTCTGCGTTGGTTCTATATGAGTTTAAAGATTCTGTAAAGAGCCGCCTTTCAAGTACGAGTTCGTATATGATTTTTTTATAACTCATCTAAATGAAAGACAGTTTATTGAAATTACACCAACACTGGGGTTTCCTTTAACTTAAGCTAAGGTGCATCTAATGGAGCTTTCAACAATGAATAGTTTTCAGCATTTTTTAGTAACTAGAATGAACGTAGATTGGAAAATATCGAGACCTAAAAATCGCCAAGAGCGAAATAGTTTAGATTTTTTGAATTATAGATTCGATATTTTTGAAAAAACTTGCTATCCGTCCGTAAAATCTCAAACAAATAAAAATTTTATTTGGATAATTCTTCTCGATGCTGAACTCCCAGATAGCTTTAGAAATCGTTTGGCATATCTTCGTTCTGAAATGGATTTCTTACCCGTTTACATCGACAGTAAAGAAAGTTTGTTAGCTACGCTGAAAAGTTCGATTGCCGAAAATGTTTCAGACTCAATTAGTCATATCATCACAACCAACTTCGACAGCGATGACGTGATGAACAAGAACTTTATTCAAATTATACAGCATCAATTTCTAGGTCAAGATTTTGAATTCATTAATTTTCCTTTTGGATATTTATATCAAATGAAGCAGCAAAAACTTTTTCTTCGACAGTGGTTAACAGCACCCTGTCATACTTTAATAGAGAAATATGAAGACTTGAGTTTTGAAACGGTTTCAAGCTATTCTCACGCTCAAGTTTTAAATCATAAAAATCGTCAGGTTATTATAAAACCAATGTGGTTAATGACAGCTCACGAAAAAAATGTAAGGACTCAATTTGATGTTAATGCTGCATGGCAGCCCTATTCTAGACTTGGAAGTGATTTTGATGCAAAATTTAATTTTCCTAACGAAAATATTTTGAGGACTTTACAGGAAGGTTGTTCGCAAATTAAAACAATAATTTTCAGCACAAAGAAGTGGGATAGTTTAAAAATAAAATTGAGGAAAATTACAACAATTTTGTGTCCATCTTTGGTTTATTTCATGAAAAAAATCGAATATCGTTAAATGTTGACCTGGGGGAAATATAGCATTTCCAAATGGAACGTGAATACCTTGTCGCTGCTAAGCGCCTCGTCGGGTAAAACTGCGGTCAGGTCAACGACTCAAATGAAAATGCTATATTTAGAGCGAAGAAGTCCGAAAAAAACGGAGCAACAAAACAGACGAACGTCACTCCCATCAATGAAAAGAGCGCTGGCTGTAATTCCCTTAAGTTTGGCGGCAACAGCAACCCTGTTGTACGGTGTGGCGAGTTTAATTGGATTCGTAGAGCAAGAAACCTCCTCTTCTCGCCCCTCTCCACCCCCAGTTGTGGAGGAGCCCTCTCAGCCGGAAAATGCGATCGCCCTCGCCTCGCCGTCGCCCCATTGGAACGTCCAAGACCCGAAATTGCTCGCTCTGTACCCGATCGCAGGAGACAAGGCGGGGGGATGCTGTCAGCCAAATTTGGGCCTCGACGATCGCTTGTGGGGGGAAAATGGGGATAAGGCTCAACTATTGCAGGCCATCGATTATAGTTTGCGCTATCTCAATTCGGAGGCGGCGGCGAAGGTGTATCGCGACTATCCCATTGCGGGAGTGACCCAGGAACGGGTTTTGCGCAGTTTGCAGCGCTTTCGCGAGTTGCTAATGGCGGCAAGTTCGGCGGCGGAGTTGCAACAGTTAGTGCGAGGGGAGTTTACGTTTTATCAAGCGGTGGGTATCGGTCCGGTTCGTCAGGGGGAAGTGTTATTCACGGCTTATTTTGAACCCATTTATCAAGGGAGTCGTACTCGAACTGCCGAATATCGCTATCCTCTCTATGGCCGTCCTGCTGACTTGGACCGATGGCAGCGTCCCCATCCCGCGCGCGGCGAGTTGGAGGGGAAGGATGGTTTGCAGACGCACCCGAAGTTGCAGGGGTTGGAGTTGTTTTGGTTGCGCGATCGTCTCGAAGCCTATTTAATCCATATCCAAGGTTCGGCACAATTGCAACTGACCGATGGGACGGAAACGAGCGTGGGGTATGCGGGAAACGTTCGTCAGAATTACACCAGCATTGGCAAGGAATTGGTAGAAGATGGCAAGTTAACTCTCGAAGAGGCGACAATGCCGGGAATTTTGGCTTATTTTCAACAATATCCCGCGCAGATGGATGAGTATGTTCCGCGCGATCGCAGTTTTGTGTTTTTCCGGGAAACCGGGGGCGCGCCGGCAACGGGCAGTATCGGCGTTCCGCTAACTGCCGATCGCGCGATCGCTACCGATAAGTCTTTGATGCCTCCGGGCGCGATCGCCTTAATTCACGCCCCCCTCCCTGTTGTGGGCAACGACGGCCAACTCCAAGAGCAAATTATCAGCCGCTACGTCCTCGACCAAGATACGGGGGGCGCAATTCAAGGGCCGGGACGAGTCGATTATTTTGTCGGATCGGGAAAAGAAGCAGGCGATCGCGCTGGTGTCACTCGCCATTTAGGACAAATGTACTACCTGCTCCTCAACGAACCTACGAATTCCTGAAGTAGGGGCGGGGTTACCCCGCCCCTACATTAGGTCATTCAACCGGATTTTATATGACTCCCAGATGCTTATTTAACCAAGGAACGCGACTCGCCGCGCGGCATGGGGCAAACAATAGAGTTTTGGGTTGACTTTTACCGCTAATTGTAGTAATAAGAAATCTTCAAATTGCGACTAATTTTGATATTGTTTGAGCTTTTGCTCGGCAACTTCCCGTTTTCTCCGTTCGTCCCAAACCTTGCCCAATGTCATCGGGCTGATGGCAATTAACGCCGTAATAAAAATAATAACTATTCTTGCGCCAGGAGCATTGCTCCCTTCTTGAAAACCATAAGTAAAAATTGAAGCAAACGAGGTGCAAAAATTTAAAATAATCGCTCCCAGCCAAAACAGTCTGACGATCCAAGTAATGAAAATTGATTCTGTATTTCTCTCGCCCTCGTCTTCATAGGTTTGCCAAACTCGGGTCGTATAAAAATTTAACACGCAGACAATGGCAGAAGAAATCAAACCCGTCCCCAAGGAGAACCAGTTGGGAGCGCCCAGAAAAAGTAGTGTCCCTGCAAATGCCGTTACAAAATTCCAAAACGTCCCCAAAACTAATACAAAAGCAAGCGCTCTGTTCAGCATAATTGACCTCAATTTTTCCCGCTTTATAACAAGGTTCGATTTCCCCCATCGGTACACCAGACCTTGATTAGCATATGATATCTTCTTTTCTTCCCCCGGACTAGATCGATTTGGAGCGCCATCGCCCTTGAATTTTGACAATGCCTCTGGCTAAGGAAAGTTAATAAAATTATTTTGGGAGAGAATTTTCGACTTAACCTCCAGTTTGCCCCTTGCGCTCCAACCATCCTCGCATTTTACCGGGATTCAATAATCCGTAGGGATCGACTTCTTCCTTGAAACCGAGTTGTACGGGGTCGATAACTTTGCGACCGCCGTCCTCTAGGATATAGGTATGGGGATTGGCGATCGCGGCCCCCCGGTCTTCGTGGTAGCGAATAATCTCCTGCAGGCGTTCGGCTGTTGTAAAGCGCACCAACTGTAAGCCTGCCGGAACTGCTTTCCCTCCCGCGCGCAAAAACTCCAAGTGCATCATCACCTCGTCCCCGAAGTGGCGATACATCTCCTCGACGCGCTCCAAGTTCCAAAAAAAGGTTTGTAAATAGGTGAGGTTGTCATCGACGTTGCGGGCGTGCAACGTGGTATGATTCCAAGTAAA
Source organism: Cyanobacteriota bacterium (assembly GCA_034189065.1). Lineage (GTDB taxonomy): Bacteria > Cyanobacteriota > Cyanobacteriia > Cyanobacteriales > Spirulinaceae > FACHB-1406. Next base: position 32,109 of record JAXHVQ010000038.1, read on the forward strand.
CTCAGCTAAACTAACTCCCTTGGCTGCTTCTTGTGCGGTTTTGCAATAACTCGTTTCGCCGCCATACTCCCGTACCAAATCTTCCAACGCCTCTAAGCTAGACTCTGCTACCATCAGCAGCGCGCAGTGTTTGCCAGAAGGAAGATGATTTTCAAGGGCGGCAAAATAGGAGGGAATGGGATCGGCGCAAATGCAAACCAACTTTTTGAGCAACCCGTCGCTATCGCTGAGGGCTTGGCCGAACCGCGCGGCTGTCAGGAAGTCATCGAACAAAACGATGAGTTCTGCCCAAGAATGGGCGGGAGCCAGTGCCAATTCCAACTCCGTGATAATACCGCTGGTTCCGTAGGCGTGGTTAACTTTTTCCACTTCATCGCCGCGCAATTCCAGAACTCGGGGCTCGTCCTCCATCGTCACCACTTTCGCCCCTAAAACATTTCCGCGATCGCGCAACAATCCGTAGGTTATGGAGCCAATTCCCCCGCTTCCACCGCCAATAAACCCGCCCAACGTCGCCGTGCGGTAGGTGGAAGGGACCATTCTCAACTCCCAACCCGACTCCCGCGCCTCCTTATCAAAGGCTGCCATTTTAACCCCCGCTTCTACGCGAGTTAAACCGGGTTGAATCCAGCGAATTGCGTTCAGGCGGCTGGTTTCCAGCACAATTCCGCCTTCTAAGGGAATACATTGACCGTAATTACCGGTTCCTGCACCGCGAACAGTCAAAGGAACTCGGTGTTTAACGCAAACGCGAGCCACATCCAGGACTTGAGATTCGCTATTAGGGCGAACGACCAAATGGGCGCATTTGTCAGACAATTGAGCTTGTAAGATCGGGCTAAAGTGGTAGTAATCTTGGGACAACTTAGCCACTCGAGCGGGGTCAGCAATGGTTTCGATATCTCCGAGTTCGTCCGAGAGACTATCCCAGTCAATTTGTGTCAAACCTCGCACCTCCTTCCCCAAAATTACAGTTATTCTTGGCTACCCTCTCCCACCGGAAACTTAACTCGAACGCTTTGCGAAGCATTGGTATCCCCAGGAGAGCGAAATAAGTCTACGTATTCAGGATACTCGACTTGGCTATTAAAAATCAGCTCGTACTGGCTGTCAATTTGAAACACAACGGGTTCGGAGGAATTAGGGGCAATTTCGTCGTTTCCGTCTGCCGAAATCGGCGCATTTCCAGGGAAGAAGTAGCGATAGTCCTCTTGGGTGGTTCGATTTTCCACATCGACGAGGGAGTCGCCCGAAAGCGTTACCGAACGATTGGGAGTGGGGTTTTGATTCGACTGCGCTTGGAGGGGTTGGGAAAATCCAACAATAGCGGTGCTTAGCACAAAGGCGGTTGAAATGCAACGTGCGACTAACATAACGCTTAAGGGTTTATGTAAGGTTTACAGCTAGGGGATTTTGTCAACCTCTGATGTGGGGGTAGGGTTGCAGCAAGCGCTGAGGATAAATTGAGGTTGCTTGGGATTGCGCTATTCCCAGTGTTTCCCGTACAGAGGAGGATTTTGCCCGCAGGTAGAAGTCCCCTAGCGTAGATTGTGGCACAGCATTGCCGCGATCGCCTCTCTCCTGGGATAAAGTTTAAGATTTAACTGCAAAGAGGCTTGATTTTACAGAGTTTCCGGGTCGATATTCAATTCTCGTAGTTTGGCTGCCAATTTTTCCGCCCGTTGTTCGGCGATTTCTTTTTGCTGGCTTTCTCTTTCCGCCCGTTGTTCGGCGAGTTCTTTCTGCTGACGTTCTAATTCTTTCTGTTGGCGTTGTAATTCAGCTTCTTCCTGCGGCGTTGGCACCAACTTCCCATCGGCTGTAAAAAACCTCAATACTCCTTGATGAACGCCTAAGAATAAATTTAGCTGTTCGCTCCATAACCGATTTTGCTCGTCTTTTTTAAGCCTGCGATATCGACTCTCTCTCAAAGCAAATCCTCTAAGTCCGGCCCTCGAAAGTCCTCATTTCGACGTTGGTCGGGACTATAGTAAATTGTTAAGTTTCCCGCTACGTAAAAGTCATTTCGGTCTTTCCACAGTTGTTCTAGGCACTGAAGCAGAAGGATAATTTGTCGTAGATGCAGTTCGCTTTCCAAGGGAGGTTCGTCGCTGTAAAGATCGCCTGGAGGAAAGATAGCATCTTTGGGTACCTCTTGGGAAGAGGATTTAATTTCTTGGACGAGGGTCATGATTATTGACTGTTTACTGACGACTAATTCTGGGACTAATTTCCCAATAACTGCAAGCGATACAATCCGGCGTACAATCCTTCTTGGGCTAACAAGGTTTCGTGAGTTCCCGACTCGACAATTTCGCCGCGTTTGAGAACCAAAATGCGATCGACATTGCGAATGGTTGAGAGGCGGTGGGCAATAATAATGGCGGTACGATTTTCGAGAAGGCGATCCAAAGCATCCTGAATTAAAGCTTCTGTGGCTACATCTAAACTTGCCGTTGCTTCGTCCAAAACGAGAATGTGGGGATCGCGAATTGCCACTCGTGCAAAGGCGAGGAGTTGCTTTTGTCCGCCGGATAAGTTGGTTCCGCGTTCGCGTAAAAGTGTTTCGTATCCTTGAGGCAAATTCTCGACAAAATCGCTAATATTAGTTGCTTCTGTTGCTTGTTTTATTTCTTCTATGTTGTAGTCTTCGCCTAATGTAATATTGCGTTTAACATCTCCGGCAAACAGGAAACTTTCCTGTAGAATTGTGCCGATATAGCGACGCAATTCAGTTTGGGGTAGGTTGCGAATATCGATTCCATCAACGAGAATGCGTCCTTTTGTGGGATCGTAGAGGCGACAAAGAAGGCGGATAATCGAACTTTTTCCCGCGCCGGTGGGACCGACGAGAGCGACTTTTTCCCCAGGATGGAGGGTAAAGTTTAAGTTTTTGAGAACGTACTCGTCCTCTTTGTAGGCAAACCAAACATTCTCAAACTTAATTTCTCCCGATCGCGCTCTTAAATCTCTCGACACCGATTCTAAGTCGGGATCGCGAATTTCAACGGGTTCGCGCATCAATTCATTAATCCGTTCGATAGCCGTAAATCCGGCTTGAAGCATGGTAAACTTTTCGGCAAACTGGCGCAGGGGATCGAACAGACGTTGGGCATAAAGAACGAAGGCAGATAGTTCTCCTAACGAGAGGGACTCGCGTAAAATGAGCTGTCCCCCCAACCAAAGAACGCCCGCGATCGCGACTAAGGCAATCCATTCCAAGGTTGCAGAAACGGCGGAATCGTGGAAAATCGTTTTATCGACTTCTTTGAGATAGCGCACGTTTCCCGAACGGAAGATTTCAGCATTGAATCGTTCTCGCCGAAATAGTTGGACGATATTTATACCGTTGACATTTTCAGCCAACATTGCGTTTAGATGGGACAATTCTTCTCGCGTTTTGTAGTTGGCTTTACGATACTGTTGTTGGAAATAAATAATCAGTCCCGTCACCGGAATTAGCATGGCCACCAACATCAATGCCAATTGCCACTGCAACGCGAAAATGGTAATGATAATGACAAGAATATAAACGATATCGCTGACAATACCGATCGCGCCCGTGGAGAAAACATCGCCTAATGCTTCCACATCGCTCGTCAAGCGCGTTACCAAACGTCCCACCGGCGTGCGATCGAAAAAGCGGACGGCGAGAGAAGTAACGTGGGTAAATAAGTCCTGGCGCAGTCCTGCGGTAATTTCTTGTCCCACTTGTTGTACGAGGTAGCCTTGGGAGGCTTGACAAACGAGACGAATTAGGATAGTGACCAGTAAAACGCCTAACAGAAAATTAATTCCGCCCGAAAGACCGCGAGCGCGTAAAATATCCCAAACCGGTTCTCCGCGAAATAGCGAAATTGCCTGTCCGATAATTAATGGTTGAATGGCACCGGCAATGGCGAGGGGAAACAATAGCACCATCGACCAAAATAAAATCGTTCCATTGCGCCGCGCATAAGGGACTAATGAAAGAAACAACCGCCAGTCGTTTTCTGGAGTGCGATCGCCTTGGGAAAGGGGTGTAGAGGAAACAGCCATTGGAGCTAAATCTCAATTTTACACTTTTAATTAGGGCATTGAGATGGGAATTTTTAATTTTTAATTTTTAATTTTTAATTCCCTTAATTCGTTTGAGGTAAAATATAATCCTCGCGTGCGTTGAAACGGGCATTTTGAAGGGCCGCGATCGCCGCTTGACGATTTTGTACCCAGTATTGCTGTCCGAAGCGGATAACTTCGCGCTGTCCCTCGCCGCTAACAATGCCAATGACAGGGATTTTGGGCGAATTCTTCTTCCCCGCTTGTCCTTGCAAAACATTTCTAAGAGTATTTGCTTGCGAACGGACTTGTTCGGGCGTTAATTCAACCATCACCATTTGTACCGTTTCAATCGCCTCAGCATCTTCAACAATGAGTTGAACTTTATCCTCTTTCGTTTCCACTTTTCCCCACACAATCAAGCGCGCGTCAGGAACGAGATGCTTTTGAATTAGCTCATAATTATCGGGAAATACCACACCTTCCGTCGAACCAGTTGCATCTTCCATCTGTAAAAACGCCATAGGCTTGCCTTTTTTCGTAACGATTTCTTTAATTCCCGCCAGCATCACCACCATACTAATCAAAGTCCGTTTAGGCTGATTGGCCAAATCGCTGACTTGAACCGGCGATAAAACTTGTCGGGCTCCGTTAAGATGAGATAAGGGATGTTCCGAAATGAAAAATCCTAAAAGTTCCCTTTCTTTTTGCAGCTTTTCGGGTAGAGAAAAATCTTCAACGGGCGGTGCAGAAGGGGCGCTCTTAAAGCCAGAATTAACCGTTTCAGGTGCAGCACCGGCAGCAAAATCAAATAAATTCGTTTGGCCGACTTCCCGTTCTTTAGCGCGGTTTTGCGCCCAACTGAGAACCAACTCGAGATCTTCTAGTAATTGCTTGCGGTTGGAATGAATTGCGTCGAAAGCGCCGCATCCAATTAGCGTTTCTAAAGCGCGACGGTTGGCAGCCCGGAGATCGACGCGCTCGCATAAATCGGCTAAACTTTCAAACTCGCCCCCTGCTTCGGCTCGAGCTGTTAAAATTGACTGAATTGCGCCCTCGCCCAAGTTCCGCACCGCCGACAATCCAAATAAAATAGTTTGGCCAACGGGGGTAAAATCAACTTGCGATCGGTTGATATCCGGCGGTTGTACGCCGATTCCCATCCTCTGACAAGTGTCGATATAGTTTTTCACCTTGTCGGAATTGCTGCTACTTTCACTGAGCAAAGCCGCCATGTATTCAACGGGATAGTTGGCTTTGAGGTAAGCGGTTTGATAGGTGACGTAGGCGTAGGCGGTAGAATGGGACTTGTTGAAGCAGTTAGACGCGATGCAACCGTTGGCGAGGACAAAGTTATGCTCTCGGGCTAAGCCGATATCGTAAACTTTAGCTGAACCCAAGGATTTGCGACTGACAATTTTAACCATCGACTTGTATTTAACGGTTTGTTAGGGTTTATTATAACTCGCTTGCTAAAAATCCATCTATCCTTATGGGAAAGCTCGGACATGAACGCAGAAAATAAACAAGAAAAGCTATATCGTTCTCAAAGTCATAAAGAATTAGTCGAAAATTATCGTCTGTGGGCGAAGGATTACGACCAAGAATTGAGAGATGATTGTCACTATAGTGCTCCTCAGAAAGTTGTAAAACGATTGTCTCAGTTTGTTGCCAAAGATGCCAAGATTTTAGATGCGGGTGCTGGTACGGGTTTAGTTGGAGAAATTCTCTTCGAGAAAGGATATTTCAATGTCGAAGGAATGGATATTTCAGCCGAAATGCTGGAACAGGCGCGCAAAAAAAATGTCTATACTGCACTCCATCAAAAAGTGATGGGCGAACCTCTCGGCTTTCCCTCAGACTCATTTGCTGCGATTGTTAGTGTTGGCGTATTTACCTATGGACACGCGCCTAGTTGCTCTTTTGACGAGCTGATCCGAATTGCTTTGCCTGGAGGCTATATTCTTTTTACCTTGCGTCTTGATTTCTACGAAAACAGCGATTTTAAACAAAAGTTGGCCGCACTAGAACAGTCTAAAAAATGGAAGTCGATCGACATTGGCGAGCCTTTTTCCCCTTTGTCTATTGCTAAACCAAATGGTTATTATCGACTGTGGATTTATCAAGTTACATAGTTAGTTTACTTAAGTTAAAGAGCGCTAGCTTTAGAGCCTATACTTAATTGAATTCGTACTGACGTTTTATGAAACCTTTTTACAGAATTCAAGAGGAATCAAACAACTAGGGGATGATAGCATTTTTATACTTCAATAAGCGCTTTCGATTTAAGTTTTGAATTGAAGCGATATTTTCTATCATCCCATCATTAAGCAACGTCGCTAATTGAAACTCAACCGCTAAGATGGAAGAACAGTTTTTTGGCGATCGCCCTTAGATACCATTGTCAATCCTCCGTGATAATTGAGTAATTTGGAGTCATCTTTACCAATTTCAGCTAGACGAACTTGCCAATCTGAAACTTCTTCGTAGCTGAGGTGGTGAGTATCGCAACTGGCGGTCCAAAACTCTCCCACCACAGAAGGATCGTCAACGCGCAGGAGACCGGATTTCGTTAAATAGTCCCACTGAGGCGTTCCGGGGATAGGGGAGATCGAATAGGAAGCGACCTGAAATTCGAGGTCAGGATTAATGGATTTTAAATCTTGGCGAAGTTCCGTAATCGCTCCCTCAAGATTGAGCAGTTCTTCGTGGGAGTCTTGAGCTAATCCCACAATCACGCCATACACCAAGACGGGCAAACCAGCTTTTACAATAGACCGGAGCATATTGCAATGCTGTTGCCAAGGCAGAATTTTAGCATAAGGTTGTTTGCCCACCACAGGGCGTTCGGCAGGAACATAGGCTAGAAAGCCACCAACTTTGCCATCCCAACCCCAGAGTGCTTCAACCAGTTCTTCATCGGGAGTCAGGTCGCTATGGTCGTAGTTGCGTCCGCGGCCGAGCGTCGCTTTCCTCAGTTCCAAACCATTAGGCCATAATAAGGGCATTCCCATTTCCCTTGCACCCCGCGTAATTTCGAGAACTTCGTCTCGTCCGCCCGGAAACAGAACGCGCCCCAGAAATTGATCGGCAACCATCACGGTTGACTTTGCGCCGGCTTCTTTCTGGATTGCCAGCCACTCGAGGGCTCGTTGGGGAGTCATCCGGCGATAACCGGTGCCGTAGGTAGGAGTTTGACAAAAATCGCAGGTGCGATCGCAGCCAATATCGGAAAAAATCGAGCCGATGGGCAGCAATTCTTCGAGAAAACGCTCTCCCGAATACTCCGTACCGAAACATTGTCGCGCGACTTCTAGGGAAGGTAGATGCCAATCTTGGGGGGTGAGGGAACGAGTGCGCTTGGGATATTGAGTCCCATCTGCAAAAATAACTCCATTGAGCGGTTCGCGGGGAGGATGACCCACAACATGGTCGAAGATCGACCAATTTGGCGCGCCGGATTTGTCGAGAACCACAACTGTCGCGCCCGCTTGGAGATAGGGTTGAGGTTCGGCGATCGCATCGGAACCGCCGACAACGATTGGTCTTCCTCCCTTTGCCAAATGTTCGATTGTCATACAGACGATTTGGCGCTCTTGCATGAAGTTAGCTGTAACGCCCCAAGCTTCATAAGCTCTTGGATCGACATCCTTAATCCTTTTGCCTGAATAGACTTTTCTTAATGTCGATCCTTTCCAAGCTGCTTGACCGAATTCCTCTTCGTAGTCTCCGTCTTTAAGATTAACCAATTGAGCGTCAAATCCCCCCGCTTGGAGGTGAGCGAGTAAAACTTGCTTGCTCAGGAGGGGATTGCGTTTGAACATCGGAGTCCAATTTTTGCCGTTGGGATCGTAGAGTCCGAGTGTCGGGACTTCTACGAGGCCAATTTTTGGTGCTTTATTCGATGTCGGGGTCATAGGTAGATCGTTATAGAACCTGACTGAAGCTAATTATACTCTTGCTAATGCTAAGTGGCTGCAATCGTTGGAATTAATACCAGTTTTCAAAAGTTACGACGTATACCGACAAACCAACTCAATGAACTTTACCGCGATCGCGCCGATCCCAAAGCTCAACGGTCGAAGGATGAAGTCGTCAACCGAACCGAGTCGCAGAAAACTCCCGATCGCCAGTTCAAGCGATCCCCGCTGTGGTGGCAATGAACTGGGGAAGCAGTCGTGCCATTTTTGCAAGGGTGAGGGAGACGATGGACTATTGATTTGTGAATAGGTACGGCCAATGGTACACTGTCAGATCTCATTCAAAGCACGTTTTTAGAAGTTCGCAAAACTGCAGAAGTGTTGTTGTCAAAATCGGAGGTACGCATTGTGGGTTACTATCAAGAAATTGCCGCATAAGTAGGCGGGCGCAATTATTCGTAAAATAGCGATTCAATTCAAAATCGTGGAACCCTCTTTGTAGCTGGCTTTCAGCTTAAGTTTTGGATTCTGGGTTGTAATGTTTATTTATGCCCACCTACTTACTACGACCTATTAATGGAGGGAGGGTATTACAATCACGAATCTTTAGCTATTGAAATCCAGTCCGCCATCGGTCAGCGGAAAAGACTCCTCGAACTGGGCATCGGGACGGGAAAGTTAGCGCAAGAACTGCTAAAACTCGACCCAACTTACGAGCTGACGGGCATAGATTTCAGTTCGGCAATGGTAGAAATTGCCAAAAATAGATTACCCGATCGCGTTTCAGTCATAGAGTGCGATGTGGCGACAATGCACCTCGATCGCCGATTTGACGCTGCTGTTTCGAGTGGAGGAACTTGGGTCCTTTCCCGCTTAGACGATGAGATGTTCCTGGGAACGCATCTGTTCGATACCGAAAAGGATATTCGCGGATTGAAAAATGTTGCCGAGCATCTCGATCCCGGAGGTCTTTTAGTATTGAGCCTCCACTCGTTTCATGAAGACAGAGATGTTAACTTAGCCGATGGGATTGTCTATTCCCAAAAAATTGGAAGTCGCAACGGTTCTCCAGATCGCTTTTCCATTGAAAAGAACTACTGTTTCCGACGAGATGGAAACATCCTTGCAGAAGAAACCCTAACTTTAGGGTTCTATGGGTCTTCGGTGTTTCTAAAAATGCTGGCAGATGTGGGATTTAAGCCATTAGGACCGAACAAAACAGAAACGTTTTTTGTCTTTGAAAAGAAGAATTAAAGGAATGAGGTCTAGATGAGGAAAGCGATCGCGCTCTCAATGGCAATGCTGGAAGGCGCGATCGCTTTCTCCTTCAGTTCTACGTAACTTGTTTGAGAACTCTTAGGTTTTAGTTTTGAGCTTGTCCCGACTCGCGATCGCTTCCTCCCGCGCTAGCAGGAGAAGAATTAGCAATGCACTCTGCTTCAAGCAAAACTAATCTTTCCATTTCAAAAACCGCACATTTTTGTACAAATTCAGCGAGAATTGGCCGATTTCCCGACTCCATCTCCAGGCGAGTTTGAGTGACAAATCGAACGAGTGGGTCTTCCTTGAACTCCTGTTGTAAAAATTGTTTCAGTAAAGAATTCTTCAGAAAATATTCGCCGGTGAAAGCATCGCGATTCAGCATCCAAAAGTCAATTCCATACTTTTGTATAAAATCTTTCACGTCCTCTATATCTTGACTGTATTGAGCGCGAATGAGATTATCCATGCGCTCTCGAAACTGACGATAATAGCCCATTTGATAAGGATTAGAATATTCCGACGCAATCAGGACAGAACGACGAGCGTGGGTTGGAATATTGTTAGCTTCTGCTGCTAGGGACGCAATGAGAATATCTTTTGGTTGTTTCCTCAAAAACCGGTAAAGTGGCTTAGCGTTTCCCACTTTATAGTTGTTTAGCTGAAGGCGCGTACGGGAACTTGTTTCAACAAGTACGGGACTGGAAATGAAAAGAACCAGTAGAATACCTGTTGCGCCTACGCTAATGAGTTGTCTTTGCTTATAAGAAATATGACTCTTTTCTTTGCAAAAATTTAAAATAGCCTCTAGAACAACAATCAATGTTATACTCGCTGCAATAGGCCCGACAATTCTAAAACTATGCTCGGTAAAACGACTGGGCAAATAAAGTTTAAATAATAAGGCATGAGCCGCCAAATACCAAAATGTAGAAACAGCAATCAGCTCGGGTAAAAGAGTAACCGCTCTAGGATTGATTTTCTTGACCAAGGGAAAGCGAGACGAGAATCGACCGAGTAAAGGGAGGAAAAGTCCCACTATAAAAATAAAGAGGAAGTATTGATGCGGCAACCTTTTCCATTCTCTTGGAAAAAAGCCACTCCGTCCACTCCAAAGCCAAAATCTTCTAGGTTGTGCTGAGAAAAATTCTTTTCTGCCTTGCGCTCCCAGTTCTGGCAGTTCTTTTGCTTCTGCTAAAGTTAGGGTTGGACCGAAGTCAGATGATGCTAAAATATAGGGTAAAAGAATCGCGGCAACGGTAATGATTCCTACAACGGCAATCCAGTAATCGCGGCGATCGCGCGAAAATCTCCAGTTACGCCAGTCCCAAAGACGGATAACCGACATCCCTGCAACCAACAGTAGTGGTGGAGGATAAAATAATCCTAAGAGAATGATGGAACCGATTAAAGGAACTAGAGAACGACGCAGTAAATAGTAAAGAAACGCGGCAAAAAAAGGATAAAGAAACGCTCTCGGCGTACCAGAAATTAAATCTGAATGTCCCCAAAGATTTTGATTGAGGAATACCGTTGCGATAAATCCCGCGCTGGGAACGGGTAAAATTTCCGAGCAAATTCCGAAACAGTAACCCGTAGTGACGAGCCCTAGTAAAATTGGGATAAATCGATTGAGCCAAAGGGGATCGATGCCAACTTCTGCCATGAAGCGGTAAAAAGCTTTAAAACCTGAAGGAACTGCACTTTGATGATAATCTGCAATCAAATCGTTGGGAAACAGACCGGGATCGATAAAGCGCTGCATCCAGAAAACGTGCTGTCGCGTATCGTCATGAACGATATGGGAGTAGCTGAACGTTTGTTCGATTGCAGCCACAGCCATAATCGCCCCAAAAGTTAGACTAAGACTCAACCAAAAGAGCGATAGCGAATTCAATTTGTAGGGCTTTGGGGTAGCTAGGAATTTGTGTAAGGTTTTGCTCAACAAAGTCAATTTTATTTCTATTTTTTAATAAAGTATAAGTCGCTTATCAAAATTGTCTTCCGAGAATCTACGTAAGGGAAAGAGGAAGACCGATGGCGATTGGCTATTTCACACCGCGATCGCGTCGGTCGATTGTTGTGGCGATCTGAGTTATGATTGGAGAGGTTTATTGATACTTTTCGTAAGCAGCAACAATCTTTTGAACGAGGGGATGGCGCACCACGTCGGCAGCCGATAACTGACAAAAAGCAATTCCTTCCACCGATTTAAGAATATCTCGCGCCACGACTAGGCCCGAGTCGCGCACCGAAGGCAAATCGGTTTGCGTAATATCTCCCGTAACCACCATGCGAGAGTTAAATCCCAAGCGCGTCAAAATCATTTTTAACTGTGCGGGAGTTGTATTCTGCGCTTCATCGACGATGACAAAGGCGCGGTTGAGCGTTCGTCCCCGCATATAGGCGATGGGAGCAACCTCAATCTTACCTCGTTCCATTAAATCGGGGATTTTTTCGGGGTCGATGAATTCGTATAGCGCGTCGTAAAGAGGGCGCAGGAAGGGATTTACTTTTTGCTGCAAATCCCCCGGGAGAAACCCCAATTTTTCTCCCGCTTCCACTGCCGGACGGGTGAGAATCAATCGTTCGTACTCGTCATTGAGAAGCGCTTGAACGGCTAAAACGGCGGCGAGAAACGTTTTTCCCGTCCCCGCCGGTCCGATGCAAAACGTGATATCGTGTTTTTGAATCGCTTGGATATATTGGCGCTGTCGAAAGGTTTTCGCTCGGATGCTTTCGCCTCTGCGGGTGCGAGCTAAAACCGTCTGTTGCAGGTCTTTATATTCATCTGTGCGTCCGGTATCAACCGCGTGAAAGGCCGTCCGCCAATCGGCCTGGGATAGGGTTTTGCCGTCCTTCCAATAGGGCTGGAGCGATCGCACTGCCTTTAAACAGCGCTTCACAGCGTTCTCTTGCCCAGACACGACGAGTTCGCGACCGCGCAAAACCAGGTGTGCTCCTGTATGTCCGCAGAGAAATTTTAGATTTTCTTCATTGCGTCCGGCCAGCGCGATCGCGCTTTCGTTCGTGGGAAGCTCAATTGTTTCGGAGATTTTGCTCATTCCGCCCTTGACAGTTTTGGGTATACGTGCATCATCCCTCACTAGGAACGAGAGCGAATCGCCGGTTTGCTCGGGCGACGAGGACGAGGCTTTTTCCGGTCGGGTTTGTAAGCAGAATGGTTTTCCGAGGCTTCTTCCGAAGACTGTTGGTGTTCGGCGCTACCGTAGATATCCAAATAGACCGATTGACCCGCCCCCTTTGCCGCTGCATCTAAGAGGGTACGGATCGCTTGAATGTTACGTCCCCCGCGACCCCATACCCGTCCCCGGTCGGTTTCTTCAAAAGCGACTCGAATCCAAACTCGCGTGCTGCGATTGGCGCGTTCGCAGTGAATGCTCAGCGCTTCAGGAAATTCCAGTAGGGGCTCTATGAGAAATCGAACCAGCCCTGCATAATTAGGGCTGGCGTTTTGGGGGGAAGATGAGGTATTGGGTTCAGCCATTGACTTGTTCAAATACTTGAGCTTTCTTGAGGATATCGCGCACCGTGTCAGTGGGTTGCGCGCCTTGCTGGAGGCGCTTGACAATGGCAGGGACGTTCAATTTGGTTTCGTCAGTTCGGGGGTTGTAATATCCTAACTCCTCAATGGAACGACCGTCCCGGCGATCGCGACTATCCATCGCTACGATTCGATAGCTCACTTCTCTTTTCTTTCCGTATCGCTTCAATCTCAGTTTAATCATGGAATCTCGAATGCTTCTTTACAAATTCTCCTTTCTGATTCTACGCCATTGCATG
>JAXHVQ010000039.1:0-43364 GCA_034189065.1 Cyanobacteriota bacterium
GTTGGGAAACTGTCCAAAAAATCATGAAAATCAATCCCGGAAAACTGCCCAATTATTTGAGAGGGATAAGGGCTATGGAGCTGATCGTATCTACGTTTTAGCTTTCATGTCGCCCCCCCAGATAATAACCTTGAAAGCAACGATAACTAGAACAATAATAATGAATAATGAATAATTGCCTCTCCTTAAAAAAAGAGGATTGAAATCAAGGAAAATCCACGATCGCGCCCGGATAACTCACGATCTTGAGGAGGGGCTATGTGCGGGTAGGGATTCTCAGTGCGTCCGCACCTTGTAAGCCCCGTGAGACCTACAATTGCCCGTGTTCTTTTCTTCCTTTACGAAGAGGTCTTATACCAATTTAATATGACGTTGCATAGATTTAATATGACGTTGCATAGATTGTCTTCCCCTAAATTCGCGATGAGTGTAACGGAATGGTGCGTTACGCTACGCTAACACACCCTACTTGATTCTGTGCAGCTTCATGTCAATCTTGTATTGTATCCAATTTAATAAGTAGGTGGGCGTAATTAAACTAACAATAACAAACCCTGGAACTCTTGTGTAGTAAGCAATCTGGCTTTTCGGATTTTACGCTTATTTATGCCCACCTACTTAATTATGTCGTAAATTCACTCAAGGTTAAGCGAGTTTTTTCACTACTTCATCGTGCGGAAATTCCGTTAAAACGTTTTTTTGCGTCGATGGTTAGCGACCGATTCAACAAGCGCGATCGCCAAAAAGTTAGTCAACAACGACGAACCGCCATAACTCACCCACGGCAGCGGAATCCCCGTAATCGGTGCCAGTCCAATGGTCATGCTAATATTCACCAACACCTGAAAGACAATCATCGAAAGTACGCCGACTGCCAGAAGAGAGCCAAAATTTTCATTCGCATTGAGCGCAATCTTCACCAGGCGAAAACAAATTAACCAAAACAGCACCAACAAAACTACACCGCCGACAAACCCCAATTCCTCTCCCACCGCCGAAAAAATAAAATCATTATGCTGTTCGGGGATAAAATTAAGTTGGGTTTGCGTTCCTTCGTACAGTCCGCGTCCCCAAACTCCTCCCGAGCCGATCGCGATGCGCGACTGAATGAGGTGATATCCTCCTCCCAACGGATCCTTTTCCGGCTGGAGAAATAAAATCAAGCGGTCTTTTTGATAATCTTTCAACACTCCCCCCCATACCGCGCCGCTGAGTCCGCCAGCAACGACGTTAATCGCCACAGCACCGATGGTTCCTAAAAACGGCCAAGGAAGCGTAAACCAGGCGATCGCGCCCATTGCCAGCACCCAAAACAGCCATCCTGGGAGAAAGAGATTGTACAGCAAAGCTGCCCCCAACGGCGAAAGCATCAGAATCAGCCACCCCGGGTTGGCATTGGCCCAATACAGCATTCCCAGAGTAATTGCGCCAAACACCAAAGAGGTTCCTAAATCTGGCTGCAATAAAATTAAAGCCCAAGGCACGGCAGTAATCGCCAACGCGCGCAACACGGTTCCCACCGTAGAAGCCGGACGCGCGTGCAAAATCGCAGCTAGGCTAATAATTAAGCCCAGTTTGGCAAACTCCGAAGGCTGGGCATTAAAACCGCCAATGCTAATCCAACTTTGCGCCCCGTTAACGCGAACGCCGAAAAACTTGACTCCCAACAAGCCTGCGTTGGTTAAGCCATAGACAAGCCAGTGCCAATGCACGAGAACCTCGTAGCGCAGGCGAGAAATCCAAAGGACGAGAATAACCCCTACCGTTCCAATAGCCCAATGCTGCCACCAGTTGGTTAATTCGGTATGCAGTTGGGTACTGCGAATCATGAGCGCGCCCAGGGAAGTCAGCGCGATCGCTAACATTAACAAGGAAACATCGAGTTGTTGCCAGGAGGCGACGAGCGCTTGCCAGCGAAGACGAAGCAAAGGTTTGCGGAACATTAGTTTTGGGTCATTGGTCATTGGTTATTGGTCGTTTGTCATTGGTCATTGGTCATTGGTCATTGGTCATTGGTCGTTTGGATTGTCCAATGTGCGGGGACACGGCGCTTTGTTGGGTTATTCTTTTGAACTTTGAATCTGCCTAATGCCGTGTCCCTACTTTAATTGCACGGTTTCCCGCTCACCCCGTCGCCTATAACTGGTGAACTCTGAACTCTGAACTCTGAACTCTGAACTCTGAACTCTGAACTCTGAACTCTGAACCCATCACCTCCTTCTCCTTCCTCTCATCCCACTCCGGATAGGGCGGCGACGGAAACTCGGGCGGCAATTTGTCCCGCGATCGCGTTTAGGGCCTCAGCCGAGGCGGATTCGGGCTCGGCGACAACAATGGGGATACCGCGATCGCCTCCTTCGCGCACGCTCATTTCTAAGGGGACACATCCTAACATCGGTACGTTCAATTCGGTTGCGGTTTTTTCGCCGCCGCCCGAACCAAATAAATCGTAACGGCGATCGCTTAAGTCTGGCGGTATAAAATAACTCATATTCTCCACAATTCCCAGCACTTTCACCCCCAATTGCTCGAACATTTTTAAACCGCGCCGCGCGTCGATTAAAGATACGGTTTGTGGCGTTGTCACAATTACCGCCCCCGACATGGGAACGGCTTGGGTCATGGTTAACTGTGCGTCTCCGGTTCCAGGGGGCATATCCACAATTAAATAATCTAACTCGCCCCACTCCACTTGATATAAGAATTGACGAATAATGCCGTTGAGCATCGGTCCGCGCCAAATTACGGGTTGGTCGGGATCGATGAGAAACCCCATTGAGACCATTTTTACGCCATGATTAAAGGCGGGTTGTAAAATTTCTTGACCTTCTTTGCTATTTTGAACTTGAACCTTCGCCTCGGTGAGTCCTAGCATTGTCGGGGTGTTAGGGCCGTAAATATCGGCATCGAGCAAACCCACTTTAGACCCCGCCCGAGCCAGGGCGACGGCAACATTCACCGCGATCGTACTTTTACCCACGCCTCCCTTGCCACTGGACACTGCCAGGATATTTTTAACCCCCGAAATCCCTTGGCGATCGGGTAGCGATTTCTGTTGCGGCGTTTCTGCGGTTACGTCTACCTCAACGGTTTCGACTCCCGGTAGTTGCTTGACCGCCCTTTGGCAATCTTCAACAATAAACTGTCGCAGGGGACAAGCAGGCGTTGTCAGCACTAATGTAAAAGAAACGCGATCGCCTTCTACGTTGACATTGCGAATCATGTTCAATTCCACCAGACTTTTTTGCAGTTCTGGGTCTTGAACCGGTCGCAGCACTTCTAAAACCGAATGACTATCCAGCATCGTTAATAATATCTTTCGTTATTTCATTTTGTAAATGTTAACGTTTCGCGGTTCCCTTGCTCTCCCTCAATTAAAATTAACCTTCAACCTTTAACCCCTCGCCCCAATCTCCAAGGCGTTCTGCGGCATTAGCCAACTCCGAGGCAACACGCGCCACATAGGGACGGATGCACAGCCAAACCAACGGCGAAAGCCATCCGCGCAGCGTCACTGAATAGGAAACATAGGTTCCGCACAGCGTCGATTCTACCTGATAGGTCACGCGATTTTCCACGCCAGGAAACGCCAACACTCGGATGCTCAATAGTTCTCTCGGTTTGACACTTTCGACGAAAATACGGATGGGAATGGGCGTGAGGCGAGTCACTGCTTGATAAATCAACCCCGGTTTGGCGATTAAGCCATTGGGAGCGTTGGTACTCGAAATTAAAGGATGCCAAGAGACATCGGCGAGATTCACGAGTTTCTGCCAAAGCACGTCCACTGTGGCACTGCTGACGGCACGGTACGTTTTATACAGGGCAAAGTGAGAAACCAGTCGCCCTCGAACGGCAATTAATCGAAAAGAGAAGTTTAACATCATGAGGCATCTCCAGGAGCGATGCTCGGGCCAGTCTTATATTGTAGGAAATTTAGGGAGCTGTTGTTGAGCATTGGACCGAATTTGTGGCATCGAGTTTCGGTATGTTGCTCTTTGGGGCTTCAATGACACTCAATTCCCGTCATTAGGCGCGCGATCGGCACGATTTCTCAATTTATTAAGACTTCTAGCTGCAACATCTCCAATTCGGTCAAAATCGGCAAACGCTCGTCATTAGTCAAAAAAAATGTAGCTTCCCTCGATATCGCCGTTGCAATTTGAATGGCATCGGGAGTTCTCAAGTTGTGGCTTGCTCTCAACTGCGCCGCGATTTCGGCAATTCTTGGGGAAACTCCAATCGTAACAACTCCGCGAGAATTAAACAGAATGTCGCGATACTCTCGAGCAAGATTTGTATTATTCTGCCGCAATGGGTGTACTAATACCTCCGATAGTGTAATGACGGAAGTCACAACAATAAAGTCGCCTCGATTTAAAGCTTGGAAAAAAGAGCGCATCGTTTCTAAATATCTCGGATTGCGCTCTAAAATAAATCAAGGGCGCTGTATCTAAGCCGACAACGTTTCCTCGAAGTCGGCTTAGCCATTCCATGACTCTCGCTCCCCATTGATATAGTCTCGAGCATCAACATCGGACCAAATTTCTTTACCCAATCCCTCTAACTCCAGGATACTGCGCTTGGGTTTGGCGGTGACGACGACGCGATCGCGCATTTGTCCGAGTAATTCGTGGATTAGTTGCAGTTGTTCGTGGGGACTGAGTTGTTCGGCAAGGCGATAGACTTCAAGGTAGGGAGTCATGGCGGTTCTGTCTGGTGAGGGTCGGTGACTTCTCCTATTTTACTCGGGGTGCTTCGCCCTTCCCCCATAAAAGCGATGGGTTTTCCTTTGGGGTGACTTTTAGGATATATTGCTCAATTAGAGGTCTTTTGGGGACGCTCCTCAATAAAAGTTAAATTTTAATTGTTAATTTTTGATAAGCGAATGACAGTTTCTTCCACAATTCCCGCAGGTGCGACGCTATCTTCAGACGCTTCCCAACCGGCAGCCGACTCCAAAACGCGCGTCAGCCAGTTTATGAAGCAACTTCAAGACGAAATTTGCGATAAATTGGAAAGTCTCGACGGCGGGGCGAAATTTGCCGAAGATAGTTGGGATCGCCCTGAAGGAGGCGGCGGACGGTCTCGCGTCGTGCGCGAGGGCAACGTTTTCGAGCAGGGCGGTGTAAATTTTTCTGAAGTTTGGGGAAAACAACTTCCCCCTTCCATTCTCAAGCAACGCCCGGAGGCATCGGGACACGGATTTTATGCAACGGGAACGTCGATGGTACTTCACCCTCGCAATCCCTACATTCCCACCGTTCATTTGAATTACCGCTATTTTGAAGCGGGACCGGTTTGGTGGTTTGGCGGCGGTGCGGATTTAACGCCGTATTATCCCTTTGCCGAAGATGCGTCGCATTTTCACCGCACCTTCAAAGCGGTTTGCGATCGCCACCATCCCCATTACTATCCCACCTTTAAGCGGTGGTGCGATGAATATTTCTATCTCAAACATCGTCAAGAAGCGCGCGGTATTGGCGGATTATTCTTCGACTACCAAGACGGCAAGGGCGAATTGTATCGCGGCCCCCATGCCGACGGCGAAGCGGCTGCCTATAGCCAGAAGATCGGCTCTCAACCCGAACGCAATTGGGAACAATTGTTCGCCTTTATCAACGACTGCGGGCGGGCATTTCTCGATGCTTATGTTCCCATTGCCGAAAAACGCCGTCAAATGGAGTATGGCGATCGCGAGCGCAATTTTCAACTCTATCGTCGGGGACGCTACGTCGAATTTAACCTCGTTTACGATCGCGGCACCATTTTCGGGCTGCAAACCAACGGACGCACCGAATCCATTCTGATGTCCCTTCCTCCCCTCGTTCGTTGGGAATACGCCTACCAACCCCAACCCGACACCCCCGAAGCCCAACTTTACGAAATCTTCCTCAAACCTCAAGACTGGGCTAATTGGCAGTCTGCTTAGCAACAGAAGAAGATATCGATTCGAGACACGCTCGAAGTTAGAATTTCAATCGAGTCCTCCACTGAGTTGAGTCGAGGTATAATATTAGCGCGCAGCAATGGGCTTTTAAAAAGTTAACCCCCTAAATTGGCAAGGATGTTATCGTTATTAGCACAACTGCAAATTGCGGCCATCTGCGCGCACTGGAGTTGTTGCTTGAGTTTATAGAGGCGAATTCACGAGTGATTCACATCGAACAAAAAAACTACACAACCCAAGATGGCAAAACCGTCATCATCCTCGCACCCAGCGGGCGTTTAGACATTACCACAGCTTGGCAATTTCGCCTGAAGCTACAAGAGTGTATTTCTAAACTCAGCCGCCACGTTGTCGTTAATCTCTCCCAAGTCAACTTCATCGATAGTTCCGGTTTAACTTCTCTCGTTGCCGGAATGCGAGATGCCGATAAAGTCAAAGGAACGTTCCGCATCTGCAATGTTCACCCAGAGGCGAAACTCGTCTTTGAAGTGACCATGATGGACTCAGTATTTGAAATTTACGAAACTGAGGAAGAAGCTCTCGAAGGCGCACCCCGCAGTATGACCACCTGAATTCTTTAGAGGGGTAACTCGCGCGAAAAATCTTGGTGCTTGCTAAAGCAGAATGGACCTAACAACGCTCCCCAAAGGGCTTTTCCCGTTTTGGGGTCTATTCCTTTGTCGTAAACTCGCAGTTGTGCGGGCGTGACTTCAAAGCCGAGAGAGACAAAGTAGGTTTTTTCTTGATAAGTAAACGAACAACACTTATCCGGGTTAGCCAAAGTGCGGAACAAGTCTCCTTCGGGAGAAAGAGACTCCCGTTGAATTTCCAGGGTACATCCCGGCAAAAACTCAACTTGTTCTGGCGTGAGGTGTTGAAGTCGCTCCGGTTCCCGAGCGGCACCTTGCACTGCGCTTAAATTTTTAAACATATAGTAATCGGCTTGCAGCGCTGAAGGAGAAGAACCTTGGCGGAGTCGAAGTAGGCGTTGGCGATAGGGTTTGTCTGGGGTGAGGACATTGGCTTGTTCGAGGAATAAGGTAATGCTATCTTCGGCAAACAAAGGCGTAGGACGTTGCCACAAGTGCAGATGAACGTACCAAGCGGGCTCTGCCAAAGCCTGTTGGCGATTGTCAAATTCGCCAGCGAGATAGCGTCCCAGCGCGCTCAGTTCGGGAGAGAGTGTCATGGGTTTAGAGTTTTGAGTTCAGAGTTCAGAGTTTTGGGTTCAGGGTTCAGAGTTTTGAGTTCAGAGTTCAGAGTTTTGGGTTCAGAGTTCAGCAATTGAAAGGTTGGGTTCAGAGTTCAGCAATTGAAAGGTTGGGTTCGAGGTTTTAGGTCTCTTGCTCCACCTGCCTACTGTTTACTGGTAACTGGTAACTGATTACTGATTACTGGTAACTGGTAACTGGTAACTGTTTGCGGGTCATTGTTTGCGGGTTGCTGTTGCGATCGCTTGGCAAATGAGTCCATTAAGCGAGACAATGTAGAATACTGTATCTTAAGAACGTTCCAATCTGTGTCTTTAGTTCGTACTGTCTCCGATACCAAGCGGCAATTCTACGCCCATCACACCCGCCCCATTAACTCAATCTACCGACGGGTGGTAGAAGAATTGATGGTCGAAATGCACCTGCTTTCGGTTAACGCTAATTTCCGCTACGATCCCGTTTATGCTCTCGGCACCGTGACTTCCTTCGATCGCTTCATGCAAGGGTATCGCCCAGAACGCGATTTACCCTCGATTTTTGAGGCGCTGTGCCGTGCCATTGAAGGAGATGCCCAAAAGTATCGACAGGATGCAGAAAGGCTGAAAACCTTAGCGTCTCGTCTCTCCATCGAAGAATTTTTATCTTGGAGTAATTCTTTGAGTTCGCGCGAAGGGGAAAGCGAACTGTATGAATGCTTCAAGGAAATTGCGTTTAACGACAAATTTAAGTATAGTCGCCTGTTTGCAATCGGATTGTATTCGCTGCTCGAGCAGATCGATGGCGAAGCGATAAAAGATGAAGAAAAGTGCAATGAAATTCTCGATAAACTCTGCGAAACGCTGAAGTTGCCGACGGAAAAAGTTCAAAAAGATTTGGAACTCTACCGTAGCAATTTGGAAAAAATGGAGCAGGCTCGGGCGGCACTTGAAGATATCCTCCAAGCCGATCGCAAGCAGCGACAGCAAGCGCTTTTGGAAAAGAATAAACCGGAAGATGCTTCGGGGGAAAAAGATGGAGCATCTTCGTCGTAAGAGGCAAGGGGGTTTTTATTAATTATTAATTAATAATTATTGAGCGCGCGGAAGCGACCGAAACATCCCTTGCTTTACTCCGACGAGAGAAAGGGGAGAGGATCGACAAAATCGCCATTGCGATCGCGCACTTCAAAATGGAGATGGGGACCGGTACTATTGCCCGAATTGCCCAACTTGGCGATCGCGTCCCCTTGCTTCACCTGCTGGCCAACTTTAACCAACAGCCCTTGGTTGTGTCCGTATACGGTTGTTTTGCCGTCGGGATGTTTAATTTTAATCGTATTCCCCAACCCAAACTCGTTCCAACCCGCAAACACCACCTCTCCCGCCTGCGCCGCAACCACTGGCGAGCCGAGAGTTCCGGCAAAATCGATGGCGGGATGGACGGTGCTGTAGCCTTGGGTTATAGTCCCTTGAACCGGGGTTCGGAGGCGATCGCGGTTCGTATTCCCCCGAGCCGATAACACGCGCGCGATCGCCTTGACGCGCCGCCGCTGGTCTCCCGCCACACAATCCCAATCGCTCACCCCCCGCTTTTCTCGCCGACAAATGCCGATTAAACCGCTGGCATCGATGCGTCCGTTGCGGCGAAAAGCTTCCACCCGCGCCCAGACAAGGGCATCTTCGCCTTGCTTCCCCTGTTGGCGGGCGGCTGCGTATTTCTGCGGAAACTGACGGCTCACCCAGGGAGAAGCTTGGTTGTACAAATCGGCGGCGTTGAGAAAAACTTCGGTTTCCCCTTCGGGATCGATGCTCGCAGCCCTTAAATCGTAAGCCAGTAGGGGCAAACGCTGCTGCATTCTTTCGAGGCATTTGCGATCGGCAACGACCACATCGCCGCCGCCGCGTCCCTGGTCCGAACACCACCCCTGATTGCGCTTGAAGTTGCCAGGATCGTCGTGGCCGTAGTAGAGAGAGGTGGGTTTGCCCGAAACAGTGAGATTCCCTTCCGCGTGACCGATGGCGCGCGCTCCGAGAGATTGGGGAGATTGAAACAATTCGCCCGTTTTTTTAGCAACGAGAGGCGGCGGTGGAGAAGGGGTAGGAAAGGGCGCGGGGAGGTCGATGGGGAGGGGATTAACCCCAGGATCGAGGGCAAGTAGCGATCGCACCCGCTCGGGGGCGGCGAGGCAGGCGAAAATGCCCAGCATCAGTGCGCTGACGTTGGCATACCAGGCGAAGGAAGGGGCGGTTTTGGGGACGAGATCGGTCGAGGCGATCGCGTCCTGGGATTTACGAGATTTTCCCCAATTTGCGCAAACCTCGTAGATAAATTCTACGAGGTCGAGCAACCGGAGTTGAGTTTGAGTGTTGTTCTTCATGGCTTTTCTCCGGTCAGAATCCACTGTGTGAAGCCTGCAGGTGGCGGTAGCCAAGTCCCTTTGTACTTGCTGCCAAAGTGCAGGTGGGGGCCGGTTCCCGCCGTTCCTGTGGTGCCAAAGCTTTGTCCGGCGCGATAAACGCCCGGTTTGCAGGTGTTGAGGTGGTGGGCGATGAAGGTCCAGTGGGGAAGGGAAGGACTGGTCATTTGTCCGTAAGTTCCCCAGGGTGGTTGCTGTATGCACTCGACTCGGGCGACGCTCGAAGGCGAGGCGATCGCAAATAAGGGAGTGCCGATAGGTGTTGCTACGTCCACTCCCCGATGCGCGATACAGCCGGTTATCTTTTGTGCGTCTACTTCTTCGAGACTTTTGCCCGCGCAAGCCGGAGGACTGCGCTCTCCCGTTGCGGGATGTACCATGCGGACGCGATAGTCGTCGCTAATGGGGTAGTCCTTCCCCTTCCCTCCCACGGTTTGTCCCTTGGCGGGAGTGCGACTCAACGCTGCGTCGCCAAAGAAGGCGGTTAGGCGTTTGGGCGCGGCTGGATTGCGCCAAAAGCTCAAGGGGGGAAGGTTGAGGGTGGGTGCAGCAGGCTGCTGCGGCTGTTGGGTTGGCTTGGGTTGTTGGGTTGGGCGAAGAACCGATAGGTAGAAGAAGAGAGCAAAGGCAGTGAGGAGTACAAATACAACGTTCTGCTGCTTTTTTTGGGCTTGTCGCTCGGCCAAAAGGCGATCGACCTTCTTTTCCGTCGCCGCTAGGCGCTTTTGCAGCCAGTAGAGGCGTTCTTGGAGTCGTTCTTCGAGGTCGTAGAGGTGGCGATGTACCGAGCGATTGGTGAAGGTGGGTTGTTGTGCGGTTTCCGACCCCGGCAGGCGCGTGGTCGGCGCGTTATTATTGATAGTCATTGGCTTTTGGGGGCGAGGAGGGCAGGAGATGTGCGGATTTAACCTACTTAAATTATAGTACAAATGTACTGTTTTGCCAAGGAAACGAAAAATATGTGTTTCAACCCCCTTGCGGCTGCTCGTGAATCGGCTAAAATCGCTTCAAATCAATTTGTTTAGGCGAGATTATGAATAAAGGAGATTTGGTTCAAACCGTTGCGGCCAAGACGGGTTTATCCCAGAAGGAAGTTAACGCAATTGTTACGGTTTTGACAGAAGTTATTGAAGAGGCGGTTGCCAACGGCGAGAAGGTGACGCTGGTCGGTTTTGGGACTTTTGAACCTCGCGAACGCCAAGCGCGCGAGGGCCGCAATCCTAGAACGGGCAAACCGATGCAAATTCCGGCGACAAAGGTCCCTGCTTTTTCTGCGGGTAAGTTGTTTAAAGAACGGGTGGCTTCTTGACAACTCCTCGCCCTAAAAGGGACGGGGATTCTCGCGTCATAGGGAGAGTCTAGATGGAGTATGAACTCCAACCCCGACACGGGGCTTATGAAGTCCGCTCCCAGGTGGCGGACACAGCCCCTTCTCTTTACCCTCGACGAGCGTTGGTACGACCTGCCCTGCCGCACTTAATCCTCGTTGTTTCACCACTTGGGCTGCGGCTACATCCCTATCAGTGGTGTAGCCGCAATTTCCGCAAGAATGGACTCGCTCTCCAAGGGTTTTTTTACCACAGTTGATTCCACAATTGGGACAAATTTGACTTGTCCGGTTGGCATCCACCTTGGCAAAATACACGCCGCGTTTCCAACAAACATGACTGAGGATATTGAGAAACGAACCCCAAGCCGCATCCAAGCAAGCTTTCCTCAAAGCTGACCTTGATAGTGCCAAAAGGTTCAAATCCTCAGCAAATATCATTCCCACTCCGTCGCAAAGACGATGAGCAAGTTTGAAGAAGAAATCTTTACGGCAATTGTGTATCTTCTCGTGGAGTAGCCCAATTTGGCGTTGAACTCTTAACCAGCGTCGCGAACCTTTGGTTTTATTTTTCAATCTCTGTTGCAGCAGCTCGCGCGTTCCCTTGCGTCTTACGCCGACGCGGGGTCGCTCGCCAATCCCAGCTTGCCTTCAGATTCCTTGAAAAATTTATGTCCTTTGATGAATTCGTTTTCGCTGGTTGCAATGAAACTATTGAGTCCTAAATCTATCCCAATGGCGTAGCCGTGTGGCACAACATCGGGAACATCCACATCGCACCCAATAGTGACAGTGACGTAATAGCCACTAGCTTTCTTGATGACTCGTATCTGTTTGCAGATAAAGCCATCGGGAATATCTCTGGAGTTGTGAAATGCGACTTTGCCAATCTTGGGGAGGTCGATGGTATTTTTCTCAACCGCATCTTGTTTGACTTGAGGAAAGACAAACGACCGCATCTGTTTCTTAAAGCGGGGAAACCCGAATCCTCTTTCCCACATATTCACAAATGCAGTTTCCAGTTGTTTGAGGGTTTGCTGCAAGACTTGCGATTGAGGGATTTTTAGATTCGGGTTGGTTCGCGATCGCCCCAGTCAACGATTTACATTGACTGGCATAAGTTGGGCGTTTTGTTTCAGGAGAAATGATGTATTCTGAGCGAGTCGAGCATCGGTCAACTAAACATTTTCTAGAATTTACCCAGTCTTTTCGTTCCCTCAGCCCATAGTTATAAACCGAACGGCAAACATCAAGCCACTCATCACGCTTCGGCGACTTGCTTTGACGTTGGCGCTAACTTGTACTGATAGGAAAGGACAAGCATCTTAGAAAATACCTCAATACTTTATAAGTGTAGCACGACAAATAAAAAGCCGCCCTAAAGCGCTCCCGTCCGGTGCGTCGGCGCTTCTACGCACCTGGTAGCGAACCAAGATGGGACGGGGCTTTAAACCCAGAATTTTCGGTAAATCGGTAGTCAGTAGTCAGTGTCAGTGTCAGTAGTCAGTAACCTGATGTAGGGCGTGTTGGCGCAGCGTAACGCGCCGCTACCCACTCGATCGCGATCGCCTCCAACCGAGGATTTACGGAGTTATCCTTTGTTTTTTGCGATGCAGGCTTGAATTATTTTTGTCCGGAATTTCAGGCGTGTCAGTGGTAGATATACTCGTTCCACACATTGACCTGTCTGACTTAGGAACTTGCTAAAAATGAGTTATCGAAGAAGTATTTCCTGCGATCGCGCCCCGTTACTCGCCATTGTCGATCGCATTCGGCGATCGGGTAAAATTACGCTAGACGATCGTAAAAAGTTTAATGCGGCGTTTAATTCAATGGATTTACTAAGTGTTGACGAGCAAGCAGCCGTCCGAGATACAATCGATCGCCTCGCGAGGGGTTGGTTGCAAGTTGTTGATTAATGTGAGGGGGACGGGACTCTAACAAAAATCAAGCCCAAATCAAGCCTAAAGCCGCTTTGTAAGCTGTTGCGCATTTAAACTGTGATAACAGCGTTTCCCTTATTTTTGAGATTTCTATCCCATTTAATGATTAATTCTCCTTCATTTAAAAGTCGATGTAATAAAAATTCTGGTTCTTCCGTTTATAGTATGCTGAATTAACAATTAAAATGCCAGTTGAGTAAGCATCTAACTCGGAAATTATCAAAATTTCTGAAGCCATAAGCAGAACGTTTAATGAGTTTCAGTTTATTGTTAATTCCTTCCACAACTCCGCTAGTTGTTCTACGATCAAAGTCAGAAATAATTTCCGGCAACCATCGACTGAGGGTTTGACAGCTTGAGACAAAATACTTTTTCGCTCTTTTTAACCAGCTTCCTAATTTTAAAACTCCGGTTAACCAATTGTCGCTTTTTTCAAAAATAAAGCGAAGTTCTTCTTTGAGTTCATACATTTTTCCGAGTTTGTCTGAGACATTTTTAACTTCTTCAAGCTTGCTTTTGTGCGATTCATTCAAGTCTTCTCCATTTTTCAGTAAAACATACTTACTTTTTTTTAAACTTTCTTTTTTAAACTCGCACTGCTTTTTTTGTGAAGCCTTTTTTGCGGCTTTTATTTCTTTTTCTACTTCGCGATTTTCCCGTTTCCTTTCTGCATCTAACTCTCGATTGATTTGCGTCATTACGTGAAATCTATCAGCGACTACCCTCGCTTTTGGCATCAGTTTTTTGACTAAACTTTTATAGCCCTTCCATAAATCTATACTCACTTCTTCAATTTTATCTAAGACTTCTTTTCCCCACCCAGTCAGCACTTCCTCGATGGCTTCCACTTTTCTACTACTGAGTATTGCTATTGTTTAAGTCCCGATACCCAATTATTAATTATTAATTGATAACAGTTGTCCCATTAAAAAGACTCATTGCCTTCTCCACCCCCTCAGTCAAACTCATCTCCACCGCCTCAACCACAACCTGGAGAACCTCAGCAACCACCGGTTGTTCTTGGGGTGTAAAACGTCCCAAAACGTGAGAAATCGTTTCCTTATCCCCATTGGACTTGCCAATGCCAACGCGCAGGCGAGGGAAATTCTGTCCTCCCAAGTGAGAAATAATCGACTTCATCCCATTATGTCCCCCCGCCGAACCCGATAGGCGCATTCTCAAGCGTCCCACAGGCAAATCCATATCATCGTAGATCGCAAGTAAAGACTCGGGCGGAAGTTTGTACCAATCGGCAAGAGCGCGAATCGACTCCCCAGAACGATTCATGTACGTCAGAGGTTTGAGAAGATAAATTTTGCTTCCCCCCGAACTGCGCCCTCGGGCAAAACGTCCCTTGAAGCGGCGATTTTCTTGCCACGACAAGTTCCAGCGCCTAGCTAAGGCATCAACAACCTCAAACCCGATGTTGTGCCGCGTTTTATCGTATTTCGGTTCCGGGTTGCCCAGACCGACAATGAGTTGGGGGACAATTGCCATGTTGTGGATGGGTGATGGGCTAAGGGTTACAGTTACATCATTTAATTACAATCCCTCGAACCAACATAGGGAAGAGTATCGGAGCCTTCGAGTTCGTTGAGAGTCATTGAGGAAATCGGAAACAATTGAACTTCGCGCTTTTGCCGACTTTGAAGCAAGAATAGCGACAGCGCCACGGCAAACACTTGGTCTTGATCCCAAGCGGGGTGTGCGTCGAGATAGTCCCTGAGCGCTCGGTGCAGCTCTTCGGGAATTTCTGCCAAAATGCTGATGGTTGGGTTCACAGACTGCCTCCTACGGGTCGAATATCCACGCCGACATCAAAAGGGAACGGCAAGCATCTTTGCTATTGCGACCCCCTTGCTCCTCGACCTGGTCTCTCTTCTATTTCGGGGTATGGAGGGGGGTTTGTCAATGCTGCGAAATGTTACAAATCCTTTTGGGTTAAAAAAATGGTGACACAAGAATGGGGCTTTTGAGATGATTTTGTTTACATTATTTCATGATAACTGAGTATAGATCGGTGAGGCAGCCCGGTCAAACAAAAATCCCCCGACTGACGCAACAATCTTCATCCTGCCGTCCAACCCGTGGAAAACTTTGGGAAAACTGGGGAAAACTTCCAAAAAGGCTGTGGAAAGAGTGGGGAATGCGCTGGGGAAAAGTAGAGCGAAAGATAAGAATTATGTCTGATGCCACTTTGAGGTGGAGCGCGCTTTTCAAAGGGCAGGTGGGCAGGGGAAGCAGGGGAGCAGGGGAAGCAGGGGAGCAGGGGGAGCAGGGGGGAATTGTATTTAATTTTTAATTTTTAATTTTTAAGCAACCCTAATAAGTAGGTGGGCGTAATTAAAAGAACAATATCTCCAGCTAAAACCCTTACCTGGCAAGGAATACGGTTTTCGAGGTTATGCGTTTATTTTTGCCCACCTACTTACACCTCGCTCGCATTAATTAATTGGGTTTGCCGCTTTGTGCAGCAAGCCCTAACCATTCTTCTGAGTTAGTATTCTTGTACCGAAATCGCGCTAAAAAATTGGCGCGCCACTGACTGATAAATTGACCTTTTTCTTCTTGCCGTCTACGCTGGAATGCGCTTTTCACTCCCCTAAATTGAAAAATGGCTACACTTAACCCAAGCTACAGAAATTGTATTTCCTGTTTTTAAAAAAGTCAAGTCTCCTGTAATAAATTGCTCGATTCAAGATAAAGAGGTAGAGTTATACAGAGAAAATATTAAAGTGTCGCCTTCTAAATTAACCTACTGGCAGGAGTTTCTGCATTGTTTCCAATACATAAGAGATATAAATATATAAAAATGTCTTTATTTGCTCTCGCGAAGTAAAAACAATTGTCAAAAAGGGCAGTTTGCGAGGGGAATCCGGCCCTTTCTTGGGGCTAGAACTTGCTAAAATATAAGACGAAGGAATTTTAACAAGCAACCCGTGCGACTGACAGCCCAACATCGAGTAGCCCTACTGCTGCACCAAGGACTTCGCAACCAAGGCGGGAAAACAGGACTCGCCTACTTACGCTACGGAGCAGCTCCCGTTGTCGCCGTCATTGATGCCGACTGCGCGGGGGAGTCATTGCGGGAGTTAGCCCGAATCGAGAGCGATGCGCCGGTGGTTGCCTCCGTCGCCGAAGCCTTGAACTACGCTCCCGATGTTCTCCTCATTGGTTTAGCGCCAGCGGGCGGAGTCTTGCCGGAGCCTTGGCAGCAAGAGGTCCAACAGGGAGTAGAAGCGGGGTTGTCTCTGGTCAATGGTTTGCACGTTCCCATGAGCGGTCTCGTTGAAACATTGCGCCCGGGACAGTGGATTTGGGACGCGCGCCAAGAACCAGCCAACTTAGGGATTGGGAAAGGGAAAGCGCGATCGCTTGCGGCAAAGCGAATCTTAGCAGTGGGAACCGATATGGGCGTGGGGAAAATGTCGGCTTGTTTGGAACTCGATCGCGCCGCCAAAACGCGCGGTTTCAACTCAAAGTTCGTCGCCACCGGACAGGCGGGGATGATGATTGCAGGCGAGGGGGTTGCGTTGGATGCGGTGCGCGTCGATTTTGCGGCAGGGGCGGTGGAACGGGAAGTTTTGGCGGCGGGACAACAGGCGGATGTTGTATGGATAGAAGGTCAAGGGTCGTTATTGCATCCCGGTTCGACGGCAACGTTACCGTTGATTCGGGGCAGTCAACCGACGGGACTGATTTTGGCGCATAAGGTTGGGTTGGAAAGGATTCATAATTGTGAGGGGGTGAAGATTCCTCCCTTACCCGAAGTCATTCGCTTGTATGAAAGGGTGGCGCGGGCAGGGGGGGCTTTTGAGGAAGCGAAGGTGAAGGCGATCGCGCTCAATACCTTTGACCTCAAACAAGAGGAGGCGAAACGCGCCATTGAAAGAACGAGGGAGGAAACGGGACTGTTTTGTGCCGATGTGGTGCGTTTTGGGGCGGGAGAATTGTTAGAAGTCGCGATCGCATCCTAATATAAAATTCGGTTGAATGACCTAATGTAGGGGCGGGGTAACCCCGCCCCTGATGGGGAGATGGGGGGAAACCGGAAATGTTTTTGATGATGGGAGATGGGTGGGGATTTTATATAACTTCTTCAGCCAATTGCTCCTCCCACAACTTCTTCCATTCTTCCGAAGAACCGAGTTTCAATGTAGGGACGTTCAATTGAACGTCCCTACAAAGCGCGGTGGATTTTAATTCTGGATCATTTATTGTTTACGTTTCGTTTAAAAACGCTATATACGACCAACGGTCAACAATCCTTTGCCACAAAAATAACCCCTTCGGTTACCAAGCGCGATAATAAAGGAACCAGATCGATTTCCCAATCGTAGTCGGGTAGCCACTCAGACACATCCAAGCCCGAAAAATTGTCTGTTGAAAACAACGTTTCCACAAAAGATTTGGGAACCCCAGCGAGGGTAATTTCCTTGCCCGAAGCGAGGATTTGATAGCCGCGATCGCCTTCCAATTCCGAGATTTGTACCCGTTGATACGGCGGTCGGTAAAATTGTGTCTTTCTCCCCTCAGCAAAAATCCCAAACCCCACTTGATAGGGGAAAGCATAGCGAACCGCAGGTTTGCCGGCTTGGGCGAGGTAAGATTCGTAGGCCGACACCACTGACTCATCGTTGAGATAATCGTTTAACTCGGCGATTAATTCGTGGAGGCGATGGCGCAAACTCACCGGTTCGGCCTCCGATAGCAAGGGAAGATTCTCCCGCCAGCGAACGCGATCGCGCAATTGTTCGCTCACCCACTCCACAAAACTCAACCCCGTTTGACTCGTCACCCCCACTGTTAAATGCAGCGACGGGCCATCGGTTGCTACGGCATAATGCCAATGACCGCGAGGAATATAAAGGATATCCCCTGCCTCCAGGGTCCAAACCGACTCGGGCGCGCCTTCTGGCGGTGGTTGTAATGCCGATTTTTGGTCGTCTAGGGGATATTTTACCGTATCGGCAAAAATCGACCACGTTTTGCTGCCATCTACTTGCAGGATAAACACTTCGTGGGTATCATAGTGGCACTTAAAGCCTTGGATCCCCGGCCACGAACCGTATAAATTCACCTGAACGGGATGTCCGATTTCCGAGCGAAACGCTGTGGCGAAGCGAGCAATTTCTGGGACAAATTTGTGAACGCGATCGAGGATCAATGTCGCGCCTTCTTGACAGTGTTTGAGGAAATTGGCATTTTCCACTGGCGCTAATACCTGTCCGTTCTTGGCCAAACGCAACGTTGGATACTCAAAGTCGTGGTGGTTCAACAGTTCGCTCAGCGTCGCCCAAGACAACAGGTCATCGAAGCGGCGAGTTCCTCCCCCAGTCAGATAAACGCTTTTTTGCGTCCAAACTTCCTGCAAAAAGGCTTCTCGACTGTAGGGATAAATTAACTCCGCCAAGACAGATGTGGATTCTGAGGTATCCTGTTTTTGATGCAAACTGCGAGTCCCCATCGCCATCCTTCTTCAATTCACTCTCTAATTCATAATATTTCTCAATAAAAGGGGAAAGCAAAACCCGTGAATTTCGCTTTCCCCCAGTCAGGTATGAGGAAACTGCCTCCCGACCGTGCGAATATTTAAGCGTTCTTAGTCGGAACCGCCGTCGGTATCGTCTGCCATTTCAGCAAATTGGCGATTGCCATCGCTCGCTGGGGTCGGCGGATATAAGTCTTTAACTTCAATGGCGATCTTGCTCGGCTTTGTCTGCTTTTGAGCTGTGGTGTTCGATCTTAGAGTCATGATGCACTTCCTTTCAAATAACATTTCCTGAGAAAGAGCATATCATAAGTTAGGAATCTATTGCAATAAATTCTTGAAACTTAACGAGCGCTCTACACCAGTTAGCTACTGCTCGAATCGAGTATAGCGAAAATGAGCCAAAATCGAATCCTCCTTCCCCGTCCAAATACGCTCTGCCAGCAATGCTGCCGTAATGGGGGCCAATAAAATACCGTTGCGATAGTGACCCGTTGCCAGAGTCAAATTAGATAACGGACTTTCCCCTAAAATCGGCAACTCATCGGGAGTCGCCGGACGGTATCCCCACCAAAACTCTTCAAGGGGGAAATCTTTCAAAACGGGAAATAAGCGAATTGCATTACTGAGCAACGTATTCATTCCTTGGGGCGTAACTTCGGGCGTAAACCCCACGTTTTCCGAGGTTGCACCAATGACAATTAAACCATCGCGACGGGGAACAATATAAATGTCTTCGCCAAACAAAACGCGATTGAGCGGCAATTCCAACTCCGAAGGAGGAACGCGAACCGAGAGCATTTGTCCTTTTTGGGGATAGACGGGTAGGGGAAAAAGTTGACCCGCCCACGCCCCTGTCGCTAGGATATAATGCTCCCCTCCAATGTTACCGTTATTAGTTATTAAATGGGTAACTTGTTGTTTGTCGTTAACAATTTCGCCAACCGCCACCCCCTCGCACAAATCCACTCCCAACTCCCGCGCCGTCACCTGCAAGCATCGAATCAAAGTGCGGCGATTATCGACTTGAGCATCTTGAGGATACCACCAACCCCCCACCACCTCCTCGCTCAATCCCGGTTGAAATTGATGCACCTTCGAGCCATCGTACCATTGCAACTCCATTGGTTCGTTCCCAACCGAAGTTGCAGAAGGCAGTTTGTAAACCGGGGCTAAAATTCCACAAGGCCAATACCCCGTTTCCAAGCCCGAAATCTCCTCGAGTTTCCGCGTCCAATGGGGGTAAAGGGCGCGACTGCGCAAGCACAACTCCAACATCGGGCTGGGGGGAATTTGTTCGGCTTGGGGGGCGATCATGCCAGCCGCGACAAAGGCTGCGGCTTCCCCAGGGTTGCGGCTGAGAACGGTAACGGATGCCCCTCTCAGTTGCAGTTCGATCGCGATCGCCAATCCAACTACGCCGCCGCCAATCACAATAATTTCGCGCTTTTCAAGCATACACCAAAAATGACCAATGACTAATGACCAATGACCAATGACAAAGGACTAACCCTTTAGCTTAGCTTTTGCCCGTTCCCAAAGTTGGTCTAATTCTTCTAGGCTGTATTCAGCAAGGGGGCGATCGGCAAATTCTTCCATCAATTCTATGCGTTTAACAATGCGTTGATTGGTTCCTTGTAGCGCTTCGCACAGGTCAAGATTGTACCAGCGCGCAATATTCGCCAAGGTAAACATAATATCTCCCAGCTCAGCTTCTTGATGCGCTTTGTTTTCAGTTGCCAAGGACTCTTTAAATTCCGCCAACTCTTCATTGAATTTCCCCCAAACCTCTTCAACATTTTCCCATTCAAGCCCAGCATCGGCTGCTTTTTGAGAAATTTTGAGACTGGCTGTCAGGGGAGGCAAAGTGCGGCTGTAGCGCTTGAGTTTGCGGCTTAAGCGTTGGGCTTGTTCGAGGGTTTCTCCCTTTTCAGCCGCTTTAATTTGTTCCCAATTGTGATGAACTTGGGCAACATTTTCCAGGTGGAGATTGCCAAAAACATGGGGATGTCGGCGAATGAGTTTTTCGGAAATACCGCAGGCAATCTCCTCGAGGGTAAAGCGATCGCTTTCGCTGGCAATTTGCGCTTGGAGGACGACTTGGAGAAGAAGATCGCCCAGTTCTTCGGCGATCGCGTCTTTTTCCCCGCCGCGAATCGCATCGACCAC
This sequence comes from Cyanobacteriota bacterium, assembly GCA_034189065.1. Taxonomy (GTDB): domain Bacteria; phylum Cyanobacteriota; class Cyanobacteriia; order Cyanobacteriales; family Spirulinaceae; genus FACHB-1406. The sequence continues at coordinate 20,487 of JAXHVQ010000039.1, forward strand.
TTCGTAGGCTTCTTCTATGATATAAGGAGTCAAAGTTTCCGGCGTTTGGGCTAAATCCCAAGGACATCCCCCATCGGGCGATCGCAACTGGGCGACAATTTCGATTAAACGCTCTAAGGCGGCTAAAACAGCTTGAGAGGTTTGGGACTGCGTTTCCTGGGGATTTAACATGAAAAGTTAATCAACAAAGAGAATGTCTAGATGCTGTATTCAGTTTAACAATATCTTTCTTCCTCTGGAAACAGGGTTGACAAGTGGCTCGATTCAATGCAATGTTTAAGAATGCCTAAAAGTTTGCCTACGTTATTGAGAAAATATTCATTTAAATCTACGGAAATAGTCTTTCCTTCTAAACGCATAAATTTCCAGTTGGTGCCTGTGGTCGCCGCGCCATAAATGATCTTCGCCTCTCTCTGGTTCCGTTGATTAAATAACTGCGCCGCTATCATTTCTGCCATACATTGACCCAACCCCGATTGAATATTATCGTTTTTAGCTTCAACCAGGGCAATAACTGGCGTTTCAATGGCGAGTTGTTCGGAGGAGTTGCAAATCAGAAAGTCACGAAGCCCAGTTAATCCTTTCTGATTTTCTACATTGAATTCTCGACCCGAAAATAAGCTGATTTTATTTTTAAATTGTTTTCTAAGTTCAAATAAAATGGGTGCTATAATAAATGCAGAACGCGCTTTTTCGGTAGTAACCGCAAGGGCTAACGGTACATATTCCCGTAAGCTTTGGGCGAGAAAGTCGCTGTAATTCGATTCAGGGATTTCTGCAAAAATCCCAAATTCCTCAGAAATAGAGATATCAAACTTTGTTTTAACTGTTTCTATTGTAAATTGACTGTAGGGCATAAAAAACTTGAAAGCGGGTAAGACGGAGAGCGATTGCGTCCGGGTTGCACAAAAAGCGCGATCGCTCCCTACCTCTCTAAAGTTTACTACGCCCAGTTTAAACAAAACTGAAATAAGCAGCCCCCAAATCCAGACCCCCAACGTCGCTTACAACTCCGATTAACTCAATATCCGTCAGACCAGTATTGAGAAAAATCCCAGTTCCCCCCAGTTCAGCAACCGGAGAAGCACCCAACTGATAATCGGTAGCAGTACCGCGAAGTTGAATAATATCAGTGGTTAAGTCAAAATTCACGAGCTCCGCATAATCGCCCAATCCTTGGGTTAAATCGTCCCCATCGTCATAGTAAACTTGATTCTCATCGCCCAGAACAAAAGTTTCCGTACCAAACACATTGCCGTACAATCGATCCACCTCGCCCAATCCCGCTGTCGCAGCCGTGGGATCGACACCTATCAAAACATCATCTCCCAAATCTCCATAAAGCCGATCGTTTCCTTGGCCGCCGTAGAGAGTATCGTTCCCCTTCTGACCTCTGAGGAGATCGTCACCCTCATCGCCATACAGCGTATCGCCGCTATTGCCTCCAAACAGTAGATCGTTGCCCTCCCCACCTCTGAGGAGATCGAAACCATTATCTCCTTTGAGGCGATCGTTATTGTCCCCCCCAAACAGCGAATCGTTGCCCCCTTGACCTCGGAGGAAATCGCTACCCTCTCCCCCATCTATGGTATCCTCCCCATTCCCTCCGAAGATGCGATCGTTTCCTTCTAAACCTTCAATCCTATCGTCGTTAGGCGTTCCCTGGATTAGGTCATTCCCCGAAGTTCCAACAATTGTTGAATCGCCGGGGTCAGCAGCCACTGCAAAAGTCGTTTCCGTCAAAGGCGACTCGGTATCTGTGGCACTGATGGCAGTCTCTGCCGTTTCTGTCGTGTTAGCTGTATAGTTTAACATCAAATCTCCTCTCTTTTCATGAATTGTTGTGTTATCAAACCTACTCGAATTGGTAGGACTTACAATTATTGTACAAGGCAATTCATCAATGGTTTGATATTCCGAAATAATGCTTACATCCGCAATTGTATTTATTGTATTGTTGCCATACGCACTGAGGCAAACTCGAATATTCGTCAAATCGAAGTCAAACTTTTACAGTGTAAGGAAAGCAATGTGCAATTAATTTTGGCGCTTATACTGAGGCATTCAAGCGTTTCTCCTGTTTCATAAAAAACGATTATATTACCTTTACCCCCAAGCAAAAACCTTGGGCAGGGGGAAGAAAAGGCGATCGCAACTATGCTATATTAAACAGCATTTATTTCGCTCCCCGAACTCTAAAGCACGATCGCCCATGACAGCACTCGATATCGAAACGGCGCAAGTCAAGGTCAACAGCAGCGACATCGAAGTCGATGCCTATATTGCTACGCCCCAAGGCAAAGGCCCCTTTCCGGGCGTTGTCGTCATTCAGGAAATCTTTGGGGTGAACGACCATATTCGCGAGATTGCGCGTCGCTTGGCAATGGAGGGATACGTTGCGATCGCGCCGGCGATTTATCAGCGTCAAGCGCCGGGATTTGAAACGGGCTACGCGCCTGAAGATATCGCCATCGGTCGCCAATATAAGGGTCAAACTCGCGCCTCAGAATTGCTCGACGATATCCAAGGTACCATTAATTACCTCAAAAGTTTGCCCCAGGTCAAAAAAGAGGCGATGGGGTGTATTGGTTTTTGCTTTGGCGGCCATGTCGCTTATCTCGCCGCCACTTTAGCGGAGATTCAAGGAACGGCTTCGTTTTACGGCGCGGGAATTGCGACGATGACTCCCGGCGGCGGCGAGGCCACGGTGACGCGCACTGGCGAGATTACTGGCACTCTCTACGGCTTTTTCGGCACGGAAGATGCCAGCATTCCCGTGGCTGAAGTGGAGGAAATTGAAGCACAGTTGCAAAAACATCGGGTTCCCTATAAAATTTTCCGTTACGAAGGTGCGGATCATGGCTTTTTTTGCGATCGCCGTTGGAGTTATCATCCCCAAGCTGCCGCCGATGCTTGGCAGCAGGTTTTGCAGTTATTTGGCGAACTTTGATTTTGTCTAAGCCAAGACGTATCTAAATTGGGTATCCCCCCATCCCCCCATCTCCCCATCTCCCCATCTCCCCCTCTCCGGTGTCAGACCCAGGTCGTGGCGGTTTTATGCCGAACAACTGATTAACTGTACGTTTGGGGGGAAGGTGAGGAACGACGCGATCGATAGATTTCGTACATCAACAAACTGCCAGCGACGGCGAGATTGAGAGAATCCGCCGCACCCACCATTGGAATGCGAACGAGATGCTGACACAAATCTCGCTGCTCGGAGGTTAACCCCCGACGTTCTTCGCCGAGTAATAGAAGGGGCGATCGCGGATAATCAAAATGATGCAGGTCGATGGTACCTTCGGGGGATGCGCCAATGGCTTGGAAGCGATGGTTAGAGATGAACTCGCGCATGGCAGAGAGGGTGGTGCGAACGAATTTTTGGCGAAATAGCGCCCCCATCGACGCGCGCAGGACATCGGGATCGAAGGGATCGATACGCCTCCCAATGAAGATGAATCCCGCACCGCCGACGGCTTCTGAGGTCCGAATCAACGTTCCCAAATTTCCCGGCGATCGCACGGTTTCGAGAGCCACCCAACACAACCCCCCTTGGGGCGAAATCTCCTGTAACGGGAACCAACGCTGGCGCGCGATCGCGGCTACGCCCGAAGCGCGGTGAGTGTAGGAAATTCGTCTAAACTGTTCGGGGGTGAGGGGAATGGTGGGAACTCCCGAACGTCGCTTTTGGCGAACCAACTTGCGCGCGAGGGGTGCAGTCAGCAGTTGTTCGCTAAATAACAGAGTCGCAATCTCAAACTGATTATCGCAGACTTGGACGAAGTTGCGAACTCCCTCGGTATAAAATAAGCCGGAGGCATTGCGATATTTGCGGTTTGCGCGCAGTTTTTCCACTTCAGCCAGGGCAGCCTCAACCCCCGACAAGCGATCGCGACCGGAACCCTTAGTACCGGTCATCCTCCTTCCGAGCCGCCGTTGTGCGCCCGATTGATAAGACTGTAAAATTCATAGGTTGTAGCGGTTGAATTCCGTTGAAGTTTCGATTTTTAAAATAGGCTTCGTCATTATACCATTAAATGTTGCGAATGTCTAGAATCAAGACAATGGTTTGAGAATTTTGCAGGAGAGGCAATTGTACAATGGATAAATCAGCTCAATATCGCCAATGCGTACAGACTCTTTTAAGCCGCTATGCCAGCGAGGATCCTGAAGAAGAGGGTGTTGAGATTCAACTAAGCTTTGATACAGAACGCGATCGCGTGTCTTTCTTTAAACTCTCCTAACTGCAAAATGACGAGCAAAGTCTTTATCTGTAGGGTGTGTTAGCGCAGCGTAACACACCTTCGTTGCTAAGCTTAGAGACAACAGCATCGTCCGATTGCTAATACACTTCATCGTGAGAGCCAATATTTAGTAATAAAATAGAGCGCTTCTGGTTTTCTGAATTATCCACAAACTCGAACAAAATGCGAATTTTATAATCGGGTGTCCAGCCAATTTGTCTCATGCGTCTAATTCGGCTAAAAAATTGGCAACAGAGCCAAATTGAACTTGTCCTCGCTCGTATTCTTGATGAACTTCTGCTACTTCCTGTGCTATTTTTTTTCGTCGTTCGTCAGCAAGGCGTTTCTGGAGGAGAGCGAGTAAGATTTCTCGTTCGCTCAACGGTAAAGCTTCGACAGCTTCAATTGCTCGCTGGAAAGGTGAAGATTGGTTTAGCATAGAATGGGTTTTATAGAGTAAAGCTTCTCTTATTATAATTTTCTCATTATCCGAAATCGCAACTCTGTCAAAAATAAATTTTATATTCGATGCGATCGCGCTTTATTCATTTTCTAATATTTTTTCCAAGGCTTCTGTTGCTACCCTAACCGTAGAATGGCGAGTTTGATGAAACGATCCGCCAGATTCGGCAGCGGGGTTGAAGCGAGCAATTCTTTGTAAATCCGCGATCGCGCGTCTTTCTTTCAACTCTCCCAACTGCAAAATGACGAGTTCGTCGCGCTGTATTCCCATAGGGTACTCCATTGCCGGTTGTTCGACAATCCGAGCTGCTAAATCGAGCAAAGCTAGTCGAATTTCTTCAGTATCCGGTGCAGGTTGCCAGACTTCGCGCCAACCTGTTGAGTCTCCGACAAAAACTGGACCGATGGGGACGGGAAACCGGTCGGGAAATCGATGGGGATGGTTTGCACAATAAGTATACATCGGATTGGGAATTTTGAGCTGACGGATGATACAGTAATTGGGTTCGCGATCGCGTCGATGTTTATATCCAGCTTCTCCTTTATTTTTGGCGTTAAACCAGCACGTTCCACAACAATCAGAGCCTCCATTTGGCATAATATTTTTTCCTTTTTACTATCAAAATGTTCCCAACAAGGGCAAAACTTTAATCCTCAGCAATTCAACTAATGCCGGTTCCATATATTTATACTTATCGGGAATATCTAAACAAACGACTCGTTTATTTTTGAGCCAAGGTTGAAAGTTGGCGGCAAGCTTACTTCGATGAGACTTTTCCATGACAAAAATAATATCTGCCCATTGTACCGCATCGCTGCCCAAAGATACTTCAGCACCGCGATCGAGACCTGCCGAATCGACTTCCAAGCCTTCGTATTGCGAAAATACGGCTTCTGCTGTAGGACTTCGCCATCGATTTTTACTACAAATAAATAAGAGTTTTTTCATATACGCTCCATAAAAAGTTCAAACTCTGCTTGTCATAAAACACTCTACTCCTGCCGCAATTCCTCTCTCACTTTCATTAAAATTTCCCCTAATTTATTCTGTCCGCTGCCATCTTTCCCACACCCCCAATAATAATCTCCTGGTGCATTTTCAACAATCGGTTCGTCGCCAGTAGATAGAAGAACTTCGCGCAAATCTGCATGAGTTTGAAACTTACATAAAACTGCACGTTCCATGATTTTATCCTTAACGGTTTCCCAGTCGTTTCGTAGGGGATGTTCTCGGCTGCGACCCATTTTTGCCGCGTCTTTGGGCGTTTTCACAGAACAGATTTTATCGTGCCACGCGCGATCGCTCGTTACAAACTTCTGAGCTTGAAAATAATGTTCGCTGGTATGCCAGTAATTCCCATCGAGTTCAAAACCGTGGCGGGAAAAGTTAGAAAAACAGCCGTATTCGCCGCGCGTACTGTAAAAGTAAATTGTCATTTTAAGAAGATTGGCTAATATTTTCGTCGAGTATAATTTTAAATTCTCGAATTTGCTCCTCGCTCTCAAACGCTCGTTTGGGTACAATATCTATCGAGCGCTTTCCTTGATATAGAATAAAGAGGTTTTGTGTTTCGATAAACTTTGTGAAAATCGGCCAGCGAGTGAAACTTTGAGAGTTTGGCGTTGTTCTGGAAATGCCTTCCTCTAAAATTTCAACTTCCATCGGTTCTCTGAATGCACCAGATTGATTCTTCCAAGCGTAATTCATGCTCAATCTTTGAACAAGGTTGATTTCTGGATTAACTAAAAGTGCTAGTAAAATCCAAAATACAATTTGATAAATATTAAATATGTAAATCGTATATAGAACTCCATAAAAAATCGAAACGATGCTTAAAAGCCAGAGCATTAAATACTGAAATTTCTGGCTTTTCGAGTGAAATTTGTTTGTTTCTTTATAGTCTGAGAGACTGAGACGATACTCAATTTTCATTGGCAACTCGACAAAGCTATTTCTTTGCTTTTAGAATCTGGCGATCGCGTGTCGGATTCCCGATCGCCGCAGGTCGCACAATGACCCTATATGAGGAAGAACAAACGTGCTAAAGCCTATTATAAATTTTTCGGCGAGCCATTAACGGCAAAAAAGAGGGTTGTTTGTAAAGATTAGTATCCCTCTTCAACTTCGCAGTATTTGTAAATAATGAGGCGGGACGCTATCCACCAGCCACACGCCATTATCCGAACGGTAAAATGTAAACCCTTCTTGGTGCATTGCTTTGGCATCTACGGCGAATACAACGGGATACCCTCGCCGCGAACCCACCCTTTTCGCCGTATTTATATCTAGGGATAAATGAACGTGATGGCGAGACATTTTCTTCAAACCCGATTTGAGGATAAGAGGGACTGCGGGTTTGGCAGTTCCGTGGTATAATGTGTCGGGCGGAACTTGCGCCTCGATCTGAAGATCGACCTTAATACTATGTCCTTGATTTGCCCGAATTAAGGTTTTGCTTTCATCAAAAGAGAAGCGCTGTTTGTCGTTATTGGCAACGACTTCTTCGAGTTCTACCGGAGTAATTGGAAATCCATTAACCTTGCAAGCGGCTAAAAGTTGTTCCACTTCTACCCATCCTCCCGGCGCAAGGGTTAAACCGAGTCGTTGGGGTTGGTGGCGCAGATGTTTGCTTAGGTATTTACTGATTTTAATACAGCGAGAAGGATTCATTGTAAAATGAGGAAACGATCGCGTCGGTTAACTTGCCAAACTCCCCCTCATTTTAAGGAAATCCTTGTCTGTGAGAACAGAGAATGTGGCGATCGCGCGAGTAAATCGCACACTTCTGCGTCGGAAGTGGCGGAAAAGTCGTCGTACCAGAAACCTAGAAAATGGAAGGGATCGGGTTCGATGAGACTGACAACCTTATCAACTCCGGCAAGGAGTTGTTCGCGGGCGCTGGGGGGAATTACGGGCGCTGCGACAATGATGGCGGCAGGATCGCGCGATCGCAAGCTGGCAATAGCAACTGAGAGGGTTGAACCCGTTGCAATCCCGTCATCAACTAAAATAATAGTACAATCTCGAACATTGGGTTGGGGACGAGAACCGCGATAAAGGCGATCGCGCCGCGCCAATTCTCCTTTTTCTCGCGCGATCGCTTGCGCAATGGCAGAGTCGGAAATCTGCAAAGAGTCGATGAGTCCTTGATTGAGAACCCGACTCTCCCCCCATCCAATTGCGCCCATTGCCAATTCTTTATTTCCCGGTACGCCAAGTTTGCGCGCCAGCCAAATATCCAAAGGCGCTTTGAGGGTTGCGGCGATTTCGTAAGCCACGGGAACGCCCCCTCGCGGCAGTCCTAAAACTAGCACGTTAGGCGCATCGGCGTATTCCATTAATTGGGTTGCGAGCAGGCGACCGGCTGCTGTACGATTGGTAAATTGCTTTTTCATCTTCAGTATTATAAGTGTGAGGTTTGCACTTCTATTGTTTTTGTCTTTGCCGTAGAAAAAACCGCACCCTCATAATTATTTACAATTATTGTACCTGCAAGAGCGATCGCCTTTCCTCGTTTCTTCAGCTCAACCGATTGTGCAAAGGTATCATTAAGCCAAGGTTTTAGCCGATTTTATAAAGTGGTTTTAAGTTTTAATACGTCTTACAACAACGCTTCTAGAAATGCGCTCTTTCTTGAAATTGCCAAACTTTGAGTAGTTTGTGATTCCACGTCAAAGTTGTCGAGGACGGGTTGGGATGAGTCAAGGATACTCTTTGGACCGAACTTGCCAATATTTTAGAGATAGAGGCTTTTTGAGGACTTCCCACAAGTTGGGAAGGTAAAAATTTTGGGAATCCGATGTTAAAGGGGCGAATCAGTTAACAATGAGTTAACATAAATTACCAACGGCGATCGGAAACAGCAAGGGTTTAACCTGAGTGCCTAGAGTTTTCCTTGTAGCGCTTAATTGAGGCTATGATTCTAAGCTCAGTGTAACAATCAATTGCCCGCTGCGAGCATTAAGAAATTTAACAGTTGGTCATAAGTCATCAATCTTTTCCCTTCAGTCGTCAGTCTCCGTTAGACACGCATTGTAGAGATGTTTGATAAAACGTCCCTACTTATAATGTCTTGGTGCCTTCTACTCTCCTATAATAGATACCTCATCCCTATAATTTTCTCAACTTCCATGCCCATTGCGACTGAACCCAAATTAGAACATTTAAAGACCCTATTTTCCCAAATGGATCGCGCCCTCGTCGCCTACTCCGGCGGAATTGATAGTACGCTAGTGGCTAAAATTGCCCGCGATGTGTTAGGCGATCGCGCATTAGCCGTCACTGCCGTTTCTCCTTCCCTTCTTCCCGAAGAACTCGAAGATGCCAAAATTCAAGCGGCGCAAATTGGCATCGCCCACGAAGTCGTCGAAACGCGGGAAATGGAGAATCCTAACTATACCTCCAACCCCATCAACCGCTGCTATTTCTGTAAAAGCGAACTCCACGATACCCTCAAACCCCTCGCCCGAAAACGGGGATATCCTTACGTCCTCGATGGTGTCAACGCCGACGATCTCCACGACTATCGTCCCGGCATCCAAGCGGCTATTGAACGCGGCGCGCGATCGCCTCTAGCAGAAGTGGGAATGACTAAACTCGAAATTCGCCAACTCAGCCAACAGCTAGGACTCCCCTGGTGGAACAAACCCGCCCAACCTTGCCTGTCTTCTCGCTTTCCCTACGGCGAAGAAATCACCGTCGCTAAGTTGCAGCGCGTGGGACGGGCGGAAATGTATCTGCGCCAACTGGGATACGAAAATTTGAGAGTGCGATCGCAAGGGGATACCGCCCGCATCGAATTGCCGCCCGATCGCATCCAAACGTTCGTTGTGACCGTTGATTTGCCCCAATTAGTTCAAACTTTCCAAAACTACGGCTTCATCTACGTTACCCTCGATTTGGAAGGGTATCGCAGCGGCAAGTTGAATGCGGTTCTTCCCCAGCCGTAGCACTTTCATCGTGAGTTGTAAAATCCTGGCTTCGGGGAGAATTGAGGAGGGAAGAAGTCAGGAGGGGAGAAGTCAGAATGGAAGAAATCAGGAGGCTTCAATTACGAATTGCGAATTCCCGTTCGCAATGAATAATGAACCAAATTAATAATTATTCATTATTCATTATTCATTATTCATTATTAATTACCCCTATACTATAATTTGAACAAACATTCAACACAAGGGCGAATATGGCTGTTTCACCCGACATTCAAAACCGCGCGACGAGGTTGCGACAACAACTGCAAAAAGCCAACTATGCTTACTACGTCCTCGACAGTCCCGTCATGGAGGATGTGGTTTACGACCAATTATATCGGCAACTGCAAGAATTAGAGGCGCAATATCCCCAACTGATCGTACCCGACAGTCCGACCCAACGAGTCGGCGATCGCCCCGCCGCCCAGTTTACCTCCGTCCGCCACAATATCTCCCTTTACAGTCTCGAAAATGCTTTCAACGCCGCAGAATTGGAGAAGTGGAACCAGCGATGGCAGCGTCATTTATCGTCTCCTTTATCGGAAAGTGTCGAATATGTATGCGAACTGAAAATTGACGGTTCCGCGATCGCGCTGACCTATGAAAAAGGGGTATTAGTACGAGGTGCGACGCGGGGCGATGGGACATCAGGCGAGGAAATCACGCAAAACGTTCGCACAATTCGGGCAATTCCCCTGCGGTTAAACTTAGAAAATCCGCCACCTGTAGTAGAAATTCGCGGAGAAGCCTTTTTGCCCCTCAATGAATTTAACCGCATCAACGCAGAACGCCAACAAGCCGGAGAATCTCAATTTGCCAATCCGCGCAACGCTGCTGCGGGGACGTTGCGCCAATTAGATCCCCAAATTGTCGATCGCCGTCGGTTGGACTTTTTTGCTTACACTTTACATCTTCGGGGCGCTTCAACCCCAGAGGGAGACGAAGGCGTACAATTTCCTCGCTCTCAATGGGAATCTCTCGAATTCTTACAACAAATGGGGTTGCGCGTCAACCCCAACCGCCAACTTTGTCAATCGTTGCAGGACGTTGAAGATTATTTTCAGCAATGGGATAGCCAGCGTAAGAATTTAGAGTACATGACCGACGGGGTTGTGGTCAAGCTCAATTCCTTTGAATTGCAAGAGGATTTAGGATTCACGCAAAAATTTCCCCGTTGGGCGATCGCGCTTAAATATCCCGCCGAGGAAGTTCCCACCGTTGTCCGCGAAATTACTGTTAACGTCGGTCGTACCGGTGCGATTACCCCAATGGCAATTATGGAACCGGTTTTAGTCGCTGGAACGACAGTACAGCGAGCAACGTTGCACAATCGGGAGCGAATCAGCGAACTGGATATCCGCGTTGGCGATACAGTGGTAATTCGTAAAGCGGGGGAAATTATCCCCGAAGTCGTGCGCGTCCTTACCGAACTTCGTCCTCCCGAAACCCAACCTTACTCCATGCCAACCCATTGTCCCGAATGCGCCTCCCAACTGGTGCGTCCCCAAGGAGAAGCCGTAACCCGCTGCGTCAATGGTTCTTGTCCGGCAATTTTACGGGGAAGCTTAGTTCATTGGGCCTCGCGCGATGCAATGGATATTACGGGATTGGGAGAAAAAGTTGTCGAACAAATCGTCGGTCGAGAGTTAGTGCGATCGGTTGCAGATTTGTATGAGTTGACGGCGGAAAAATTGATGAGTTTGGAGCGAATGGGTCAAAAATCGGCGGAAAAGCTGGTTAAAGCCATCGCAAGGTCGAAGGAGCAAGCTTATGCGCGCGTTTTGTATGGTTTGGGAATTCGGTATGTAGGGAAAACCAACGCAGAATTGCTCGCCGAAGCCTTTGGCGCGATCGCGAAATTAAGTCAAGCGTCGGTTGAAGAATTAGAATCGGTTCGCGGCATTGGTTCGGAAATCGCGCAATCGGTTTGGCAATGGTTTAAAATCGATGCCAATCAAAGGCTAGTCGAGCGTTTGCAAGGAGCGGGTTTGAATTTTGGGAGCGAGGAAAATGCGATTTCCCCACCGTTGGAAGAGCAACCCTTAGCCGGTCAAGTGTTCGTTATTACCGGAAGTTTGCCCACGTTAGACCGAAAAGAAGTAGAGCAATTAATTAAAGGAGCGGGAGGAAAGGTGGCGAGTTCGGTAAGTCAGAAGACGAATTATTTAGTTGTGGGGGAAAAGGCAGGTTCTAAATTAGAAAAGGCGCAAAAGTTGGGTATTGTGCAATTAAATGAGGAGCAATTGCGAGAAAAATTGAGCTTTTGATATAAAGCTATTTGTTTCTTTAGGCAAAATAAATGAATGACTTGAGAAAATTCAACTTAGGTGAATCCGCTTCTTTCATTGCTGGGATTGTCTTCTCTTCTTGGGTAGATAAAATTTGCTTTGAATGCGAATAAACTGTTCGGCTTTTAAACTGCGTTGCTAAATTCTCCGCAAGGCAGCTATGCTGAAGGCAGGCTTCGGCTAACGCTCAGCCTAAAGAGGGCACCAAGTAAATTCCCAATTTAAATGCGCCTCAGCTTATCCTCTAACAATTATTCATTATTCATTATTCATTGTTCATTGTTCATTATTCATTATTCACTATTCATTAACTCCTTTACCAAGTCACTCGTCCCGCTAATTGAGCGCGCGTACTCGGTCCAATTCCCGAAACGCGATCGTCGAAATCATCGAGGGAGGTAAAAGGTTGTTGTTGTCGCGCTGCAATAATGCGTTGTGCGAGTGCCGGACCAATGCCGGGTAAGGTTTCTAACTCAGCTTGCGCGGCAGTATTGAGGTTGACAATGGCGCTTGTCGGCGAATTTGTGGGCGTACTAATTTGAGGACAATCTCGCTGTTGCGCCTCGATTTTCTGTTGAACGCTGACAGGAACGCCGAGAACTGCGCGACTGTACAACCGTTCAAATTCCCGTTCAAAATGCGCTGCAACCACTGGATTTTCGATCGCTAAAAGGGTTTCATCATTGGTATGATTGGCAGCAGCAGACCAATTGTGAGACCCGGTAACGACGATTTTCCCATCGATCGCGCCAAATTTGTGATGGAGTTTATCGCCGGGAGGGAGTTGAGGGATGCCAACGGTGGTAACGGGACGCTGCCAGGGACGATTATCGGCTTCGTATTTGCAGCGATCGCTTAATGCCACTCCTAATAAATCCAATCCTTCGCTATAATTGCGAAAGGCAAAGCTGCGATCGATTAATGCTTTGACCTCTACGCCTTGTTGGTGGCGCGTTTCGAGGATATTTGCCAAAGGTTGGTCGGAGAAGACAAATAGGGCTAAATGGGCTGACTGAGTGGCGCGCTGAAGCTGAGTGCCGATTAAACCATTGCTACTGAGACTCCAAGGTTGGGACGGGGAAAGGGGAGAAAATTGCAAGGTTACGGCGGACTGACCGATTTGCAAGCGTTGTGCCGGACGGTAGGGTTTTTGCAGTCCAAACTGACTATCGGGTTGTCCCCCCGGGCCGTCGCCCCAAAGTAGGTTAAATTCTTGCACAAATAAACCGGCTAAGTTGCGGTCTTTAATGACTAATAAATGGTTTGCATTGCCGCGACTTTCGGGAGTATCAAAGTCGCCGTGAATGCCGCTGGGGGTGAAGTTTGCAGAACCCGTAACAACTGTTGCGCCGTCGATAACGATAAATTTATGGTGCATCAGTCCCGTTCCTTTACTGCCGTCGGCGGTGTCGTCGAGGAGGGGGACTCTTGCATTGCGCAAAATCGTCAGTGCGTCGCCTTGGTTGGTTTCTTCGGGGGTAAGTCTGCCGTCTTGGTTGCTGTCGGCAAGGGCGAGAAATTCGTCATAGCGATCGCGTTTTCGTGGATCGAATTGAGCGATTTCGGCTGGGGTAAAGTCACTCCAAGGACGGCTGTAGGTATTTTCGAGTACCACTCGAACCGTTACGCCGGCTTGATGGCGTTGGGCGATGGCTTTGGCTATTTGGGGCAAGCGCAATTCTTGTACGGCAACTTCTATAGTCGATTGGGCTGAGGCGATCGCCGTAACGATAATTTGTTCGAGATTGTCGCCTTCGCGGGTAATTTTTCGGTAAGTTTCGGTATAATTTGCCCCTTTTGCCGGATTGTGGTTGGTATAAACTTGTATGAAGGGGTCTTGGGGAAGGGGATCGGGTCGTGCGGTTGCCGTTGAGGTGGATTTTTGCTGGTAAAAACCGAAGGCGATCGCGAGACAAAATGTAGCGAGTAGTAGAAGTAGCCAAATCCGCGATCGGCGAAGTTTCACGTTCCCCTCCTTACAACTTGTTTAAACGCGATCGGACTTAATTATACGCTTTTATTGTCCCGGTACAAGCGACGCGGTTATTCAGTTAGTCTTTTTTGTAAGGAAGAATGAGTTAGCTGTGTTGCCGAGTCGATGGCGCGATCGCATTGGGCGAAAATAGAGCGCGATCGCGCATTGGCTGCTAAACTCTATAAAGACGGGACTTACGCAGCGACATGACCTATAGCGGTAACGGTGCGTTACGCTTCCCTAACGACACCCTACCCATAGGGACATGACCATAGTAACGGTGCGTTACGCTTCGCTAACGGCACCCTACCCATAGAGGCTGTGCATAAATCCTAAAAGAACTGTATTTCGTACCTAAGCGAACCCAACCCCTGTGAGTTTCAACCCCGACCTATGCCGCAACGAGAGCGAAGTTGAGAGTAAGTTAATCGTACAATACTTACTGCCTCAACTCGGTTACTCGCCCGAAACATGGCATCAAGAAATTGCCTTTGGCAGCATTCGTTTAGATTTCCTAGCTTTTGCAACGCAAGTCGTTCCTTTTGTTTTGGACGATAGTTCGCCGTTGAGCGTGATTTTCGAGGCGAAGCATCCCAGGGAAAATTTGGACAACCACGTTCGCAAGCTCAAGCGCTACTTAACCAGTTTAAACGTTCGTTACGCTTTGTTGACCAACGGGAGAGAAATTCGGATTTATGAAAGAATAGCAGGAAGCGTTCAACTGCGTTTTCATTGTTTGGGACAGAACCTCGAATCAAACTTTGATACAATCAAGAAATTAATTGGTCGGAATAGACCTGAAAATCCGGTAAATTCTGTCGATCGAGCGAGACCAAAACAGACAGAAGCGCCCAATAGTTTGCCAACTGTCGTTAGTCCGAATTCAGAAATAAAAAATCATAGTATCATGCAAACAATAGCAATTTATCATCATAAAGGCGGCGTTGGTAAAACAACTGTTTCTGTGAATTTGGCTGCCGCACTCCGCAAGCAAGGCAAGCGGGTTCTTCTAGTAGACATAGATGCTCAAGCAAATACAACTTTTGCAACAGGATTAATTAAATTTCAGTTTGAAGAGGATGATGATATTAAGGAACGCAATATTTTTAACTTACTAGAAACCAGTACATTGAATTTCATACCCGACATAGTTAGAAAATCTAGTGGTTTTAGTAATCCAGAAATCGATGTGATTCCTTCTCACATTACTATGATTGAGCGGCAACATAAACTGGTTAAGTCGGGAACCAGCCGACTTAGACTTGCTAGAAAGTTGGAAAAAGTAAAAGATGAGTATGATGTTGTCATAATCGATACACCTCCCTCTCTAGATTTGTACGCTCAAGTCGCCTTAACAGCAGCAGACTATTTAATTATACCCTCAGATTTAAGACCCTTTTCCAATCAGGGATTAGCTAGCGTACAACGGTTTATTAAGGAGGAAATTGATGAAAATAGAGAAGGACTCGGTAAAAATTCCCTCGAAATAATGGGAGTTTTACCTTCAAAAATACCGACTAACTCAAAATATCAGCAATATACTTTTCCAAAGCAAAGACAGGTCATTCCAGACCGCTATCATTTACCTTTGATGGAAACTTCTATTTCTGAAAGAACTCCCTTATATACTTGTCTCAATAGAACGATTCCTATGGGAAATCTTGATATTCCCGATCCAAAATCTATTATTGATTTTGCGGAAATAGAAAATAATTCTTCGGCAGAAGTAGCTGCTAATGAGTTTGAAGCGCTAGCGTTAGAAGTTTTAGATAAAATGGGGATTAAATAATGCTAAACTTTTTAACTATTGATTTAGAAAGCATTACTTCTTCTCAACTGCGTTCTAGTTTTTCGGAAGCACAGCTAGAAAGACTCGCCGATGCAATTATAGCTGCTGGGGGCGTAGCTAGTCCGATTTTGTTAAAGAAAACGGGTTTTGAAAAGTATGAAATTTTAGAGAGACATTTTGAATATTACGGTGCAGTTAGAGCTTCTGAGAAGGAACCTAAAAGACCAGAGTTAACCGAAGTTAATGCTTTAATCGTCTCAGAAGCGGATGAACCGGCGGTTGAAACCCAACTTAGCGCTATGTCGCCAACGAAAGAACCGTCAAAAATCGTCCCAGAAGCGGACAAACCAGCAGTTGAAACGCAGCTTAGTGCTACTTCGCCAACGAAAGAACCGTTAAAGGAAGTTAGTGTTGAAAATTCTTCGAGTTTCGATTTGCGACTCACTAAGGTCGAACTGCGGTTTGAAAAATTAATTAACGATTTGAGAGCTGAAGAGGCACAAAAGCAGCAGAAATTGGAGGAAAGACTGAATAGTCTTGAAAGTCAAATTGTGCCTCTACAGAAGCCTTCAAAGGACAGTCAAACTACGCCTCCACCTCCAAAGGCAACTTCAGACGAAAGTAAAACTATACCCTTAAAAAATCCCTTAGACCAACTTAACAACTTAGACGAAGCAGAACTATCTGTAAAGCTGGAGCGTTCTAGAATTCGTACACCTCAAAAAATGGCAGCAGCAATTGCGAACGCTAGAAAGAAAAAGCCCGAACAAAAGTTCGAGAATTATCAAGATGTTATTAATTCGGTTAAAGGGTTAGGAGACAGAAGAATGCTAACAATTATTGACGATTGGTCGCGTCAATAAAAAACTGACCGAGTTTCCAATCAACCGACCCAATCAATTTATTTAATTAACCTTTGCGGCTACCGTAAAACCGCCTCAACTACGAACCGCACGCGATGTCGTTCCGATACGCGCTTCGCGATCGCGAAGCGTGCGTGAATGCGCTAACGAGTACATACGCGCTTTTTAATCCTCATGATCCTCAAAGGGATCGCTGAGTTCGGCTGAAGGCGCGCCAAAGGACATATAAATCGAATAGACCGCGATCGCCACCAGCGAAATGCCAATGCTTATGATAATAACTGTTGCAGGTTCCATAAATAAGTAACAGAGACGAGACGAGATACCCTTATAATATTACAGAACATTAACAAAAATATCATAGATACAGTATCGAGGGACTATGGCACAACAAACGCGGTTAGGAAACCTACTCAGACCTCTCAACTCGGAGTACGGTAAAGTATCTCCGGGCTGGGGAACAACACCGCTCATGGCCGTCTTCATGATCTTATTCTTCCTGTTTTTGGTCATTATCTTGCAGATTTACAACTCCGATCTGCTGCTCAACAACGTTAACGTAGACTGGAGGAGTCTGGGGAACTAACCTCAAATCTTCCTCGAATTCGAGAACCTTCGAGCATTCCGTCCCGGATTCGTCCGGGTTTTTTTCCGCCTAAATTCATTGACAATCATGAACATTTTTGGTATTGGCTTGCCCGAGATGATGCTCATCTTCGTCATCGCCCTTCTCATTTTTGGACCGAAGAAGCTTCCCGAAATCGGTCGCAGTTTAGGAAAAGCCCTTCGCAGCTTCCAGGAAGCATCCAACGAATTCCAAAGCGAACTCAAACGGGAAGCCCAACAACTCGAAGAGTCTGTCAAAATGACAGCCCAACTCGACTCCTCGGCAAATTCTGAAACTAGCGAAACTGGCAACAGCGAAGAAGAAGCACCCCACAGCGAGAAAGAAACTCAACAAACTTAACTTAAAACACGAGTTGCGCGCATCCGACTGAATCTTACTCCCCCCTCGCCCAACCTCAATGGTCGCTTTCTGGCTCGGGAGGTTCAAAACGATAGCCGTACCCTCTGATAGTTTTAATCAAAGAGGGCTTAGAAGAGTCCACTTCAATTTTCTTGCGAATTTGACCGATATGAACGTCCACAACGCGCTGGTCGCCCACAATTTCGGAATAGTCCCACACCTCATTAATGAGAATCGGGCGCGAAAGGGCTTGACCGGGGCGACTCGCCAGAAAATAAAGCAGGTCGAATTCGAGGGCCGTAAACTGTACGATATTCCCGCTCACCTTGACCTCGCGACGCTCTGGGTCGATGGTTAGGAAATCGAAGACAAGAGGTTGCTTGGTGGGAGAAGGCGTAACGGTTCGATGGCGCTTGAGAATCGCGCTGACTCGAAATTCCAGCTCTTGTAAGTCAAAAGGTTTGGTGAGGTAGTCATCGGCCCCCTTGCGGAAGCCCGTTGCTTTATCTTCGGTATCGGTACGACTGGTTAACATGAGAACGAAGACATCAGTCCGCTTCTGCATTTCCTCGCAGAGGTTGTAACCGAGTGCATCGGGCAAGTTGACATCGAGAATAACCAAATCTGGATTGAATTGGGAAAATATTTCCAGAGCAGCCTTTCCGTGGTCGGCAGATTCCATCTGATAATTTTTCTGGCTCAGGAAGCGCAGGATCAAATTTCGGATTGCGGGATCGTCATCCACAACAAGAATTTTGGCAGGTGACATAGCTATCTATTATTCTTTAGGCGAGAAAATTACCAAGAGTATTGAAATCAAGCATAGGGGATTCGGGGTTCTTGAGGTCGCTGGCAGTCTAAATCGGTATTCTAGACAAAAATGGAGCCACAACAATCGCTTTGCTTTATCAATATTGCTATCCTCTCAATCGGGATTCGTCAAATCTTTGGAAAAAAAGCACCGCTCGTTCTCATCGTTTCCTATAAAGAATTTCATATTGCGTCCAAATCGTGCTACATTAATAGGCTGAGCGTTCTGGCGACTAGCGATCCCGAGCAAGGATGAAGGTTTGTTTCCCTAACATACCCTTGGAGGCTTGCCGTGCCGAGCCCGTAAATCGGAAGATAAAGCAGGTTCAGAAATTGCTAAACTAGCACAGAGGAGGGTAGAACGACCCGGGTTGCCCTCGACTGCGGACGGCGATCGCGCACTGAGGGAGCAAAAAAAACTTGATGTCTTGCCCCGAACTCGTTTTTGCCCTTACCGATTCTGCTCTAGCCGCACCGCAAACTCTGGGAATACCTTTGGAGGTTAGAAATGAGCGATCGAAATCCCTACGAAACGCTTGGGGTGAGCCAAGATGCTTCTTTTGAGGAAATTCAGGAGGCGAAAAGTCGCTTAAGTCAACAGTATCGAGAGGACAGCAAGCTTGTCCAAGGTGTTGAGGCGGCCTATGATGCGATTATCATGGAGCGACTAAGAATGCGCCAAGAAGGGAAAATTAAGGTTCCCGAACGCATTCGCTTTCCCGAACGAACGGTGGAAGCGCCGTCGAGTTTTACGCTTCCCAATGCGAGTAGTTCCCCCGCGTGGCTCCAGGAATCCCTCGATACCCCCTCGAAAAACGATATTCTGCTGGCGGCGGGAGTCTTTTTGGGGTTGGGGGTTTTAAGTTTTTTGAACGTTCAATTATTATCGCTGCTGATGGCACTGGGATTTGGGGCGAATCTCTATTTCCTGAACCGGAAGGAAAATCGCTTGGGACGTGCCTTTCTCTTGACGTTTGTGGCGTTGATTGCGGGCGTGGGACTGGGTTTGGGTCTATCGAATTTGGGCGTTCCGTCGGGAGTTGTCCCAGAACAGGTGGCTGTGGGCGTGACGTTACTGATTTTCTGGCTGACAAGCAGTTTCTTGCGCTAGGGGAAACGAGGAGAGAGTTGGGCGCTTCGGTCGTCCCGATACGCGCTTCGCGATGTCGTCCCTCGAGCGCTCTGCGATCGCGTCGCGCCCGCTTTGTATTGTTAAGAACGAATGACCAATGACCAATGACCAATGACCAATGACCAATGACCACTGCCCACTGCCCACTGCCCACTGTCCACTGCCCACTGCCAATGACTAATGACTAATAGCCGATTGAGGTTCTCGATTGGCAACCCACTTCAGCCATTGCCCCAACGAAGTAAAAGGATTGAGCTTTTTGAGATGGGGCGCGCGACAGGCTGCTAAATCGTCTGCACTTCGCAAAGCCGAATATTGCAAGCCGAGAAAGCTATCTACGGGCGCGTAGGAACCGCCAAAGGCGATCGCGCCTGCTGTATACATCCGTCCCCGATTTGTCCGCATTTCTACCAGTTCAAATGCCTCATTGGTTGATAATCGCCCTGCAGAATTCAGCGGTAATGCGTAGTGAGTTACTAAGTCATCGAGCAACGGACTAGCCGTCACATCGGCATCTAACCCCGTCGCATCGATAATAAAATCTGCCTCCAAACGCAACGTTCCCTTATACTCTCGATTTTCGATATACGTAATAATACCGTCGCTTTCCCGTTCCACTCGCTCCACCTGACCGAACTCAAAGCGATACCACCCCTCCTCCAAACCGCGATCGACCATGAGTCGCCAATCGCTGCGGTCTGCCGTCGTTGTCCCCCCCCAGTCGGCAATGAGGTTTTGACGCTGTTGGGGGTTTGCCCCTTCGAGTTGGACGCGCAAGTCGCCGCCCCAACACGCTTTAGGCCAATTGAACGGTTGAAACTCAAAATGATTGTTAACCGATCGCCGCGCGCGACCGAACTTTTGTCCTTGGGGTTTGGGCGATCGCATGAGGTGGACGATGCGAATTTTGGGGTTGCGGGATCGCGCTTCGACAATGCGCTGAATGACGCGAGAAGCGACGATCCCCCGCCCGCGAATCAAAACCGTCCCGCCATCTTGTTCGAGCTGCTTGTAAAGGGAATCGTGGGGTTCGTAGGCATTGACAACCGATTGAAAATCCTTAGTTTTTTCTCGATAGGCTTGTAAATCGGGGAGAAACTTAATGGCGGGGTAGCCCGTGGCGAGGTGAACGAAACGGGCGACGAGAAACGCGCGATCGCGGCCCGCCGAGGTAGTGCGCGAGTAGGCGATCGCATAGCGTCCGTCTGTGGTTTTACGGATCGCCCGAACGCTGCCATAGCGAAAAATCCGTTCCCAGCCAATGCGTTTTTGCTCGCGATCGATGGAATCAAACACATTTTCCGCGCGCGGCGTATAGGTTTGTACTAAAGTCGGTTCGCCAAACACCTGCCACAAATAGCCCAACGCCGCCTTTCCCCTGCCACGCCGCAAATCGCGCCACGCCTCCCGCCACCCATAACTCGGAAACCCCCAAAGATTGTCGGGACAGGAATCTGAATTCGATCGCAGTCGTTCGTGCAGCGGAATTTGCGAATTTAGGCATAACTGCTTGTAGCGGCTATAGGGTTTTGTCTCCACGCCCAACGCTGCAATTCGCGCTGCCTCTACCCCAAAAACGCGCAAAAAATCCACCCAGATAAAACTACCGACTCCCCCACCGACTGCCGCATAATCCACCTCATCTACCGCAAATCCCGTTGCGTGTAAGTCCTGAACTTCTACCGCTTGCTCTTGGAAAGATGGCGGCGGAAAGTTAGGCGGTGCGGGCGACGGTTGTGCGGGTAGGATCGTCGCACTGGAGTTGGGCGGAGGGTTAGGCGGGCTTTGGCTGCGCTCAGCCCCCGGGGGGTTAGGAGGGTTTGGCAGAATGGTGGAGCTGCGTCCGACGAAAGAAATGGTAATTTGATAGGGACCGAGGGTCAAAATATCGCCTCGGGCGAGGGCCATGCGCGTTTGTCGCCGCCCGTTAACTTGGATGCCGTTGCGACTGCCTTGGTCTGTTACCCAAAAACTCCCATTTTCCCAGTCGATGAGGACGTGGAAGCGAGAGATTTCGAGGCTGTTGAGAACCATGCGCGATACGGGTTTGCCGTTAGCTTCAGCGGGCATTTGCCCAAATTCTCGTCCCAAGGCAACGGGGACATTAAGGACGGGTTGGCGATGGTTGCCGGTGGCGGGGTCGTCCCAACTGAGTTGAATTTGTAGGGGGTTGGCGGTCATTTCAGTAATCAGTAATCAGTTACCAGTCATTTAGTAGGGAGTTTCGGTAAAACGTCCGTACATCAGTTGTCAGTTGTCATAGGCGAATTCGGGCTGAGTTGACGCTCAATATATCGGGCGAAGTTAGGCAAAAGGGAAGCAATGTGGCGCTAACTTTACTGCGTCAAGGTTGACTGCCAGATGCCAAACTCTTTAATTTTAAAACGCGATCGCGCGGTTGTTCATGTTTCGGCTTCCATCTGACGCGCTAAGGTTTCAGTTGTCCAAGCGCGAAGGACGGGGATGAGGCGAGCAGTTGTCGCGGGGTTTGACCGATCGATTTCGAGGAGAGATCGCCGTCGCAGAGATTCGATAGGGGCAAGGCTTTCGGCGGGCGAAAGGTTGACGGCTTGGCGGAGGGACGCGATCGCGACGGGTGCGCCTTGTCGGGCGAGGAAGCAGAGGATTCGTCGTTCGGAGTCGGTAAGGCGATCGCACAGTTCGTTTAAACTGGCTAAAACGCCTTCGGACAGCCAGCCACCAAAGCTGACGAATTCGGCGGCGTTTCCCCCAAACCAAGTCTGGGTTGCTCGTGCTGCTGCCTTCAGCCAACCGGGATGACCGCGATAAATTTCGACCAGTGCCGGCCAAGCTTCGGGCGCGCTTAAGTGTTCCAGGCGCAGCAGGGCTAAAGCGTCGTCTGGGTTGAGACCGTTGAGGGCGCGCGATCGCGTTCGTTTATATTTTTCTTCGAGGGGAAGTCGCGTTTGCGGGAGTTCGGGTGGTGCGCCGCGACTCAGGAGGTTGGCGAGTTCGGCAGCGAGGGTTTGGGGGTCGGTTTCGGGAGCAAGACTGCGCCAGAGGACGGCGGAAAAGTTTTCGGCGACGCGATCGACCCACCTCATCAGCGATATCGGCGTAGCGCTGACCGTTCCACGATCCCCGCAGAATTGAGCGCTGTAAATCGTCCAGATGCGCGCCCGTCTTGGCATAGACCAACTCATCCGTCAGTTTCACCACCAGCTTTACGCTCATCTTCACCTACTGTTCGGGTACCGTACATCTATCAGACACCGCGCTCCTAAAAGTTCCTACAAAATAGGGCTTGCTGAAAAAGTTGTTGAGCCAAAGCCTCAAAAAGTGGGCTGAAAAAACATAAGCTAAGTAGGAATAAAGCGAAGCTTTATATAAATTTAAATAATCGGTAAATCCCTCTT
>JAXHVQ010000004.1:0-107342 GCA_034189065.1 Cyanobacteriota bacterium
ATGGATTCATCATTCTTGATAAGATAGGTATTGTTGACAATAGCTGACCTATCTTTTTTTACCACTATTTGGTCAATTTGTCTCCAGGTCTGAGTTTCGGGGCGCTTGTCGCCCCCCCAGGAAGAAAACCCTATCTACTCGTACCCACGTTTATCGCTGTGGATGCGAATTAGATAGGGATTGGAATGCTGCGATTAATATCCTGAAAAGCGCCTTGAGTAAGGCGGGTCACGTCGGAACTTGGGTCAATGACCCGAACGCTCCTTTGAGATTCGACCTCTACCTTTGCTGGAGCAATCTTGTCAAGGCAAGTTGGGTCTTTGAACGAAGAATCCTCATACCTTGAGGTCGAGGAGTGTCAAATAATACCCAATTTAAAGATCCGTCCCTTGACTTTTTGAAAACCAGGTCGCAGCCGATCGTTAAATTTCCGCGATCGCGCGGTCAATTAAACTTCGAGCCAAGGTTTGAACGCCAGTATGTTCGTAATAATTGGTGGACACATCGAGAAACGCGGCAAGATAATCCAATTTATCGTCTGAGAAGTCGATAAACTTCTTCAACGAACCGGTCACTTTCTCCGGCGTGAGGTCGTTGTCCCCTACATATCCTTCCATCCAACCGCGTACCGAGTCAAAACTAGACCCGATAAAGTCGAGTTTTCCTGACGCTGTTTGTCCGGGAATCGAGTCGTTGATTTTTTTGAATCCTTTATTTTCCTCTAATTCTTTGGGCGTTAATCCTTCTAGAGTTGAGGCGACTTTTTGAACGAAATCGGGTCCCAAAGGAATTAGGCCATCGAAACAAACCAACGCCGCCATCCGCATCAAAGAGGGACCTGTATAATTATCCACCAACGCCGCGACGAAATCGCCAATACTGTCTCCCGGAATGCCGTTGATTTTGCAGAAGGCAACAATTTCGACAACTAACTTTAAGCTGAGATCGATGGTTTGAAGTTTATCTGCTTTGGGTGTAAGGTTACTGAGAAAACCCAGTAAGGGAATCTTTTCGCCCACTTTATTAGCGAGGGCTGCTGCCCCCATTGCGCTGCTCGTGCTATCAATGGTTTGATAGAGCCACAGCGCGCGTTGATAGCCCTGAGATTTGTCGTTGAACAGAGAAACGGCGCGATCGCCGATTTGCTGAATCATTCCTTCATCTGTTTCGCCCGTGACTGTACGGATGGTATTTTCAAATCCTACGATATTTTCCCACTGATTTGGAATTAAACGATCGAGAGACTTGAGTGAAAATACAGTCAAGCCACTATCGGGAAGTGCATCTACCAACTCATAAATCGGCTTGCTCATGGAACTCTGTTAGATTGTGTGAATTAAGGGAGTGCAGTTTCGCTCGGTTTAAAGTCCGGCCAAACCCGCCAAATTAAACTTTTCTAGCCACTTCTGGCGATCGCTTTCGCTAAAGACCGCATTCCGAGACAAAACCTTCACTTGGAAGCGATTATCGACTAAAACTGCCGTCGCCGTACTGCCTTGATTGACTGCCGGATAGCCGCCAATCTTTTGCGTACTTTTCTCAAACTTATTAGCCGCTGTTGGATTGCTGCTAACATCGGAGATCGCAAGCATTGCCACCTCCTTACCACTTTGCTTCAACCGAGCCTCAGCAAAACCTTGTTTCTCTTGAGTATAAACAACCTGGTATTCTCCCTGAGCCTTCGGAAAAAACTGATTAAATTTTCCCCCAGTCACAGCATCGTCAGAAACCGCCTCGGCTCCTTTTTGCGTACTTTCCCTTTGCGCCTGCTCGAAACGAGATGGAGGAGCGCTCGTACATGACGTTGCTGTCAAGAGCAGCAGCGACGCGAGAAAAACTGACAGGAGAACGTTTCGGATACGGGGCATCATTGCCGAAAACTCCTAAATTTATAAGGATTAACTTTTTTCTACTCTAACGTTTCTCTGACACTTCTCGAACGAGATGAGAGAACAACTGACCTTATTTCTAAAATTGGTATAAAGACTGAGTACGGTTCTCGCACTTCTTTAATGAAAGCGATCGCGTAAATTAGAAGATAAGTGTAAAGACGCATAGCAAATCCTTGATGACCTCTTTTCTCCCGATCCCACTCGCAATTTTGCTACTCTCTCTGGGGAGTGCGATCGCGCGATCGCCCCAAACACCCTCTTTCAACCTCCCTCTCCCCCCTACCCCCAACCGCTTTTTTGTGGAATGCCACTGCTTCATCTCAACACCTGACGAGGAACCCCAAGAGTATGGGTATCATTTAAGAGCGATCGGTCGCGCAGAAAATGTTCCCAACGGTATCGAAGTAACATTAGACCGCGATCGGCTCTTGCTTTCCGTCGATCGCAGAGCAGCCGGACAACAAGACTACAGTCCCCTTCTCGACTCCATTTCTCCCATCCCCCCTTCTGACTCCTTCTGTAGGACAGAAAATTGTTCGACAGAATACCAATTTCAACCGCCGCCTGCGGAACTTGTCGTTACTTATAACAAAGAACGCGGAACCATTCAAGTCCAACACCAACTCGACGAACAAACCCTTCTCCAAGGACAGGGAGGTTGCGCCATTCTCGCCTTACCTGGTTCGTAAGTAGGTAGGCAAAAATAAACACATAACCTCAAAATCCGTATTCCTTGCCAGATAACGGTTTTAGCTGGAGACATTGTTCTTTTAATTACGCCCACCTACTTAGTAGGCACTTCAGTGCCGAAAAAATAAAGTCCGAAATCTTCGCCATTTCGCGGCGAAATTAATTTCAAGAGCCTACGCACAAAAAAAGAGGGATATCTCCCTCTTTCCGCGAAATTTCGCCCGAAATTTCCTTTATTCGTCCGCCGTAGCGTCTGGCATTTCTTCAACTTCCTCGCCGGCATCTCCTGCATCAATAGCCTCCGGTTCTCCCTGAGCTTGCTGTAGCATTCGTTGACGATACCGCTCTGCCATCTCTTCTGATTTCTCAAAAACGAGATCGCGATTTTTAAGCATATCTCCCGGCTCGGGTTCCAGTTGTTTGGTAGACAGAGAAATTCGACCCCGTTCTGCGTCTAAATCGATAATCATGACTTTAAGTTCGTCATTCACATTAAAGACGCTGTGAGGCGTATCGATATGGTCGTGGGAAATTTCTGAAATGTGGAGCAATCCACTTACGCCGCCAATATCGATAAAAGCACCGTAAGGTTTGATTCCCCGAACCATTCCGGTCACCACTTCGCCGACCTGCAAGCCGTTCATTTTGCGTTCGACTAAGGCGCGGCGATGGCTGAGAACCAGGCGGTTTCGGTCTTCGTCCACCTCTAAGAATTTTAAAGGCAAATCTTGACCGACGAGGTCTTCTTTGGCTTGGCGGGTGCTGATATGAGACCCTGGAATAAATCCCCGTAACCCTTCAATGCGAACTAATGCTCCTCCTCGGTTGGTTGCGAAGACATTGGAGCGAACCGTTGCATCTTCAGCTTGCAACTGGCGAACTCTTTCCCAAGCTCGCAGGTACTCGATGCGACGAATGGAGAGGGTGAGCTGTCCGTCTTCGTTTTCATCGGTGAGGATGAAAAATTCTCGCGTTTCGTTGGCTTGTAAGACTTCGCTAGGGTCGTCAACTCGATTGATCGACATCTCTTGGATGGGAATATAGGCGGCGGTTTTTGCCCCAATATCAATCAACGCGCCTCTAGGTTCCATGCTGAATACCGTTCCAGCGACAATGTCCCCCGGACTGAAGTGGTAGTCGTATTTGTCGAGGAGAGCTGCAAAGTCGTCGTGCGTAAAGCCGATGTCTCTGGTTGTAGTTGGATTTTGCCCGATTGTGGCTCCTGAAGTTACTATGTTTTTTCTCCTTAAAGTGTACGTTAGTTTCTATTGTTTGGGTCAACAATTGGATGTCATTTTATGCCACAGTTGTCCCAAACTATCTATGATTTTGATATTATACCTTACTTGTCTCTTGAATTGACAAAACTGACGGCTCGCTTTTGGGTAAGAGAGTCGTCTTCGGTTGTGGCGCAATTGACCCATTAAGGCGGTACAATAATAAGGCGCGAAGCGGTTTCTGTTTTAGTTGGACGAGGAAATGACTGAAGGCAGGGTTTCTAACTCGACGGGATTCGAGTCTGAGACATACCAATTTCGAGCAATTTCTGGGCGATCGCTTGATAATTGTAAGTCTTTGAGGGTTTCAATAAAGTCGTCGATCCCTTTAAATTGCCGATAGACGGACGCAAAGCGAATATAAGCGACTTCGTTTTCTCGACGCAGCGCTTCGAGGACGAGTTCTCCAATTTCCCTCGAATCGATTTCTCGCCCGGACTTCTGCTGGAGTTGACCTTCGATCTCCTCAACAATCGCTTCGATTTGGAGGTGGGTGGTACCGGTTTTTTCGCAAGCACGCGCGATACCGCGCAGGAGTTTTGAACGGTCGAAGGGCTGCCGATGCTTATCTCGCTTCACTACAGTCACCGGCACAAATTCGATCCGTTCGTAGGTTGTGAAGCGATGCTTGCACTCTAAGCATTCTCTGCGCCGCCGAATACTCTGTCCCCCCTCAGTGGGACGCGACTCTAAGACTCGGCTTTCTTTATGTTGACATGAAGGACATTGCATGATATTTGACCAGAGCGAACGTCCAAAAGCTTCGGTATCGTCGCCTCAGATTTGAGGCTGGATATAGATAGACGCGCGCTCGAGCCGTTTTTCTAAACTGACCCCTCTTTTGGGAAAGGCTCGTTCAAAAATACAACTCGGGCGGGGGGTGTAAATCAAAAGTTTAACCTCGAAGCGTTTTTATTTTTCAATACGAGGGGGCTCTCGAAAGGCGATCGCGAAAAATAAAACTCCCAATGCTCCAGCTAGAACCAAAATGTAAGCGACACTTTCCATTTTTAATTAATTCCAAATGATGCTCTTTAATATCGAGTTTAACAGCAAATCGAAGAGGATTGTCTTTTTTCTGCGTTGCGATCTGTGAATTCACAGATCGCAACGCGGTTGAATGTCACGTTGAAATTGCGCGGTGACTACGCTTTAACGCGGGTAGACTTATCGCCCACCTTAGCAAACAATCCCCACTCCACCTGATCGTCGAGATCTTCGGGAACGCCCGCGAAGACATCGCGGAACAGGGTACGGGTTCCGTGCCAGATATGGCCGAAGAAGAACAGCAGTGCAAAGACGGCGTGTCCGAAGGTAAACCAACCGCGCGGCGAGGTCCGGAAGACCCCATCGGCATTGGTGGTTTCGGTATCAAACACGAAGGGTTCGCCCAGTTGAGCTTGGCGCGCCACTCGTTTGACCGTCGGCGGGTCGCTAAAGGTTTTGCCGCCCAATTCTCCGCCGTAGAAGCTCACCGTTACGCCGGTTTGTTCGACGCTGTATTTCGATTCTGCTCGTCGGAAGGGAATATCCGCGCGGACAATTCCTTGGTCGTCGGTCAAAATAACGGGGAAGGTTTCAAAGAAATTGGGCATCCGACGAACGGTCAGTTCGCGACCTTCCTTATCTCTGAAGACGGGATGTCCCGCCCACTCTTCAGCAATCCCATCGCCGTTGTCCATCGGTCCAACGCGGAATAAGCCGCCTTTAGCCGGACTGTTGCCCACATAGTCGTAAAATGCCAATTTGTCGGGAATCTTCGCCCAAGCTTCGGCAAGGGAATCTCCCGCTGCCATGTCGCTTTGAACGCGCCGTTGCATTTCCTGTTGGTAATAGCCTTCATCCCACTGATAGCGGGTAGGGCCAAACAGTTCGACGGGGGTTGCCGCGTTGCCGTACCACATGGTTCCGGCGACGACAAAGGCGGCAAAGAACACGGCGGCGATACTGCTGCTGAGAACGGTTTCGATGTTCCCCATGCGCAAGGCGCGATACAGCCGCTCGGGCGGGCGGACGGTGAGG
Source organism: Cyanobacteriota bacterium (assembly GCA_034189065.1). Taxonomy (GTDB): domain Bacteria; phylum Cyanobacteriota; class Cyanobacteriia; order Cyanobacteriales; family Spirulinaceae; genus FACHB-1406. The sequence continues at coordinate 5,882 of JAXHVQ010000004.1, forward strand.
TGGAATAAACCGGCGATAATGCCGACAATGCCAGCCGCGATGTGGTGGGCGACGATTCCTCCCGGGTTAAAGGGGTTAAACCCGGCAGGTCCCCATTCGGGCGCGACTGCCTCTACGTGGCCCGTTAGCCCGTAGGCATCGGAAACCCACATCCCTGGCCCCCAAAGGCCGGTGAGGTGAAATGCGCCAAAACCAAAGCAAAGAAGACCGGATAAGAACAGGTGAATCCCAAACATTTTGGGCAAATCGAGGGCGGGTTCGCCGGTGCGGGGGTCTCTGAATAGTTCGAGATCCCAGTAAACCCAGTGCCAACAGGCGGCTAGGAACAGTAAACCTGAAAGGACGATGTGGGCGATCGCAACCCCTTCAAATGACCAGAAACCGGGGTTGGTGTAGGCCTCTCCCGTCACGTTCCAACCGTTCCAAGAGGACGTGACTCCCAGACGAGACATGAAGGGCAAGACAAACATTCCTTGCCGCCACATGGGGTTTAATACGGGGTCGCTAGGGTTGAAGATGGCGAGCTCGTAAAGGGCCATCGAACCGGCCCAGCCTGCGACGAGGGCGGTGTGCATTAAGTGAACTGAGATCAGGCGACCCGGGTCATTCAGGACGACTGTATGAACTCTGTACCAAGGTAGTCCCATTGACTACGCTCCTCCTAAATTGAAAATCGATTTTGACTTAGACGTTTTTTTTGGTGTCGAGCTTGATTTCTGGTGCGAACCTTCACGGCGGAGGTTGCTTGGAAAGAAGTTAGGACTTCTTTCAACCCGGAAATTCAAGAATGCTTTAAACCAACAGGGTTTTTTCCCGGACTCGAGTCCTGGGAAAATTCCTGGGTTCCCAAATTTTTTTGGAAATGTTTAAGTCTTTTTTAAGACTCACTGACTTTAAAGAAGTGTAATGGATTGGGACAGTTGATTGCAAGGGAAATTGGGTCGAGGGAAGGCGATGGAGAGAGCCGATACCTTACCTGACTAGGGTTTCCGCCTTAGACAGGCGCGCGATCGCGTCGTCGGCGGCAATTAGGCGCTTGAGAACGACTTGGCCGATGGGGGAGTTGGTATTTCCTTCGGTGGGGGGCTTGACTTCGAGCATGAGAACTGCGTCTTCAACTTGATAGAGCCAAAGGGTTTCGTCCTGTTCGATGATGCCGACGTTGAGCTTTTCAATGGCGGGTTTGCGCCGCCAAGCACTTTCGTTCCATAGTCCTCCGAATTCCCACACGCGACCGATATTCCAGCCGTTTGATAAGAAAAAGTATTTCACAGTTGTTCGAGTTGGGGGCGATCGAATTTAGGGTAGCAGTTTTAGGGCGCAATATTGCTGTTGGTGTCTGCATTTTAGGGACGATCGCGACTGGGGAAGCGCGAAGTCAATTTCCTCAACTTGATTTTTTTCTAAATTGTGTCTGGGTCAATATTCAGTTCTCGCAGTTTCGCTGCCAATTTTTCGGCTCGCTGTTGGGCGGACTCAGCCTCTTCTTGGGGAGTGGGAACTAACTGTCCGTTGGGCGCGAAAAATCTCAAGATTCCCCCACGAACGCCCAAAAATAATTGCAACTGCGCGCTCCACAACTGGTTTTGGGCGTTGGCTTTGAGCTTTCGGTATCGACCGTTGACTAAACGAAATCCTGCTAATTCTAAACTTACGGGGTCGAACCAGAAATAATTGGGCGTTTTAAACGTATTTTGATACAGTTTTTTCTTGTCGGTTTTATCGACTTTGGCGGTCGAAGGAGAAAGAATTTCGATGATGGCGTTGGGATATTTCCCTCCTTCTTCCCATACCACCCAACTTTTTCGCGTTTTCCGATTCGTTTCTAGAACGACAAAAAAGTCCGGCCCTCGAAAGTCTTCTGTTCGACGTTGGTCCTGACTGTAGTAAATTGTTAAGTTTCCGGCTGCATAGAAGTCATTTCGTTTTTTCCAGAATTGCTCTAGACATTGAAGCAGCAGGATGATTTGTCGCAGATGCAGTTCGCTTTCCAACGGAGGTTCGTCGCTGTAGAGGTCGCCTGGGGGAAAGATAACATCTTTGGGTGACTTGTGGGGAGGGGATTTAATTTCTGGGGCGAGGGTCATATCTTTGAGGGGGAGGCGATGGTTTTATTTTAGCGCTGCTAGGGGAGGCGATCGCATCCTTCATCGAGCAGCGTACCTTTTAGTCATTCTTTATTAATTGTGTTGGTCAATGCGCGATCGCATCTCTTCTAGAAACCCATTAATTTCGCCTGCAAGCCACTCATTTTCCTGCCGAGTCAAAAACAAACCAAACCGAATTTTGCGCCGCTTCAGGTGTAAAACGCAGAAGGTAAACGGTTGTCGTGCAAAAGGTAGACGAAGTTGGCTGAGTGTAGCCTCGTGAAGATCGGAGGTATTCCCGTTCATCCTGTTCGTTCCCCAGAGGGACGATAACCAATACCACTCCAACGAACAAGTTTCACGATCGAACTTCAGTCGCACATTCATTAAACTGCGAAACAAAAAACTGAAAGTTGGCACCCAGCTACAGAAATATAACTCCAGAAGAATGAAAGAGATCGCCAATAAGGTTTTGGCAGAAATACTGACGACCAGAACTGAGAGCAAACCTAAAGCAATAAAGCTCAGCGCTGGAAGCAGCGGCAAAAGTGCGAATACAAGACTGTAGGTATTGCGTAACCAAACAGATGGAATGTCAATCGCGAGTTGATTTCTGACCTTTTTTAGAACGATCGGAGTGCCTTTGGGTTTCTCTGACCGACTAAGAGAGTAAGTAAACGCCAATTCACCTTTTAAAGCCGCCAAAGCTTCTGTAGCGGTTTGAAAGCGATCTTCAACGATAGGTTCGAGCATTTTTTCCAACCAATTCGCAAAATTCCGAGAAACTCGAACCCGATCGCGAAAATCGATTTTAAGTTTGCGCTGAGGCAATTCGGCGGGAGATTTGCTCGTTAACAAAAACAGTAGCGTCGTCCCCAAACCGTACAAGTCTGTGGAGAGGAAAGCTTCTCCTCGAAACTGTTCTGGAGCCATGTAACCGTAAGTTCCCACTACCGTACTTCCCCCCATAATCGTATGGCGATAGGTATCCTGCACGGCTCCAAAATCAACAAGAAATACACGGATTTCCTCGTTCCCTTCGTTTCCTTCCTTAATAATATTCTGCGGTTTGATATCCCGGTGAATGACTGGAGGAGTCAAACTCTGCAAATAGATCAAAATCTCCAAAATGTGGATGGTCAACTGCTGGACCTCCACTTCATCAGGATGCCACCCCTCCTCAACTAAAGCTGCCAAAGATTGACCGGGTGCCAGTTGTTGCACTAAATAAAACGAATGGTCTTGAGATGCGTCTACCTGAAAATAGTCTAGGTAACGCGGAATTGAGGGATGATTCAAACTCTCAAGAATGCGCGCTTCCCGCTCGAACAATTCCAGCGCTTTCCAGTCGGTCATTCGGTGCAGGGAGAGAGTTTTTAGAGCAACGTGCTGACCGTTTTTCAGGTCTTTAGCCCTATAGGTGATGCCGAGTCCGCCTTGTCCCAAGGTCCTAAGAATGCGATAGCGTTGGGCAATAATGGTTTCGGGTAGATATTGTATGTCCATGTATTGGTTTTGGCTTTGAATTGGTATCGTTATTTAGCACCATAACGCTTGAGAAGTTCGCTCGTTTCCCAATTGTTAGATTTTGCTGCTAGGGATACTGGAGTGTCACCGTTTTGAGCCTTTCCATTCACATCAGCCCCATGCTCGATCAATAATAGGGCAACTTCTTTACTGTTATGGTGTGCTGCCCAGTGCAGTGGGGTTTCGCCATGTTGATTCTTCACATTCACATCAGCACCGTGCTCAATGAGTAACTGGGCGAATTTTGTGTTGTTATGCTTGGCTGCCCAGTGAAGAGGTGTGTTGCCATACTTTTCTTTAGCATTTGGATCTACCCCGCGAGCGAGTAGCAACAGAGCAACTTCCCTGCTGTCATTTGAGGCTGCCCAGTGCAGGGGAGTATAGTCTTCTCGATCCTTCACATTCACATCAGCACCGCGCTCAATAAGTAACTGAGCCATTTCTTGACGGTCATGTGATGCTGCCTTATGCAGTGGGGTTTCGCCCTTTTGATCCTTCACATTCACATCAGCACCGTACTCGATAAGCCACTGGGCGGGTTCTGGGTCGTTCCGCCACACTGTCAGGTGCAGTGGAGTTTCGCCATGTTGATTCTTCACATTCACATCAGCACCGCGCTCGATAAGCCACTGGGCGAATTCTGGGTCGTTCCGCCACACTGCCCCGTACAGTAGTCGGTTGCCTGTTCGCTCGTTCACATCAGCACCGTGCTTAATGAGCAACTGGACAAGTTCTGGGTTGTCGGATGCCTCGTACAATGGGGGATCGCCATTTCGATTCTTCGCATTGACATCAGCGCCGTGCTTGATGAGCAACTGGGCAAGTTTGATGCGTTCTAGGTTGTTCCTCTGTACTCCGTGATTCTGCGCCACGCCGTGAAGTGGGGTTGTGCCGTCAGAAGTCCTCGTATTGACATCTGCACCATGTTCGATGAGCAACTGGGCGAGTTCTAGTTGTTTATCCTTTACCATCCTGCTATCCCATCCTGTCGTCATGAGTAGTGGGGTTTCGCCCTTTTGATTCTTCGCATTGACATCAGCACCGTGTTCAATGAGCAACTGGGCAAGTTTGATGCGTTCTAGGTTGTTATTATTCCAAGTCCATGCTGCGTGCAGTGGGGTGTCGCCATTTTGATTCTTCGCATTGACATCGGCACCGCGCTCAATAAGCGACCGGGCGAGTTCTAGGCTGCCGCTACGCACCGCAAAGTACAGTGGGGTGTCGCCCTTTTGATTCTTCACATTCACGTCAGCACCGCGCTCGATGAGCAACTGGGCAAGTTCTAGGTTGTCATCTTCTGCTGCCGAGTGCAGGGGCGTATGGCCATCTACTAAGCTAATGTTGGGGTTTCCCCCACGCTGAATATACCTTTGTAGGGGTTCGGTGTTGCTCTGCGCGATCGCGTCATTCACCCAATTGGGTACGATACCAAAAGTGCTTGTAATCGCATATTTATAATAATTAAGCCCAAAAGCAGCAGCGATAGCAGCAACGCCGACACCAACGATCGCTTTCTTGCTGATATAACGAATGCCTCCCACCATCTGCCGCTTGCCTTGGAGTACCGCAAGGGCTTCTTTGGCTGAAGCGAAGCGCTCCTCGGCATCGGGTTCGAGCATTTTCTCCAACCAGTCGGCCAATTCTTCAGAAATTTGCACGCGAGAGCGAAAATCCAGCTTAAGTCGATTTGTTGGCAACTCTGCCGGAGAGCGATGGGTTAACAAAAACAGCAGCGTTGCACCCAAACCATACAAGTCTGTGGCGGGGATGGCGCGTCCTTGGAACTGTTCGGGAGCCATGTAACCAAAGGTTCCAACCACGGTACTGCCCCCAGCGAGGGTACTTTGATAGGTATCTTGGACTGCTCCAAAATCGACGAGGAAGAGTTTACCCCCCCAACCCCCCTTATTAAGGTGGGCGTTAGGAGTTGCTTTTGCAGGAGGGAAGTTAGGGGTTGCCTTCAGAATAATGTTTTCCGGTTTAATGTCGCGATGAATCACCGGAGGATCGAAGGCGTGTAAATAAATGAGAACGTTCAAGATTTGCACGGCGATCGCGCGCACTTGCTGTTCGGTGGCGTGCCAGCCTTTCTCGACAACAGCAGCGAGGGACTCTCCTTCGGCTAACTGTTGGGCGATGTAGAAGGTTCTATCCGTCGGCGCGTCCACTTGGAAGTATTCGAGATACTGCGGAATGCTGGGATGGCTGAGTTGGGCGAGTACCCTGGCTTCCCGTTCGATCAGTTCGATGAGTTTCCAGTTGCCCGAGTTGCGCAGCGACATGGCTTTGAGGGCAACTTTTTGATGGGTTTGCAAGTCTCGAGCGAGATAGGTCGTACCGCTTCCTCCTTTACCTAGAACGTCGAGGATGCAGTATTTTTGCTCGATAATCTCTCCAGTCTCGTGCAAGGTTTTCATATCGCAATCTGGTGCTGTGAACTCATCTCGAACCGGCGACTCTTTCTATAAGTAGGGCGACCTTATTGAAATTATGCACAACTTTCTTTGGGGTTCTCCAAATTGATCTCCCGCAGTTTAGCTGCCAGTTGCTCTAGACATTGAAGCAGCAGGATAATTTGTCGCAGATTCAGTTCGCTTTCCAACGGAGGTTCGTCGCTGTAGAGGTCGCTTGGGGGAAAGATAACATCTTTTTGTAACTTGCGGGGAGGGGATTGAATTTCTGGGGCGAGGGTCATATCTTTGAGGGGGAGGCGATCGCGGCCAACCTTCTCATGGCCTAAACTAGAAACAGTCTTATCGCCTCTAACTATTCTATGCCTCAGCGACGCGACTTTAAATTGGGTTTTGCCATCGCCATTTTCTTAACGAGCGCGATCGCAACCACCAACTGCGCCCATTCTACTGTGCCTTCGCCTCAACTCTCTGCTATGCAACCTCCCGCCGATATCGAAACCCTTTTGGGATTGCAATTGTCTCCCATTCCTCAAGATTTGCAAAATCCCTTCACCCCCCAACTCGAAGCTGAATTTCAACAGCGCGTCCGCCAAATTATTCGCTTTTATGCCAATCCCAAGGAGTACGGAAACACTGCCCAAGAAAACGAAAAACGCTCTTATCCTCGAGCGATGTTCGACTTTTTAGCCGGGAATAAAAAGCGCGCGATCGCTTTTCTCCAACAGGAAGATTCCCAAGCTGAAGAACACGCCCACACCGACGGCATCGACTACTACTTTTCCTTCACTCTCAAAGGACAAATTCGCAAATACTTCCTCTTCGGAAACGAACTCAGGTCCGCTTACAAACAACGGATGTTTGAGGGGGCGAAAAAATGGACCGAACAAGACCCCCTTACCCGTCCCCATCCCCTCCACGGCAAAGGCGATGGAACGGGCAGAGATTGGGCGATTCAGCGGCGCGGACTTTGGGTAGATAGTCGCAACACCGACAACCTGCGTGCCATGCGCGAAACTTCGGTTTACCTCATGGCAGAGGAAACGGGTAACGAAGCGGTGCGCCAACGCTACAAACAAAAAATTCAACGGTATGTCTGGGCGCTCTACCACATTGGCATGGGAGAATGGGACTCGGAAACTTACCACAGTCATACCTTCGCCCCCTACCTCAACCTCTACGACTTTGCCAAAGATACCGAAGTCAAAGCGTTGGCTAAAGCTGCCTTAGACTGGATGTCAACTGCCGCCGCCCTTAAGTATTATCGCGGAGGTTGGGGCGGACCGACGAAGCGAGACTATGGCAGGGCAAATACGGTCTACGGGGCTAATGCCGCGCGCGCTTTTCACCTCTATTTTGGCGATACACCCCAACCCAACCCCGACCCAGAACTCAATACGTTACATTTTATTACCAGTCGCTACCGACCTCCCCTTGCTGTGGTATCGCTGGCACGCAAGGAGTTTGAGGAACCGGTTGAGGTACTGGCGACTAAACCGATGTATGAAAACTGGACCGAAGGTGGAGATACCCAACCGGGTTATTGGGAAACGCAGTTTTTCGGACGCAGCTATCAAATGGGAAGTGTCGCTGCGGCTTTTGCCGATGGCGATGTTGGCCCGTTTAAGTTAATGGCCTATAATTCTCAACGCGGGGTGGATTTTTTCGTAGCAAATACTGGCGATAAGGGGGTGAAACGGGGTAAAAATCGGGGCGACCAAATTGGGCAATTTCGCAATCTTTTGCTATGGTTGCGTCCGGCAACTCAACCGTTTTGGTTTCAAGTTCCGAAGGGGGCGAAGGGAGAAGTTGAGGAGGGAATTTGGTTTTTTCAGTTGGAAAGGACGTGGTTGGCGGTGCGTCCTATTAATTTGATCGATTATGCAGAAATGCCGGTTGAGGAGAAGGTAAGGAAGCACTATCCCGACGAACAGATGTTGCGCGCGATCGCGATCGGTCAAGGGTATTCGGGTTTTGCTTTGGAGGTGGGAGAAGTTGAATCTCACGGCAGTTACGAGGCATTTAAGCAGGCGGTTCGCCAAAAGAATCGATTGAATTTGGAGGATTTAGCGAACGGAACGGTTGATTTTCGAGGAAGTGATGGAACGCGACTGGAACTGACCTATAATTCTGAAAACGAACTTCCCATTGTTAAGCGTAATGGTAGCGTTTACGACCGTTCGCAACACTTCGATTTGTACAACACTGTATTGGGACAGCCCATTGTTTCTTTGGGTTGGAAGCAGGGAACGTTGAAAGTTGAGGCGGGGGGAAGGCAGTTTTCAACAACGGTTACCGATGGGAGAGAAGTTGTAGGAAAGAATGGGGGAATGGAAGAAGAAAAGAAGTAGGGTCGCGGCATTTTCGCTCCTTTAAGTTCAATATAAAAATGTTACTCCTCGCCGCGACCCGGTTCGGGGAGAATGTAGATTGTTGAAAGCAGGCAATTTCCCACAACTGGCGATATTTTATCTGGAAATACTGAATAGGCGATTTAGTATTTTGAGCGCGAGCAAGCGTTGAATTTTTCACAATTTTTCCTTGCTTTTTTCCAAGACTTGGGATACTATTATTTTATAATGGGAATAGTCGCGTTTGCAAATGAGTTCAAATATTTCCATTATTATATAGAGTATCACGAGAGAACGCACAAAGCAAGCGCCAAAATTAAATTTAATTTCGCATCTTAACTGCCCTAAAAACACTAAGCTTGACTGACTTTAAAACTTGACTGTACTGATTAACCTTTCCGTCCTATTCGATCGACCTACTGGCATCACAACCTATGCCAACAATCTCGTTCCCCATCTCAAACCCCTCGATCCCACGCTGTTAATTGCGCGATCGCGTTCTGGTTTTCGCTGCTATGCGATCGCGGACAATCTTTCCCCCGCACACGGAAGTCGAGGACATTTGCGGCGTTTGTGGTGGACTCAAGTCGAATTGCCGCGTATTTATCGGAAATTACAATCTTCTCTCATCTTTTCTCCCGTTCCCGAAGCGCCACTTTACCGTAAGAGTCGCTTCGTTGTTATGGTACACGATTTAATTCCCCTCCGTTTCCCCCAATTGTTCGCGCGATCGCCTTTAATTCCCTACTTTCGTTGGTATATTCCCCAAGTTCTCGCACAAGCTCAGCATATTATTTGTAATTCTCAAGCAACGGCAAGAGATATTACTGACTTTTGGAATATTCCCGCGAAAAAGATAACGCCCATTCCCTTAGCCTATGACAGCAACCACTTTAAACCCCTCAGTCCCAAAAAAGCTTTGAATGAGGAAATTGCGAGTCAAAAGGATGCGCAACAACTCTTAAGTTCCAAAAAAGCTTTGAATGAGGAACTTTCCCAAGAAGCTAGGGAAGATTTTAGTACAAAACGGCCGTATTTTCTTTATATCGGACGACACGATCCCTACAAAAACCTTCAGCGCGTCATCGAAGCATTTGCCAAGTTGGGAGATCGGCATTGCCAACTGTGGATAGCGGGTGCTTGCGATCCGCGCTATACGCCTGCATTACAGCAACAGGCACAAGAGTTGGAAGTTAGCGATCGCGTCCAATTTTTAGAATACGTCCCATACGCACAACTTCCTCTTCTTTTAAATCGCGCGATCGCCTTAGTGTTTCCCTCGCTATGGGAAGGCTTCGGTATCCCCGTTCTCGAAGCAATGGCTTGCGGTACGCCAGTCATTACCTCAAATTGTTCCTCATTACCCGAAGTGGCTGGCGAGGCTGCCATTTTAGTCGATCCCTACGCTGTAGGAGAAATTCGTGCAGCGATGCAATTATTGTTGGAGGATGGAGAAACGCGATCGCAACTCGTCCAACTCAGCTTAAAACGCGCTAGTTTATTTAGTTGGGAAAAAACCGGACGACAAACAATGGAAGTTTTGCAGCAGTATTGTTAGTCATAACTCATAACTCATAACTCATAACTCATAACTTATAACTCATAACTCAGAATACACTCTTCCCTTCCAACTCCCGCCGCGTCCCTGCCAATGGCGCAAAGCCGAATCGAAGGTCATCAGGGCGTATAATAGAGCAATAATGGGTAAAGCTAGGGCCCATAGGGGAGAACGTTGATATAAGCGAACGGTGGGAAAGTAGGCAACACTCATCAAAAACCAAGACAAAAATCCCGCGATCGCAATTTCCCAATGTCCGGTTAAACTGCCTCCAATTGCCCCAACGGGAGGCACAATGTAAACTAAAATCATCCCTATTAATGTTCCTACCAACAACCCAGGCGAATAGTTCAGTTGAGTAAAGGCAGTTCTCGCCACCATATCCCAAATTGTCTCCAAACAATCGTAGGGACGCACGCTATAAGCAGAGTGGGTTAGTCCCAGCCAAATCTTAGACTGCGGGTGGCTACTTTTAACCGCTTTCGCCAAAGCACAGTCGTCAATTAAAGCCGTTTTGATACATTCAATTCCGCCAATTCGTTCTAACACTTCCCGTTTCATTAAAATACAACCTCCTGCTGCGGCTGCGGTAGAACGATGTGGATTGTTAACCCAAGGGAAGGGGTATAATTTCTGGAAGAAAAAGACGAAGGCGGGAATGAGTAATTTTTCCCAAAAGCTATGACAGCGTAGCAATACCATTAATGACACTAAATCTAGCTCTTCTTCTGTCGCTTTTGTTACCAAACTTTCTACATTTTCGGGAACGCGATCGATATCTGCATCGGCGAGTAAGAGATAATCGGGAGGAGGATTTAGCGTACTTGCATAGCGCGTTCCTTGTTCTAAGGCCCACAACTTACCCGTCCATCCTGTGGGAAGCGGTTGAGAAGGAAGAATGTATAGTTTAGGTCTATCTTTTTTGAGAAGATTTGAGGTAGTTTCAGAAGAACGATCGATATCAGAAACTTCAACTCCCAACGACTCTGCAACTTCTTTAGCAACTGCTGCCGTTCCGTCGCGACTTCCGTCATCCACTAAAATTGCTGTTACTGGATAGGTTTGTTGAAGAAGCGATCGCAAGGTTTTTGGTAATACTTCTGCCTCGTTGCGCGCTGGGATTACCGCGCAAACTGTTTTTTCTAATTCCTCCCTTTTGAAACCGGGTTGGGAAGGATTGATATTCAATTGTTGATTGCATCGCCAAAATTGTCCCCAAAAGAAGACTAAAACAATCCAAATGAGGAGAGAAGTGATGGTTGACAGGAGTGCGACAGTTTGAAAATTAGGCATTGCTTATATCGATTGTAAAAACTGTTTGAGACGATCGAAGGCAGGACTATCCCATTTCCATACTCCTTTTTCTGCTGCTTCGGCTAATCGGAGACTGGGTTTAGTTTGCGAGGCTAAAAAAGCGTGAAGTTTCGCCTTTGCCATATTCTTCGGTTGTCTGGATGCTTGCTGTTCAACGCACTCGAAATAGCCGTCGATACAAGTCATAGCGGGGTCGTTTTTTACAGAAGATAAGCATAGGTCTTCAAGCATACCTGGATTTGTGCCATCTGGAAATAGAAAAACACTGATATTTGGAGTGCCAGGTTTAACTTGTTCGACTTTTGTAGGGGTCGCATAACCGCGATTTTTTAAGAAACCGCAGATACTCTGAAAAGCGCGATTCGCTTGTTTGTCAGCATCTCTCGTAATCGCTAAAGAGACTAATTTTGAAAAACCGGGGAGTAATTTTAGCGTTTTTAAATAGCTCGATAAATTTCCTTTACCTCCGTACTGTTCGACTTGCACATCGCCAATTTCGAGAAATTTCAAAAAAGCTTGCAAAAAGCGCAGATCGTCAGAACCTTCGCCAATGAGGAGTTTGGGATGAGTAAGTTGTGTTACCGGATCGTTCATCAGCGCATTTCTAAATTCATTTCCGTTGAGGTTTCAATTGCTTCTTTATCGTAAGTCATCGCTTTAATTTCGTTTTGCACTCGTTCGAGACGATGGTAGCGAAAATCGTAGCGATCGCTTGTTGAAAAAGCTTGGTGCGCGGCACGAATACATTCTAAACTATGAGTGGTTGCAAAAACTTGAGTATCCGATCGCCTCGCCGCATCCGCGATCGCTTGCCACACTTTGACTAAAACTGAATGATGCAATCCATTTTCAATTTCGTCAATTAAAACAATGCCTCCCGGTGCGTTCGCGATCGCGAGAACAATTGAAAGCAAACGTTCCATTCCTTCCCCAAATAAGGGGAGAGGCATCAGATAATCCATGTTAAGATCGGCATAAAGTGTGGGCGTGCGACCTTTAACTAAAATTGATAATTCTTGCAAGCGAGGCTCGATCAATTTCAAAGTTTCTATAATCTCTGTATCTTTTCTTTTTTCTTCTAGTTCGCTATACCATTCGATATTTTCTCGCGAAGATACACGATCTGTATCTAAAAAAAATAAAGGTGGAAGAATGCCCATTTTTCCTTTAACAGTTTCGATATTTAATTTAGTTTTATCTGATTCTCCCTTTTCATATTCAAGGAATATACGCCAATTCGTTACCATTCCTTCCTTATTTCTGTATGCCAAACTTAATTTTTTCTGTCTCAATCCTATACTGGGCAATCGACTTTGTGAAAGATAAACACCGATTTCGCTAGAAGCGACTAAGCCTAATATCAGCGCGCTATAACTATTATCAAAAACTGCTATAGTCTGAATAGTTTCACTAACTTGTCTTTCATAAAATAACCAATTACAAATTTCCTCCAAATCCAGGCTTCGAGTTTCCATGCCGCGATTTTGGTTGAGGAACAGAGGTAATTCCATCTTGTTTAAGCCAAAATGGAGATAAATTGCTTCTAAAAGCGCGGTCTTTCCTAAATTATTCATTCCCCCAATCAAATTAATTCGCTCTAACGGTTCAACCTCCAGTTTTTTAAAACAGCGAAAATTTTCGACCGTAAAAGAAGTGACTATCATAACCTAAAAAACTAGCTACACGGAATCGTAACCGTAAATATTGTTCCTTTACCCACTTCGCTTTGAACGACAATTTGACCGCCGTGGATTTCGACACACTGTTTAACAATCGCCAATCCCAATCCCGTCCCTTTAATTTGTTTGACATTACTAGCGCGGTGAAACGCATCAAATAAGTGGGGTAAATCTTTTGCAGGAATGCCGATTCCAAAATCTTCTATTTCAAAGGTAATTTCATGACCATCGTGACTTACATTAAAGCGAACTGCATTCTCTTCGGGCGAGTATTTCAGGGCATTAGAAAGCAAATTAACTAAAATGTGCCGAAGTAATTTCTCATCAACAATCGCTTTTTTTTCGCCTAAATAAACAAAGTCGATCTTGTGAATTTGAGCTTCGCCCATTTGCACTTCCCCAAGCAAGCTTCTACAAAACTTTTCTACCTCTAACGGTGCGGGTAAAAACTGTAACCGACCTGCATCAGCTCGACCAATCACAAGAACATCATCTAATAGTTGAACGAGGCGCTCGATTCCTTGTTGCATTCGTCCAAATAGTTCTTGCTTTTTCAACTCTGGCAATGTTTCATTGTAAAGTTGAAGCATTTGAGCCATGCCGCCAATGCTATTAAGGGGATTGCGAAATTCGTGGGAAACCATTGACACAAAACGAGATTTCAGTTCGTTCAGTTCCTTTTCCCGTTCGAGAGATTTGCGAATTTCCAACTCCGCTTGTTTGCGATCGCTAATATCTCTCGTACTCCCAACAACGCGCAAGGGAACCCCCTTTTCGTCGCGCAAAACCATACCGCAGTCGAGAACGTGGATGTAGCGTTCGTCTTTGCGACGAATGCGATATTCAACGGCGTAGTGAAGACCATCGCCGGGTTCAAAAATATCGCCCACCTTCTCTCGAACGCATGGCAAATCGTCGGGATGAATTCGTTGATTCCACCAATGACGAGTGGGTTCTGTCTCTTCGACTTTGTAACCCAAAACCTGGCTCAATTCTTTTGTCCGTTTGACAATATCCTTAGAAATATCCCAGTCGTAAATCACGCAATTAACGGCTGCTGCGGCTAACTCAAACCGCTCAATGCTTTCTTGGAGCCGAATCACAAGTTGTTCTCTTTCTTCTTCTAATTTATGTCTTTCTTTTAACTCAATTTGCAATTTTTCAAATAGTTGTGCTTGGTGAATAGAAATCGCAATTTGTACGGCTAAATCATTGAGCAATTCCAACTCTTCAGTTTGCCAAGTGCGAATGTCAGAACATTGATGAGCAATGAGCAGTCCCCACAATCGACAGGGAGAGGGTTCTATGGTTGCAGATACAGAAAGCTGGATTTCTGCGGTGAGCAAAATTGGCACAATTAAGTTGGCTTTGACCTCAAATTGCTCGAGCATTTTAATGTGACATTCGCTTAAATTCGCTTCATACAAATTGGCGATCGCGCGGGTCTTTCCCTGTCGATAGTCTTCTCCCGAACCTTGTTGAAAGCAAATATCGTTAATCGAACGATCGAGTGCGGATGTCCAACCGCTTCCCAAGGATTCAGCAACCACTTCGCCAGACCAATCGGGTTTAAACTGGTAAACGACAACGCGATCGCATTCGAGGAGTTGGCGCACTTGAGTCACCGTCGCCTCGAGCAATTCGCCGAGATTCAAACATTGACGAATTCGCAGCGCGATCTCGGCACTCAATTGCCTGCGTTCTTGCGATCGCGCTAGCTTTTGTTGCAGTTGTTTCCGTTCGATAACGCTGTCGAGGGCGTAACAAATGCCAAAAGGGGTGGTATCTTTCTTGACCAGATAGTCCTCTGCACCCGCTTTCAGCGCAGCTACGGCGACTTTCTCATTCCCTTGTCCGGTTAAGATCGCTACAGGAGGATGATTTTTCGGCTCGCGCTCGTGCAATTCCTTCAAGAATTCTAACCCGTCAAAATCGGGTAACATAAAGTCGAGTACAATCGCATCGAATTGGTGCTGCAAACATCGTTCTAAACCCTCCTCGCCGCACTCCTCTTCCCAAATTTCATAGGAGTATCTTTGGTCTTGGAGCAGGTAACGTTTATAGGTTTGGCGGTCTTCTGGCGAATCGTCAACAATTAAAATTTTGCGTTGCTTGCGAGTCATGGCTACCTGCTGCTGTCCCAGCTTCCCGTCGCGGTTCTGAGTTTGCGAGATTGAAATACTGTTTCGATTGTAGAACAAAACTACTTGGTAATTAAGAAAGGTTAATACTGACTGAGGTCTGCACTCTCCGATGGTATTTCATCACTTCTCTGAATGACTACTGTAGCGATCGCGTAAATCTATCTTTAGACGGATACAAGGTACGGTTTCAGCTTTCAGCCGTCAGCCGTCAGCTTTCAGTAAATAGTTATTCACCCCATCACCCCGCCACCCCGTCACCCCATCACCCCCTCTCCCCATCACCCCATCACCCCCTCTCCCCTTTAATTCCAACTGGGCAGCGCGAACTCGACAGTGGTTCCCGTACCCAATTCGCTCTCGAGGGCGATCCAGCCGCCATGTACGTCCAAACACTGTTTCGCGATCGCCAACCCCAGTCCTGTTCCGGGGATACTTCCCACATTACTCGCGCGCTGAAACGATTCAAACAATTTTGAGCGATCGCGCTGGGGAATTCCCATACCTTGGTCCTGAATGCGAAAGAAAACCTCCCTCGGCTGACAGTTAACCTCAAAGCTAACCGAACTGCCTTTGGGCGAATACTTAAAAGCATTCGACAGAATATTTGTCAAGATATAGCGTAACAATTTGCGGTCGAGCGTCGCATTTTGCTGCCCCTGGTAGACAAATTCAAGCTCGTGTTTTGCCCCGATTCCCATGCGCAGTTCTTCGCTCAACTCTCGACAAAAAACTTCCAAATCGAGGGATTGGAGTTCTAATTTCAGCTTGCCGGAACCCGAACGTGCAATAATTAACACATCTTCGAGCAATTCAAGCATTTTTTTAACCGCGTTATAAATATGCTGTAAGATGCTCTGCCTTTTTTTCTCGTCCAGGCGCTCGGCATAGTTCAGGAGCATTTGCGTCCCTCCTGAAATCGTCGTGAGGGGGTTGCGAAATTCGTGGGATACCATCGACACAAAATGGGACTTCAATTCGTTAAGTTCTTTTTGCTGTTCGAGGGCCTTGCGCATCTTCTGTTCGGCGGCTTTGCGATCGCTAATATCGACGACAAAGGCAATGACTTTTTCCTCTTCCTCCAGCAGCGCGCCGCCGAGTAAAACGGGAATAGACGAACCATCTTTATGGCAATACTCCTTCTCAAAGGGCGCAAACGAGCCCGACTCTCGCAGTTGTTCGAGCGCCTCTTCGTCGTAAAAGGCGCGCTCGGGCGGCACCAAATCGCCCCACACCCGTTGTTCCCCTTGAATTTCCTCTTTGTCGTAGCCCAGCATCTTCACAAACGCACCGTTGGCATAGGTCAAATTCCCCTGTAAGTCGCTGATAAAGATGCCGATGACATTAGACTCCACCAACCGTTGAAAGCGAGTTTCGCTTCGTTGGAGTTGTTGGCGCAGGCGCGCGCGTTCGATGGCGCTGCGCATGGCGATCCGTAAATTATTGGCAGTCGTTCGATCTTTGACTAAATAGTCCTGCGCGCCGTTTTTGAGTGCTGCCACTGCAATTTCCTCGCTCCCCTGTCCCGTCAGCATAATGACGGGTAGCCGGATGCTATCGTACCGATTGCGCAACTCTCGCAAGCATTCCAATCCGTCCATATCGGGTAGGGAAAAGTCCAGCAGCACTGCGTCGAAATGAAGCGAGCGGGTCAATTGCAAGCCCTTCTCTCCGTATTCTTCCTCAAAAATGACGTATCGATATCGTTCTTCTTTCAGTAAATAGCGCCGATATGCTTCTCGATCTTCGGAGGAGTCATCGATAATTAAAATAGTTCGTTGCGTCTCGCTCATAAGCATTTGCGCGAACCGCGACGCTCTGCCGCACCCGATTCCTCGCAGTCACTCTTACCAATATTAATACAGAACTTAGCGCCCGCGTACCCTCCTTAAAAATGCTTAACGAGCGCTCGAAGACATAACTCCTGTCGCGTTTTTCTATACTTGAAGTCAATTGCTCTCCAATAACACCACCGTTTCAAACCAATAGTCGAGCAAAGTTTTGACCTCTTTTTTAAGCCGGCCAATCTCCATTGGTTTGAGGATATAACTATTAGCTCCGTTTTGATAGCATACCTCAATATCCTTGGGATTAGAAGAAGTGGTAAAGATGACAACGGGAATCGTTTTTAGGGAACTATCTTGCTTGATCTGCTCGAGAATTTCCCGTCCGTCGGTGCCGGGTAAGTTCAGATCGAGCAGAATCATTGATGGGCGCTGGACTTCGGCGCGATCGCGGTATTCCCCCTCGCGGTAGAGGAAATCCAAGGCTTCATCTCCATCGCTACAGCGATACACCGGGATCGCAAAGGTCGAGCGAGACATCATGCGCTTGAGCGCTTCAAAGTCTTCGTCGCTATCTTCAATGACTAAAAGTGGCTTGGTTCTCGGGTCGAGCATATTAATTGTTTAAATGGGGGTCGGCTAAATTTATTTCTATTGTAAAGAATAGTAAATCTGTTTTAGCTGACTCCCCGGAAATTTCCGACTTTCTTTAGGTGGATGGAGTAAAAGTAAAGTAAATACTAGCTGACTCCCCGGAAATTTCCAACTGTCTTTAGGTAGGTGGAGTAAAAGTAAAGTAAATACTAGCTGACTCCCCGGAAATTCCAACTGTCTTTAGGTAGATGGAGCCAAAGTAAAGTAAAAAGTTGTCCCCTCTCCATACTTCGACTCGAGCCACAGGTCGCCGCCGTGACGTTCGGCAATTTTTTTGGAAATAGTCAAGCCCACTCCCGTACCGCCGCCATAGCGATCGCGGGCGTGCAAGCGCTTAAAAATCCGAAAAACCGAATCAAAATGGCGATCGCGAATGCCAATTCCGTTATCCTTCACATAGAAAACATAATTCGCTTTGGACTGTGCCTCATCGGGGTCGAGATAGCCAATTTCCACCCATTTTTGAGATTTATTGTTGTACTTCATCGCATTGCCAATTAAATTGGTCAATAACTCGCTGGTTTGAACGCGATCGCATAGGGCCATCGGTAACGGTCGGGGAATGCGAATTTCCGTTTGACTTTCTTGTACCCGCGCTCTAAGAATATCAAGAACATAATGATGAAGCAAATCGTTTAAATCAACCGATTTAAGACTCAATTCAATGCGCCCCAACCGAGAAAAATGCAGCAGCGACTCGATCAAATCCTCCATACGTTGGGTCAGACGAACCAACGTTTGCAACTTAGACGCGCCCTCTTCATCGAGAATTTCGCCATAATCTTCGAGCAAAAAGTTGGAATAATTATGAATTCCTCGCAGCGGTTCCTTCAAATCGTGAGAAGCAATATAGGCAAAAGCATCCAACTCTTGATTGCTGCGTTCCAGTTCTCGGTTCACCCGCGCCAACTCGTCCACTTGGCGCAGCACAATGCCCACAATCGCATTGCGCAACTCCAGCGCCGCTTCAATTTCGCAGAGCTTCCAAGGTAACGACTGAAAAAGCACCGTCTCTTGCCACAGGGCAAAGGATTTACGGGGAGAAAGATACGTCTTTCCATTAGAGGCAACTTCAACAGGTTTATTCGGATTTCCACCCCAATTAACGATTTGCAAAACCTCCGGACGGAAGGCCAAAATATACAACTGCTGGGACTGAGAAATCGAAAGGGCCAGCAGTCCGCTTGCCGTTGCCCCATAAGCTTCAGCGGGGGGATAGACCTTGGCGAGGGAATGGGTATGATAGATGGGTTCGTCGGACAGTTGAGTTTCCAGCCAAGGGATAAGTTCGCGAATTTCCGACGAACCAGGCGTTTGACCGATACAAGTTAAAGTCTCTCCCGATAATAAAGCCACTCCACTTGCGCCAACCAGTTGGAGTAAATTGACCGAGTTATTATTCAAACTTGAAATCCAGTCATTGGATTGAGAAATCGCTGCGATGAGTTGCGACTGAACTGAACCAATCCTTATTGTATACTCTCGGTCGTCGCCCTTTTCCTTGGTCGCAATTTCCAACGACATCACCTGACCGAGAAATTCGCAAACTGTACGAATTTCGCAGGGAATGAATTTGGGCGAATCGTGATGGCAAGCGACGAGTCCCCATAATTTTTCGCCATCGAGGAGGGAAATGGACATCGAAGCAGTTACGCCCATGTTTCGTAAGTATTCGACGTGAATGGGAGAAACGCTACGCAGAACCGCTTGACTTAAGTCTAAAGGTTCGCCGGTGATGGGGTTGAGTTGGGGGACGAGGGATGAGGGTTGGTAGGCAATATCGGGAATGAGGCGCAACCAGTTGAGGAAATAAAGTTTTCGCGCTTGTTTGGGAATGTCGGTTTCGGGATAGTGCAAATTGAGAAAAGATTCCAGGTCTTCTCGCTTATTTTCGGCAATGACTCGACCCACGCCGTCTTCGTTGAAGCGATAGATCATGATGCGATCGAATCCCGTAATTTTACGAATTTCCCTGACAACAACTTCGCCTATTTCTCTGAGAGTTGAGGTTTGTTGCATCTGCTGAATGGGACTTTTCACCCATTGGTAAAAGGTGAAAAAGTCGGCAGTCTCAGCAATGGAGGTGGGTTCGAGTTCGAGGAGGAGTAGGTTGTCGTTGCGGTGCGCGATCGCGTCGAAGGTTTGTGGAGACGAATTGAAGGTCAGTTTTAGGGGATTGACGGTTTCAAAATCGCGGCGTAGATGGGAGTTGAGCGCGTCGATATGGCGCTCTTCTAGCCAGCGGTGTAGCGTCGTTCCCAGCAGGGTTTCGGGTGATAATCCGAGTACGTTTAAGGTATTGGTACTGACTTGGCAAATCTTGAGTTCGCTTTCCTCGAGCGCGAGGAGAACCCCGTGGGGTTGGATCGAACCGGGGATGTGAATGGCTTCGCGATCGCAGTTGGTCAGATCGACGTTTTCTGCGGTAATAATGGCGTTTGAGTTCATGGTCAACCTTCTCAATATTATGGATTCAAGGTCTGCGGCGGTCGGAACAATTGCCCTTGAAGACAGACAAGACATTTTTGCTTTCACCACTCTCTTTTCGATGATTTTTTTGTTGTTTGATGAGCTTTAAATGGACAATTCCATGTTTGCAATCGGCGATTGTCCGCTCGGGTTGGATTAGGGCGGGCAAAGCAATGTTTCTCTCAATTTTTCCATAGTAAAATTCGCTCCGAATTTGAGTTTGGCTCCCTAGATTTTCAGGAAAGGGACGCTGACCTCGCACTGAAACGTGCTGCTGACTCACTTGAATATCGAGCTGTTCGGCGGATACTCCGGGAATTTCCAATTTGAGCCAAATGGTATCGTTATTTTCTTGGATTTCAATCGATGGGATTCCTACATTATATTCGGTTGCTCTCGGCTCCGCAGACGACGAAATCCGGTCAAATAAACGATTGATTTCTTGCTTGAGGTGGTTGATTTCTTGAAATCGTTCCCAACTGACTAATTTCATTGGCATCCCCGTAGTTCTCTCTTAGGTCGGAAGTTTTGTAATATGACTAATGTTAAGAATAATGAATATTAAGAAAGTTTGAAATTCGGTAATTTCGTCTGGATTTGTAGCGATATCCGTAAAACTGTGAAAATTCAAAGTCTAAATGCGACGCGATCGCGTGCCGTATTTATCTCTTTAGAGTGATGAATTTCCCTCTAACTTTCGATACCCTAAAGCTTGCAATTATTTTCGCAACAATCCTTAAAAATTAAATTGAATGACTCATGTATTTGATTATCGTCGGGGCAGGAAAAGTGGCAGCCGGTTTAGTAGAAATTGCACGCGATCGCGGCCACAAAGTCGCGCTCATTGAAAAAGATAGCGAACTCGCGCGCAACATCATCCAAAAATACGACATTGACGTATACAACGCCGACATTGCCAGCGGAGACATTCTCGACGAAGCCGGAGTCAAACGCGCCGATGCCATTATCGCCACCACAGAAGACGACTCAACCAACTTAATGGCAATGGTTTTAGGCAAAGAAAACGGCGTAGAAACCCTAATCGCCACTATTGCCGAAAGCAAGCACCAAGCCATGTTCGAGCGTCTGGGAGTGCGAGTCCTCACCCATCCCGAAAAAATTGTCGCCCGAGCGTTAGTCAATATCCTCGAACCCGGGGAGGACAGCCAATGAGAGGCTACTATAAAACAATCTTGCGGGATCTCGCCTTATTTTTGCACGTTCCCGGAATCATGGCTCTCCTCTCAATCCCCATCTGCCTGTTGTTAGGAGAAACCTACGCCCTACGCCCCTTTCTTCTGGCCGCGATCGCACCCCTCCTCCTGGGACAACTCTTCTTCTGGCGCTTCCGCAAAGCCAGATCCGCACCCCCGCGCTACGCCTTAATTATCGTCGCTCTCGCCTGGGGAGCGATCCCTATTTTTGCCGCCATTCCCTTCCTGGAAATCGCCTCGAATGCGATCGCCACCGATGTCAACACCACCCCCACCATTATCGCCTTTAAAGACCCCCTCAACGCCGTCTTTGAAGCCTTCTCCGGCTTCACCAGCACCGGCTTGACAATGGCCATTCACTCCAGCGAATTGCCCCGCAGTCTGCAATGGTGGCGTTCGTTCATCGAATGGATTGGCGGCGTAGGAGTGATTGTTCTCGTCGTCTCCCTTCTCGAACCCACCACCGATGCCTCTCAACTGTACAGTGCAGAAGGACGAGACAAAACCATCGCCCTCACCGTACG
The DNA here is from genome assembly GCA_034189065.1 of Cyanobacteriota bacterium. Lineage (GTDB taxonomy): Bacteria > Cyanobacteriota > Cyanobacteriia > Cyanobacteriales > Spirulinaceae > FACHB-1406. The sequence goes on from JAXHVQ010000004.1 coordinate 27,595, forward strand.
CGCCACAGTCCAAAAAATTTGGTGGATTTATCTCCTCTACACCGCCGCTAGTATCTTATTATTGCGCGCGGTAGGAATGCCGTGGTGGGAAGCGCTCAATCACGGCATGACAGGTATTTCAACCGGCGGGTTTAGCGTCCGCGACGACAGCATTGGCGCTTATCCGGCGAACATTCAAATGGCCGTTGTTGCGATTATGATTGCCGGCAGCATTAGTTTCCCCGTTCACTATCGCCTCCTGCGCAAAGGAAAGATTACCGCCCTTTGGGACAACGCCGAACACCGCGCCCTCTGGATATTACTGAGTGTTGGGACAGTTTTATTGGTGTGGGCTAACTATGCCCACACCAGCACTTGGTTGTGGCGCAATAGCTTCTTTCAATGGGCTTCTGCATTGGGAACTTGCGGCTTTAATACGGTGAAAGTGGGGGAATGGACGGCAAGCGCTAAACTTTTATTGGGTGTTGCAATGGTAATGGGCGGCGCGGCAGGCTCCACAGCGGGGGGTTTGAAACTCAACCGCGTTGTTTCTTTGTATAAAGCGATTCTGTGGCGAATTCAACGCATCAAATTGCGCCCTCACCAAGTGATGCGCTACGAATTGGACGGAGATGTTTTGAGCGAAACGGAAGCGACTCGTCGCGTCGAAGCTGCGTCTGTTTTAGCGGTTTTGTGGCTGTGGGCGATCGCCTTTGGAATGTTCGTTTTGCTACAAACAGTTGCGCGCGATTATCCCTTAGAAGATATCTTTTTTGAAGTGGCTTCGGCGTTGGGGGGCGTGGGTTTATCGACGGGAATTGTTGCTCCCGATATGCCTTGGATGGCGAAGATGACTTTGACGCTGTTTATGTGGATGGGACGGTTGGAAGTTATTCCAGTGTTGTTGTTAATTTCTACAATTCCAGCCCTGTTTACATCGCCTTTGCGCCGCCGCCGTAAACGGAAACGAAAAGTTTAATACCAATTCACGCTTAAGGTAAATTAGAAGCTGAAGGCTAGATTTTTCGTGAAAATTCTGATTTCCTTAAGGCTTCATTTCTTATACGATCGCGATGCGTTTAAACATCAAAGCATGAATATCAATCTTTTCTCCCCTGTCGATCTCGGTTCCTACTCTCTCCCCAACCGCATGGTAATGGCACCGATGACGAGACTCCGGGCTATTGACAGCATTCCTCAACCTCTGATGGCAACCTACTACGCTCAACGAGCCTCTGCTGGTTTGCTCGTTACCGAATGTACAATGGTTTCGCCTCTGAGTAACGGGTATATGAATTGTCCGGGAATTTACTCGTCCCAGCAAATAGAAGGATGGCAGAAAATCGCCGATGCGGTACACGAGGCAGGCGGGAAGATTTTCTTACAATTGTGGCACTGCGGCAGAGTTTCCCATCCCTCCCTATTAGACGGAAAACAGCCAGTTGCACCCAGCGCGATCGCGGCCCCGGGCAAGTTACATACTCCCGCAGGGAAGGTGGCAATTCCTACGCCGAGCGCTCTCAAAAAGGACGAAATTGCTGAAATTATCGAGCAGTTTCGGACTGGGGCTAAAAATGCAAAGACGGCTGGTTTTGACGGCGTTGAATTGCATGGCGCATTTGGCTATCTTATCGATCAATTTCTTCAAGATGGTTCCAATCAAAGAACCGATGAGTACGGGGGACCAATTGAGAACCGCGCGCGATTTTTGTTGGAAGTTGTCGAGGCGGTTGCGAGCGTTTGGGGGGCAAACTGCGTCGGTATTAAACTCTCGCCCAGCAATACATTTTATGGCATGGTTGACTCCACTCCTCAAGCGACCTTTAGTTATGTGCTTGAGACTCTCAATCCAATGGGTTTAGCCTATGTTCATTTAATGGAACCCAACGAAATTGATTTGAACAATCGAGATGTCCTTAATCCCGTTACGCCTTTATTTCGACCGGTTTATCAAGGGACATTAATAACCAATGGAAACTATACCCAAGAAACAGCCAATACTGCTTTAGCCGAGGGAAATGCAGAACTGGTTTCCTTTGGAAAGTTGTTTTTAGCAAATCCAGACCTACCCAAACGTTTCAAGCTAAACGCACCCTTAAACGAGCCCGATTCGAGAACATTTTATGGCAGCGGCGAGGAGGGATATACAGATTATCCTTTCTTGGAAGATGCAAAATAAGTTGAGTTTAATGAATAATGAATAATTACCTAAGTACCTAGCCAAAATTAATTACACATAGCGCCTCTTGAGGACTGAGGCACAGTGGGAGTTCTGGGCGGGTGTCGGGAGTAATCTATTTTGTTTAAGTACTTATCCTTACCTTGTAAACCCCGTGAAACCTACGACTGCCCGTATCCTTTTCTTCCTTGACGAAGAGATTTTAGACCCAATTCATAAATTATTAATTATTAGTTATTAATTATTAATTGATAAAGCACTCTATTCCCTATTTCCGGGAATCCTGATTTACATCTCAAATAAAAACGCTATATATATGACCCATTCAACGTCCAACTCGCTACCTGCTAAAGCGACACTCTTACTCGTTAGTACGCTCACAGTAATGTCAGGAGCGACAATTGCGCCTTCTCTTCCGGCGATGCAAGCGCACTTTTCAACGGTCGAAAATGCCGAATTTTGGGTGCGTTTGGTGCTGACAATGCCCGCTCTTTTTATTGTTATTGGTTCGCCGATTGCTGGACAACTGGTCGATAAAATTGGTCGCAAACCTTTACTGTTGGGTGCGGCTATTCTTTATGGCTTTGCTGGCAGTTCCGGCTTTGTGCTAAATTCGGTTTTTACAATTCTCGCGGGACGGGCGCTATTGGGACTGGCAGTGGCGGGGGTGATGGTGAGTGCAACGACGTTGATTGCGGATTACTATCAAGGCGATGCGCGGGCAAATTTTATGGGTTTACAAGCAGCATTTATGGGCTTTGGCGGCGTTTTATTTCTCTCGACGGGCGGCTTTATTGCTGACTTGAACTGGCGTTTCCCTTTTTTGATTTACCTATTTTCGTGGCTATTGATTCCGGGTATTGCGTTTGCTTTATACGAGCCATCGCGGACTGAAACAAATGCCGCAGATGCGAGTACAATTCCTACGGCAAAGCTTCCCATTAAGTTGCTGGTGCTGATATATGCTTCGGTACTGTTACAGCAAATTGTCTTTTACTTGATTCCAGTACAGTTGCCTTTCTATCTGGAGCAGATTTCAGGAGCAGGGGGAACTCAAACCGGACTCGCGATCGCGTTTTCTACTCTTTTCAGCGCTTTTGCTTCGATGAACTATGGCCGGTTCAAAAAGCGCTTAAGTTTTATTAAAATTTTGGCGATCGCCTTTGGACTCATCGGACTGGGTTATATTGGTATTGGGGCGGTCAATCGTTACTGGCTCATACTTCTGGTATTGATTCCAACCGGAATTGGCTTGGGTTTAATGATGCCCAATCTGAATGTCTGGACGGCAAACGAAGTTCCAGACGCTTTACGAGGAAGAGCATTAGGAGGATTAACCACGTTTATGTTTTTGGGTCAGTTTCTCTCGCCCATTGTTTCTCAACCCGTTAGAGAAAGCTTGGGGATGACAGCGACTTACGGATTAGTCGGAGTTTTCCTCGTATTGCTTGCTGCGCTACTGTGGCTCTACAAAAGACAAATTTGTCGCGTTATAAACAGCACGGTTGGAACTTAAGAATTGTTCGGCTTCTGTTTCACATCCAGCGTCAATTGTCAACCGTAAATTCCCAAATTATCCCAAACAAATTTTGCCCCGAAAAAGTGGAATCGGGGCAACGAAAAACTTAACGACTCGAGCGCCGATGTTGCAACTCTGGGTCTAAAGCATTTTGTACTTTTCCCACCGCCTCGAGAATATCGAGTAACTCCTCTTGCATATATTTAAGGACATGGTCGTAGGGAATTTCGTGGGCAATGTGGATAAACTTGTCTTGTTCGTACAAGACGGCGCTGTGAAGAACGCACGCAAATGAGTGCATTGCCAACAGTCGAGTGGTGCATTGAGAAAGTTGTTGGTGGAGGGGAACCGAAGCGTTTTCAGGATTATTCGGTAAAATGGACATCGTTGACTCCTCGTTTGTTACTAGAACTTGACATCGGGGGGTTTCCCCAGAGAAGGCGATTCAGCTTGCAGGCAGGTCGCCTTCTCTTGCTATATCATAATATGCTTTGTTCAAAAATGCAACAATGATAAATGCTTTGTTCTTATTAAAGGCAAAGTAAGGCAGCATCGCCGCTTTAGTTAAAAGCGACAAAGGTGTGTTACGCTGCGAAGAGCACACCCTACAGATTTCTGAATTCCGCTTCGAGAGACGATGGATATTAAAAGTTTTGGCGGATTGCAAAGTAATCCGCGATCGCGCTATCATCATCTTGATGTACAGCCAGAACCGCATGGCTCAAGCTTAAAATCTATTGAGATTCCTTAAAAAATTCAATTAAGGCCCGAGTGGTTTCTGTGGGAACTTCCTCCGGTAAGAAATGACCCGCCGGAAGTGCGCGGCCTCGAACATCAACCGCTCGTTCGCGCCAGGTATCCAGCACATTGTAGCAACGTTGCATCACCCCTTTTGCTCCCCAAAGAACGAGAAGGGGGCATTGAATGGGGCGATCGCGGTCTTCGGCTTCCTGTTGGAGGTCGATGGAGGCGGCGGCGCGATAGTCCTCGCAACTGGCATGAATGGTAGCGGGGTCGCGAAAACAGCGAACGTACTGGGCAACCGCCTCTGGGGTAAAAGCCTCCGCATCGCCACTCCACTGTCGTAACTTGGCTTTTAAGTAAAATTCGGGATCGCTGCCAATTAAACGTTCCGGGAGATCGTAGGGTTCGATCAGGAAAAACCAGTGAGAATAGGCTGTTGCCAGTTGGCGATCGACGGTTTCAAAAATCTTGCGCGTGGGTACAATATCGAGGACGGCTGCCTTTTCGACGCAGTGGGGAAAGTCGAGGAGGAGACGATGCAATACTCGTCCGCCGCGATCGTGACCGGCGGCGAAAAAGCGATCGAAGCCTAAAGCAGCCATCACTTCTACTTGATCTTGTGCCGTTGCGCGCTTTGAATAGGTTTGGTGGGCGCGATCGCTTGGGGGTTTCTCGCTATCTCCGTAGCCGCGCAAATCCGAACAAACCACTGTAAACTGTTGGGCTAATATGGGTGCAACTTTGTGCCACATTACATAAGTTTGGGGATAGCCGTGAAGTAATAGAAGCGGCGGTCCTTGACCTCCAATGACGAGGTTAATGGTCGCGCCGGATGTGGCGATGCGTTGGGAAGTAAATTGCTCGAACACAATAACGAATGAAGAACAATGAAGAATAAAGAAAATACAAACTATCGTTCTAATTGTGCTATGACTTTTATTCCAAATTCCTCTTCAAAGGATTCTTTTTTATAATTTAAATTCCACAATTCCAACTCACAAGAATCGTTCGTATCTGCTGGAATAAGATGCAAGACAAGTTCCCTTTCGGCGGACTTGTACTCGCAGTCAATCTGACGAATTGCACCGATTTGACGGCGGTCTAGGGCGACGGCGAGGCGTAAAATTGCGCTAATTTGACAAACGAGCAATCGATAGTGTTTGCTCGGCAAGCTATTGAAATTAGGATGTTTTTTCTTGGGCTTGCTTTTGCGATGGTAGCGGGCAATATTAGCAATCAGTTCGATTTCCAGCTCGCTAAATCCCAATAATTCGGCATTGCGGATCAGGTAATAGGAATGTTTGTGATGGGAGGAATGGGAGATGTAGATTCCGCCATTGTGAAGGACTGCCGCCGCCCACAATAGTTCGCGTTCTGCTGCTCCCCAGTGATGCAAATGGCCTTGGGTTTGGTCGAATAAACTGAGGGCAAAACTGGCGACGCGATCGCTATATTCTTTGTTGATTTGATATTTGCGCGCAATCTTGACCACGCTGCGTTCGCGAATTTCACTTTGGTAGCGCAGGCGGTTTTCAATTAAACCGTGGGCTAGCATCCAGTCTACAATGACTCCTTCGCGTAAAGCGCGCTCGCAAACTGTCAGCGAGTCGAGATTTAACATTTTCATGGCTTCCCAAAGAATGATCGCCCCCGCGACGATAATTTCCGCTCGCTTGGCATCCATTCCTGCAACTTTCGCCCGTTCTTCGTAGTTGAGGGAGGCAAGGCGCTGGACTAAATTTTCGAGATCCAATAGACTCAGTTGATATCCTTGAAGAGGATTGGGTTCGTTGCCGAATTTGGCGATCGCGTCAATGGTTGCCAGCGTTTTAATGGTTCCCGATGTGCCAATTAAACTGAGGCGTTCGCTTTTTTGTAATTGATTGCGCAGTTCGTCGATGGGACGCTCGAGCATTCCTCGGATGTAGGCTTGCAAGTAACAAAATTCTTCGGAACTGAGGGGATCGTTTTTGACAAATTCTTGAGTTAAGCGGACTGCGCCAACTTTGGTACTGCTTAAAAATCGAGGTTGGTCGCCGTCGGCTAATACTAACTCTGTGGAACCCCCGCCAATATCGATAATGACGTGGGGTTGGTTCTGGAAGTCCATGCAGGAGAGAACCCCCAGATAGATGCGTCGCGCTTCTTCTTGGCCGGAAATGACATTGACTTGTAGGCCGATTTCTGATTCAATTTGTCGTAGCAGGTCCGAACCGTTGGGTGCTTCGCGCATCGCACTGGTGGCGACGGCAATTACCTGTTTGACATTGAAGCTGACGGCTAAGTCCTGACAGCGTCGCAAGGTGGCTAAGGCGCGCTTCATGACTTGTGGGGTGATACATTTGGTTTTGGGGTCGCGATCGCCCAGCCTCACGGTGTCTTTTTCGCGGTTAATAATGGTAAAGGCAGGCAGACTCGGTTGAATGCGCGCGATCGCCATATGGATCGAGTTGGTGCCGATGTCAATGGCTGCTAGATTGAATTCTCCCGCGCGATCGGCTGGAATCTCCAATAAGGACTCGCTTTCGTTTTGAACCATTAAATTAACCATCCCTGTGTTCTCCTGGTGCCGGGTTGAGCTTTTTTCTCTAGCGATAAAAATATTGGTCTTTGGGATTAACCCTCCTTACGATGGACATACCATATTTTGGGGGGGGTTGCGATCGGTTTTTTTGTTTTTCTCTCGATGGCTGACAGTTTCCGGTCTTTTTGGGTTTCCTGTTTTTAGTTTCTAATGTCTTTTTTAAGATTGGGTAAAGGGTAGCAGTATTTGTACTCGCTCTATTATAGAAAAATGCGACTCAGTTGAGGTTTGTTCGGATTCAGGATAGGATGACGATTTATTAAGGCTTTCAATCTCTAACGGATTTGCGTGTTAATACTTGATTACAATATAGTAATTTTACTAGATTGGGGAGACTGGCACTGAGGCAGAAGCGCGATCGCTGATATTGATTCAAGCTTTTGCTCGCCCTACAATAAGCTATTCGGCATTTAAATCGCGCTGCCCTTGTCTGACGGGGAGACGGGGGGTAGCTTCGCGTCCCGAAGGAGAGCGACCGATACCCAATTTATTCATTATTCATTATTCATTATTCATTATTCATTATTCATTATTCATTATTCATTATTCATTATTCATTATTCATTGATAAGCGTGCGACAATAGAAATATGGCTTTTCTGTTCCAAAACACCTATGAGCGCAACTTTAAAGATTCCTCCCTCCAATTCGACTCACTCTCAACTTATTTTACACGATGTGAGCTGGGAAATGTACGAACAATTGCTGGAGATTTTCAGCGAATATTCAGTTGTACAAATGAGTTATTATAAAGGAATTTTAGAACTAATGGCTCCTCTTCCCGAACATGAAACCTACGCTTGGACGGTTGGACGCTTATTAACCGTGCTATCGGAGGAGTTGGGGTTAGAAATTCGGGGATTGAGAAGTACAACTTGGCGGTCTCAATCCCAAGCGGTGGGGAAAGAAGCAGACCAATGTTTTTATATTCAAAATGAGAGCTTGGTTCGCGACAAGCTAGAAATCGATTTGAATGTCGATCCGCCTCCAGATTTAGCAATTGAAATTGACGTGACTCATTCTGCTTTGGATAAGTTATCGATTTATGCAGGGTTGAAAGTTCCTGAATTGTGGCATTTTCGGAAGAGGGAGTTTTTAATTTATCAATTGACGGACGAGGGGTATCGAGAATCTGAGGAAAGTTTAGCATTTCCTGCTTTTCCGGTTAAAGAGATTGCGCGCTTTTTGCAACTGGATGCTCAAAAAGGGGAAAATGCAAGGATGCGCGAATTTAGGAAGTGGGTGCGCGATCGGGTATAATCTAGCTATGGACATTTATCTTAATCAAAATTGACGCTTGTTTTTCAAAATGGCGCAGATAAAAGTTTTTTACGAACCCGAAATGGAATTATTAACAGTATTTTGGCAACCTCCCAGAAAAGAACAAATTAGTACCGAACTTGGGGATGGTATAATTCTGATTAAAGATTCGATAACAGAGGAACCGATTGGTTTAGAAATTCTGTCTTATCGTCCCGGAGACGAGCGCTTTGATGCTGTCAGCGTTGAACTGGGTGGGAGCAGGGAACAGGGAATTCCTAATTTAAATGCGCGTTAGTCTATTGGTTCATTGAATATAAATTTGAGGTTGCGAACCTCGGAATCATATGTAGGGAGGGAAGTCCCTCTCGAAGCAATCAAAGTATCGAAAAAATTAGGATTTGGGACTGCCCACCTTCAACACTTCAAATGGTGAATCGGGGAATTTTCTCGTTACTTCAATGCCGCCGGAAGAGGAGGTGGAAGAGTTGCACAAACGAGCGTAACCATCGCCTAATGCGTTGAACGAACGTTCGCCTACGCCGTTTTCTGGGGGTTGCTTGAAATGGGGGAACGATAACTGGTTTGGGTGGAATCACCATCGAAATCTCTTGAATTTCTGCATTGCACTGTTCAACCTTATGTTCGAGTTCCATTGCTTGACAGAGTTCGCGAGCGTTTTCATAGGCTTGAACGGCTTCCCATTTTCGATCTAGCTTTGCCAAAGTGTTGCCTAAATTGTATAGAGACTTCGCTTCTCTGCGGTGATTGCCAATTTCTTGAAACATTACTAAAGATTGTTCGTGGAATGCTATAGCCTCTCGATATTGCCCTAAAGAACTGTAGACATTGCCTAAATTCCCTAGAGAAGAAGCTTCTCCACCACGATCGCTAATTTCTCGCTTCATTGCTAAGGATTGTTCGTAGAACGCTATAGCCTCTCGATATTGCCCTAAAGAACCGTAGGTACTACCTAAATTTCCTAGAGAAGAAGCTTCTTCACTGCGATCGCCTACTTCCTTTGACAACTCCAACGACTTATGATAAAGATCAATCGCCTCCCGATATTTTGAAAGAGAATAATTAAGCACTCCCAAACCGCGCAAACTATCAACTAAATCCGAACGCAAACTCAGTTCTGTCTGTAATGCAATCGCTTTATTAAAACAAGCAAAAGCAAGTTCTCGTTCCTTCGCGTCCTCTTCCGCTTCGCCGCGTTCTAACCGCTTGCGATACAACTTTCCCAAACGCTTGTATAATGTTCCAAGCTTGGGGTCTTGGGTTCCTTTTGACTGTTCAATTCTCGCAATTAAATCCTGTAAATCTTCCAAAGGAAGAGAATCATCATCTGTTTCTTCCGAGGAAGAATAGACTTGAGGTGCAACCGGAACGGAAGGCATCTCTCGCAGGGGAGTTTCAGGGACAAAGCGAAAAACGCCCTTTCGCCAACTCCAAAAATCCGGCGCTTTTTCGCCCAAGCTGACGAGGATTTGATTCGTCACCCATAAAACAATGGGACAAGGAAATTCCCGTAATCCTTCCCGCGTCCATTGCAAATAGCCAAAGAATTTATCAACTTCCGTACGTTCGCCTTTTGGACTAATAAATAATAATTCTTCTGCTCCCAACGCAGTAATAACGGCGGGTTGGTTCTGCTGTAAATATTCCTCCTGACGAACCAACGCTGCAATTGCAGCTCTCAAACTCGGTTCGCCTCGTGTCAATTGAACGCGATAAGGGCAAATTTCGGGCTGCAATTCTTGTTCGTATCGACGAATGATTGTGTCTCGCAAAACTAAATCGTCGCAAGCGGCGACAAACAGACTCAAAATGCCAACGCTTGCTTCAACTTCCCCCGCTAAACGGTTATATTCGCGGTTATTATCGATACCTCCTGTCTCCCTTGGGAAGAGTGGAGTTCCGTCCGCTGTCATAACAGTAACCCTCGACGTTTCAGCAAATCAGCGATAATCGGATGAACGTCATACCAAAGGTCAGAATTGCGATATTCTAAGATATAAACGCCATGCAATAAGTCGAGAAATTTTTGACGATCGGCATCGGTATCGTTGGGTAAAAATTCGTTATAAATTGTGGTTAAAATTCGATAGTGAGCTTGACTCAAAGGTGTAGCGAAGTCGTTACGCAAATCGTTTATAGCTTGTTCCAAAATTTCATCGTCAATTTTTATCTCGTGCCGTTCGGGTTCCATGCGAATCGATAGCAGGCAAACCGAACAACAAGAGTTGGCAATACGAATGACTTCCCGCAGCACTCCCCCACTATTTAAAACAATTTTTCTTAAGGTATCGGGTTCGATTAATCTGTCAGGTATCCGTTATCTCTTTCTCTGTCGCATTTTTAATAATGGCTGAAATTTCATTGATTCTATCCAGCAATTCTGAAATTTTCCGCTCGAACTCTTGTTTGATTTCATTCCGCACTAAAGCGTCAGTTTTTAATTTGCCTTTAATAATGCCCAACAGATTAAATCCAGCCGAAGTTTCTGCACTCAGCGGCGTTTCTATTTCAGTTCGGGTGCGAGTTGCAAACCACTTGTAAAGCGAGTCTCGGGTAGATTTATTGATTTTAACCTGCTGTTGTTCGGCTTTGTCCATCATCTGAACCGCGATCGCGAACAAAATATTGATATGATTCACGTCCGACATTTCGATTAAGTCGGCGATGGAAAAGAAGACGACAAAATAGCGATCGCCTAAACGCCGCCCAAATTCTCCCAATAGCGTCGATTTCCCGCAACCGCGATGTCCGGCAAAAATGACTTTGTTATTAATGGGAGAGCAATCTTCAACAACTTGCTCTAATTCTGCAAGGGCTCGGGATCCATATGGCACTCTAAATTTTGCCAGTTCGTCCGGTTTGAGGAGGGGTAAAAGTTGGAGATTTCGATAAGCGCTGCGAAAGGATTCTAATAGGGTTGAATTGGACATAGGTTATTTACAATGAATAATGAATAATGAATAATGAATAATTGCCTCTCTTTTAAAAAATAGGATAGATATGAATCTAGTTGATATCGAGGGAAACGGCATTTGTCAGATTGTGTAGGGAAACGGCATTTGTCAGATTGTGTAGGGAAACGGCATTTGTCAAATTGTGTAGGGAAACGGCATTTGTCAAATTGTGTAGGGGCACGGCATTTGTCAAATGTAAGTAAAAAGAGCATAATTTAGCTAACGCCGTGCCCCTACTGCGCCGTACTGCTGCGCCATGTCCCTACTGCGCCGCCAACATTTCCCAAAACAAGCGATCGCATTCCCCAAAAGATTAAACGCCCATCGACAACTAAACAAGATGCAATCTCTACATCATTGTGCAATTGCTCGAATAACCAATTGGCATCTCCTCCGGTTAAAATAATTTGACTTCCGGGATAGTTATCGAGCCAATCTGTGATAAAACTGCGAATTCCCGCTAAAACGGTATAAACGATGCCCGACGCGATCGCATTTTGCGTATCCAAACACCAACGCGGGGGCAATATTTGGGGCAAATTGACTTCGGGTAATGCTGCCGTTTGTTGTCCGAGAGTCCGAAATTGCAAGCGCAGTCCCGGTAAGATTGCGCCGCCGATGAGTTGGGGAGAGGGGGTGATGGGGAGAGGGGGTGATGGGGAGGAAGATTTTAACTCTGAACTCTCAACTTTCAACTCTGAACCCTGAACCCTAAACCCTGAACTCCTAATTGCGCCGGTGAAGGTTAAGGCGGTTCCTGCATCAATGACGAGGATGGGAAGTCCGTAGGTTTGAATGGCACCCCAAACCGAAAGCGCGCGATCGCTTCCCATTGTGGGATACACTCCTTGAAGGGGAATATGGGAAAGCGAAATCTCTGTGAGGGTTGGCGCGAAACGGGTTTGGGCGGCGTAGGCTTGGAGGTACGCGCTTTGTTGGGGAACGACGGAGGCAAAATAGACCGGCAAATTAGGCCAGGGACGGGGTAAAATTGTTTCGGGACAATTGGCTGGGAAATGCTCGCGATCGCGCGTTTCTACCAGCGTCTCTCCTCGAAACCACGCCCAATGTAAGCGCGAGTTCCCAATCGCTAAACCTAACCAATCGAATGTATGGGACATGGGGCAGTGGGCAGGTGGGCAGATGGGCAGATGGGCAGATGGGCAGTGGGCAGATGGGTAGCGGGGTTTTGAAACCTAAAACCTAAAACCTAGCACCCAAAACCCAAAACCTAAAACCTCGCAGCGCGTTAAGATAAAGAAAATATTACGATAAGCAAAAATACTTAAACATTCTCAAGGAGGGCGATTGATGGTTGCAACGCCAGTGAAAACGCAAAAACGCTTAACCATTCAAGTGGGGGAGGTGGCTGCAAATACCACCGCAATTCGCTCCCTCGACTGGGAACGCGATCGCTTCGATATCGAATTTGGCCTGAAAAATGGCACAACTTACAACTCTTATATCATTCGCGGCGACAAAATTGCCCTCGTCGATACTTCTCACGAAAAGTTCCGTTCTCTCTACCTCGAAACGCTGACGGGATTAATCGATCCCAAAACCATCGACTACCTCGTCATCAGCCATACCGAACCCGATCATAGCGGTTTGGTGAAAGATGTGCTGAACCTCGCGCCCCAAGCGGTTGTCGTGGGATCGAAAGTCGCGCTGCAATTCCTCGATAATATGGTACACAAACCCTTCGAGCGACGGGTTGTTAAGAATGGGGATAAATTGGAATTGGGTAATGGGCATAAGCTGCAATTTGTCAATGCCCCCAACTTACATTGGCCCGATACCATGTTTTCCTACGACGCGGGAACGCAAACCCTGTATACCTGCGATGCCTTCGGGATGCACTATTGTTCCGACAACTTATTAGACGAAGACTTAGACGCGATCGCGCCGGACTATCGATTCTATTATGAGTGTTTGATGGCCCCCAACGCGCGATCGGTGATTTCGGCAATGAAGCGGATGGAAAAGTTGGGGGAAGTCTCCCTCGTCGCCAACGGCCACGGACCGTTATTACAACACAATGTCGATGAATTGTTGCGCCGCTATTGGGACTGGAGTAGCGCCCAAGCTAAGGCGGAAAAAACCGTCGCCTTATTTTATATGTCGGATTATGGATATAGCGATCGCATTTCCCAAGCCATCGCCCACGGCATCGTTAAAACCGGCATCGCTGTCGAAACCATTGACCTGAAGTCCGCCGACCAACAGGAAGTCCAAGAACTCGTTACTCGCGCGGCAGGAGTTGTGGTGGGGATGCCGCCAACCGCCGGGGAGTACCTTAAAGAAACCACTGCTACCGTCGGTACTATTTTAGCCGCCGTCAAACCCAAACAAGCGATCGGCTTTTTTGAAGCCTATGGCGGCAACGACGAACCCATCGATCCCCTGCGCAACCAATTTCGGGATGCGGGGTTAAAAGAAATTTTCCCCGGCATACGCCTCACCGAAACGCCAACCGAAGCGACTTATCAACTTTGCGAAGAAGCGGGAACCGATTTGGGACAATGGTTGAGTCGCGACAAAGCCATCAAACAAATGAAGTCCCTCGACAGCGATTTAGATAAAGCGATGGGACGCTTGAGCGGCGGACTTTATATTATCACCGCCCAAAAAAGCGAAGTCAAGGGGGCGATGTTGGCATCTTGGGTGGTTCAAGCCAGTTTTGAACCCTTGGGGATTACCATTGCAGTGGCAAAAGACCGCGCGATCGAATCGTTAATGCAGGTTGGCGATCGCTTCGTCCTCAATATCTTGGAAGAAGGCAACTATCAGGGGTTGATGAAGCACTTTCTCAAACGATTTAAACCGGGAGAGGATCGGTTTGAAGGTGTAAATACCCAAACGGCGAGTAATGGTTCGCCGGTTCTCGCCGATGCGTTGGCCTACCTCGAATGCGAAGTCCTCAGTCGCATGGAGTGCAGCGATCATTGGGTTGTTTACAGCAAGGTTGATACCGGTCGCGTTTCTAAGTCCGATACCTTGACTGCGGTTCACCATCGTAAAGTGGGGAATCATTATTGATGAGGGCGATCGGTACCTCAGCACCTTAGCACTTCAGTCGTTCAGCGACGAATGACGAATGACAAATGACAAATGACCAATCAAACCGTGCCGCCCTTTATCCGTTGGCGGCGCACGACCTAGACATCCGTTGATGAATGACAAACAATTTTTTCCTGATGGGGCAAGCAATGCTGCGAAACTAAGATTTAGAGTAGATGCACCCTGAACCATTCCCCGGCTTCAACGCTGGGGATTTTTTTTATTCGACATTATAGCGTTTTCATTTGAGTCGTAAAATCTTGACGGAAGAATTCAGAATAGAAGAATAGAAGAATTCAAAGGAGAGGTAATTATTCATTATTCATTATTCATTATTCATTATTCATATAGCTTGAATGATGGAGAAACCGGCGAGGGTGAGAACTGAGGTAACAATTGTACCGCCCAGGGCAACCGCGATCGCTTCGCGTTTTACAACTCCCAACTTCGCCACAATGGGATAGGAAATTAAAGTGTGGGGAGAGTATAAAATTCCGAGAAAAATACTTGACAAAATTCCCGTTGTTAGCCAATATCCAGAAAGCAAACCGGCGATGAAAGGAATGCCAAAGGTGAGACCGCCAAAAACAAGCGATCGCGTCCCCAACCGTCCGAGTTGACTGAGATCGACATTTAAACCGGCTAAGAGCATAATATAGAGCAAGCCGATTTTCTCAAGGAAGATTAATTGAGCATCTCGGGCTAAAATTCCCGCAACGTTGTTTCCCAGCAGCGTTCCCAAGAGGATGAGAACGACGAGATCGGGGATGCGCAGGAGTTTGGCAAGAACTGGGGCGATCGCGATCGCCAAAAGAACGACGCAGAAAACTGCTACGGGATCGCTGAGGGGAAATTGTTGAAGGGAGAACAAAACAGGAGCCATCTTACACGATCGTCAATCTAAACCTTGTTGTCGATCCTTGTCAAGTAAGAGCTGTGGAGATCGCTTTAGTGAAGCGGTTGGACGTAGCGCGATCGCAATTTCTTTTTCCCCCTCGACATTCAAGACAATCGCCACGAATAACGGACGTTGCGTGAAACGTCCCTACCCTGTACGGACGTTTCATGAAATATCCCTACCCGACCGCCCTCAACTTCATGAAAACTTTAAAAAACACCTCCTTAATTAA
The DNA here is from genome assembly GCA_034189065.1 of Cyanobacteriota bacterium. Taxonomy (GTDB): domain Bacteria; phylum Cyanobacteriota; class Cyanobacteriia; order Cyanobacteriales; family Spirulinaceae; genus FACHB-1406. The sequence goes on from JAXHVQ010000004.1 coordinate 43,024, forward strand.
AGTTTTCGTAAAGTTGACATCCACGATCTGACAAAGGCGAATTTATTTCGGTACGATGACTGTTGTCTACCGCCTATCTACTTTTTCGGTCATTTTGTAACATTGTCGTGAATTTCACCCTCAAAACTGAAAACTAATGCTGGCTAAAGACAAAAATATTGCATTCGATCGCGTGGTCGATTTACTCGAAGCCGACCCCGACGATTTATTTAAAACAGCTTTAATCGAAGAAAGGCCGGAAGCGAACTTCCAAAGCGTGGCACTCAAACGATTACAAGGCGATTCTTGGGACAAACTAGCAGTAGAATTCAGGGTAGCGGGAACAGCTTTACAGGTTTTTTATCGAAATTGCTTGCAGGAGTTCAAACCCCACTTTAAGAAATATCTAAGCCTCGATAACGGCTGGAAACAACAGTTAGTTAATTTGACTTAAACCGGCAAGTTCTAACATTAAAGTTTCAGCTTGGCGATCGCTGGCTTGGATGACAATTTCGATCTCTTGAGCTAAATTCTCATCGTGAATTTGCCGTTCGCGCTTGACATATAACTTCCAAAGCGCTTCTCGATGATATTGGGTGTTTAAAAGATCGTAAAGATGGAGTCTAAGATCTTCGCGATCGCTTTCCGCAGCAATCCCTTGTAGCCATTGAATAAATTTTTGCTTCCATTCTTCGCGATTTCCCCGTTGGAGTTCCCGGACTTCGAGGTTAGGAATCCAATTTAGCAGGGAGGACGTATCTCTAATTTCAATTTTTTCCCTTTTGTTATAATTCAGACTTTCCAAATAACTATAGAGTCCGCCGCAATAAAGCAAATTATCGAGCGTAAATATAGCATTTTCAAGCTGAATGGCAATGGTCATAGTCGGCAGAAACCCAGCTAAAATAGTACGATATTCTGAGATAGAGTTTCGTTGAGAACCGTCGATTAAAATAAAGACTAAAACCGAATTTTTTTGAATCTCCTCTGCCGCGACCGACCATTCAATGGGTTTTTGGGTATCGAGGCAGGTTAGAACGCAAATTTTAACACCAGGATTAGAAATTAATGTTAAATCCGTAAGAGCATCTTCTTCCAAATCAGTTACAAAATCGCCTAAATAAGCTTTAAGGGATTCTTTGCCGAGTTGTTTCTCAAAACTGTCGCCCTTTTCTTTGTCCGAAACTTTATCGGTCGCTAAACTTGGCTCAAATGATGGTTTCAATTGAAACTGAAAAAATGTTCTTAATTCGCTGTAGCGACCGTGGCGATCGCAGTGCAGTAAATGTCCAGATTTTAGTCGTTTCATAAAATCCATTTGCTGCGATCGCAAGGGAGTTGTCCAATCCATAACTCTACCATTGTTTTGAACGCACGAATTGAGTCCCCATTGCCCCTCAAAAAGGAAATCAACAATTCCTCCACTTGAAGAAATTAACAACAAGTATTAGTCGTCAAATTTCGAGCGCCGAGCCAGAAACCGCCAACCGACCAAAAGGAGAAGAAGTCCCAAACCGCCTGCGATCGCCGCGCCAGGAAACTCGAACGCTTTCTGGGGGGATGGAGATGCTGTCGGTACAATCTTACCCTCATCTTCCAACTTAACCGGAGTTCCAGGGCTAACTGTTACCGTATAGGTAAACTCAAAAGGCTGAAACGCTCCCGTTTCCTTGGGAGTTCCCCTTAACTCTAACTCGTAGAGACCCGGTTCGGGAAAAACAATTTCAGCGCCGGGAACGTCGCGATACTGTTCTGCATCAATCGCTTGCAGGGGAGGTTGGAGAACGGGAGAGGTTCCTTTTGTTAATTTTGAATAGACCCAAAGCTGGCAATTGCACTTCTCCAGGGGAATTAACGTCCCTCCCTTGCGCGTCAGTGCAAACCAAGCTCGAGCCGTTTCCCCCGCGCGCGGGTTATGATTGGGTTCGATGTGGAAAGTCGCGCCCACGTCCGCGTCCGTCTTAACGGTGTGCGCGATCGCGGGAATGCCCAAACTCCCTCCCACAATCGCAGCGATGCCAATGCCAACAATAGTGCGTCTTGCCACAACTAAATCGCCAATCTACAGCAGTTTTCCCGCTAGTCTACTACAATTTCCATACTGACGCAGCTATGTAGGATAACCTTTTGAATTTTGAATTTTGAATTGATATGACCTCTCCCGCGATCGATCTTTGCATTACCTTGGGAACCCGCCCCGAAGCCATTAAACTCGCTCCCGTCATCCAACAATTTCAACGTTCGACTGCCTTTAAAACCCACGTCATCCTCACCGGTCAGCATCGGGAAATGGTCGATCGCGTTATGGAACTGTTTGACCTCAACGCCGATCGCGATCTCGAAATCATGCGACCGCAGCAAACCCTCACCGAGATTACCTGCCGCAGCTTGCAGGGACTAGAACGAGTGTTTGCCGAAATTAACCCCAAATTAGTCATCGTTCAAGGCGACACCACCACCGCCTTCGCCGCCACCTTAGCCGCATTTTATCAAAAAATTCCCATCGGTCATGTCGAAGCCGGACTGCGCACCGACGACCCGTACAATCCCTACCCCGAGGAAGTCAATCGGCGACTGATTTCTCAACTGGGTCAACTACACTTCGCCCCGACTCCCCTCGCAGTGGAAAATTTAAAGCGATCGGGCGTAATTGGGGAAATTCACTTAACGGGAAATACGGTAATTGATGCTCTATTGACCGTGGCCCAACGTCAGCCCCCCTGCGACGTTGCCGGGTTAAATTGGGACAAGACCCGCGTTCTCCTTGCCACTGTCCACCGACGAGAAAATTGGGGAGAACCCTTGGAAGATATTCTCAGTGGATTCTGTCAAATATTAGATAAATTCCCCGATACCGCCTTGCTATTGCCCATGCACCGCAATCCTACGGTACGCGAACCGACTCAAGCTCGTCTCGGCGACCATCCGCGCGCCTTTTTAACCGAACCTCTCGACTATTCCCAACTGGTGGGAGCCATTCAACGGTGCGAGTTACTCCTGACCGACTCCGGGGGATTGCAGGAAGAAGCGCCAAGTTTGGGAAAACCTGTGTTGGTGTTGCGGGAAACTACGGAACGCCCCGAAGCGATCGCGGCAGGAACGACAAAGTTAGTGGGGACGAATTCGGCAGATATTGTACAAGCAGCGAGCGAGTTGTTGAGCGATCGCGCCACCTACAATAGCATGGCCAATGCCATTAATCCTTTTGGGGACGGTCGTGCAGCCGAACGAATTTTAGAGATTGTTGGTCATTATTTGTCGTTGGGTAAGCATTTAGCATAAAGAGTTAGACAGCTAAGGATTTTGGATATTCTTTGTTCAACAGATAGTTGAACTTCTGTTTTTGTCAAGGTAATACCGTTTTCAAGAAAGACTGCTACAAAGGGCTGACGGGGAGATTGGGGGACAGGGGGAGAGGATTGTAGCAAGATTCAATGAATTTGGTATAATAACGTCATTATGTAGGTCGTTTGCTTATGGCACAAATACATCAGGTATCCCTTTGGGACATTGAGCCAGTAGATATAGCGTTTCTATTTGGGTTGTGAAACTCTCATTTCGTACAGAATTCAGAATTCAGAATTCAGAATTCAGAATTTGAGAGAGGAGCGAGGAATTATTAAAAGTAGACGAGTTCTCATCCCCGTTTACGTTTCATTTATAAATGCTATAGAAGGGATTTAAATGAGAACCGTCTCAACACATTACTGAACGGATATAACTCCTTTGAAGAAGTTCTTAACAGCAAGTCCGATCCGATTGCTCTGGACATAGAACGTGGAAAACCATATCAAATTATGGATGGTAGACATCGGGTGTATCTTGCTCGGCAAAAAGGCTATAAGTCAGTTCCAACCATCTTTGTTTGACTCAGTAGTGTTAATCGCACTATAGTAGTTGTAGTTTTCGTTTGAGCATAGCATGGCCAATGCCATTAATCCTTTTGGAGGTGGCTGTGCAGCCGAGTGAATTTTAGACATTATTGGTCATTCTTTGTCGTTGTTTCTGAGTTCTTAGTTATCTCAAATGATGTAAACTGTTCGGCTTTTAAAATGCGATCCCAAATTATCCAGAAGATAGCTATGCTGAGGACAGAGGTGGATACCCAATTAATAATTAATAATTATTAATTGATAATTACTGCGATCGCCGATACTCTTCTAACAACTGTGGTATATAATCGTACCCATCAATGCCGATCGCGCTGATAATTTGAGAACGTCCCTCTTTCAACGCTCCCTCAAACACCTCCTCTCCCCATTTCCCCTGCAACACCAACAGCAAACCCGCCGGTTGTCGCCACTCCCCAGCACCGAGTTGGTGGAGAAGGTACATCCCCAAAGCAGCGTGGGCGACGGTTTTGCCAATAATAGAGACGAGATAATACGCTTCGGCAATATAGGCGTAATTTAATCCTTGCAAATAAAAATCTCCCGATCGCTGGGCTGCTTCCATCCCCTCAGCCAAAAACTTCAGCGCTTCCTGGGACTTCTCCAACACCACATAAGCAATGCCCAAACTATTGTAAGCGAGAGCTTGACTTTGGCGATCGCCTAACTCTTGCGCCTTGGCTAATCCCTGTTGGAGATAGCTAATGGCACTTTCGTAAACCTCCGCTTCCATGCGATCTAATTGGCGCGCGGCTAGGACTTCGCTGTATCCTAAATTAACCAGAGCGTTGGCTTCCCCGATGCGATCGCCTTCCTGACGGGCTAAAATCAGAGCGCGTTGACTGGTATTTATCGCTTCATTATAGTTTTTCTGGGACGCACCAACGCGACTCAAATGGTTTAAATTCGCCACCTCGCAGGCTTTCTCGTCTGCCATTCGCGCAATGGCAAGGGCTTGTTCGTGGAAGGCGATCGCTTCATCATACCGTCCCAACGCCTGTTCGGAATAGCCAAATAACGTCAGAATGCGCGCCTTTTCGGGGGTTTGTTCCAAACGTCCCAAGGGTTCGTCAAAGTAGTTTAATGCGTCGTTGAGATATTTTCCCCCAAAGGACGCAAAGATGCCGCCGTAGAGGGGAAAGTCGTCTCGGTTGGCGAGGACGCGCAGATTTTGTAGGGTAATGTGAAAGCTGGCTTCGGCGAGGCGCGTTGAGGCTTGAAGGGCGCTGGCCAGTTGACTCCAAATGGCGGCAAAGGTTAATAAGGTACTGAGGGAAAGTTGTTTGCCGACTTTGAGGTCGTAGGGTTGTCGGTCAAACCAGGAAACTAAGCCCCGTTGGATGTATTGTAGCGCGATCGCTAAATCTAACCACTGGCTGAGTTGGACCGAACCCGCACTCTCAATGGCTTCAATTGCCGATTGATTTTTCGCCAACGTTGCAAACAGGTTTTGGGGAAGGGAATGGGGACTGTGCTTGGCCCATAATGCCCAAGGGCCTTGCTGTGTCTCCACTTCGCCAAAGCCGATGCGACTGCGGTTGGATTCGTAAATCCAGCTTATCAGATGGTCTTCGATGGCGGCAAAGGATTCTAAGCCTTGGGTGAGTCCGATGGAGAGTTGTTTGAGTTCGACGGCGAGTTCGCTTTCTGGGTAAAGTCCTGCTGTTTGTGCCAGGGAGCGGGCTAAGGCGGTAGTCCCATCGCTATTGAAGGCTTCGGCTTGATTGGGGTCGAGGGTTTGGAGTAAAGTGAGGAGGCGTTGGTCGGGCTCGGCACTGAGGATGCGTTGGGTGGCCGCCGCGATCGCGTCTTGAGCCGTATTTTCCTTAACGTAGCGTTCCCACTCCCCCTGCAACGTTTGTAACGCCCTTAAAATTCGCGCCGCCTTGACTTTTTTCTCCAACTGTGCTTCGGTCGCCGTCCGACGTTCTGCGAGACAGCGATCGAAGATTTCCCCCGTTCCCGGCTCGATTTCCTCGATAAGGAAGTTGTAAACTTGAGTTTTGGAGCGAATTTTCCCTTCGAGAGTGAGGTTGACAATGCGGTCAATCAGTTGGAGGTAGCGATCGCGCATAGGTTTTAGGGTTTAAAGTTCACAATTAAGGCAGAGGTTGCGATAAACTCAAACATATCCTAAAGTTAACGATTCGAGCAATGTCAGTTCAATTCAAAGTTCCCAGTATCGCTTGCGACGGATGCGCCGAAACCATTACCAAGGCTATTGTCGCCCTCGATCCCGATGCCAAAGTCGATGTTGATGTCGCTAATAAGACGGCGAAGGTGGAGGCGAAACCGTCTGAGGCTGAAATTAAAGACGCGATCGTTTCTGCGGGTCATACGGTAGAACAGTAATCGGTACATTGGTCATTGGTCATTGGTCATTGGTCATTGGTCATTGGTTCTTAGTCATTGGTTCTAAAACCTAAAACCTAAAACCTAAATTCACTCAGGAGTCGGCTGATTTCTCAAGTATTCGAGGAATGCCATTAACTCCTCGTCGCTTAATAATTGACGCGATCGCTTGCCGTAAGTTGTAAGCAAATGTTGTCGTCCTTGGTCGTTTGTCCATCCTAAGCGCTTAATTTCTAAATTAGTTTGCGCGATGAGATCGGAAAAATTTATAAGCTCTGTTTGTTCGATGTTACGAGGAGCGAAGCTTTCTGTTGAAATGCCGTCGCGCTGCTGTTGCCAAGAGAGAAACTCCTGAAAAAGTTCGGGCGATATTATCGCTGCAACCGGTTGGTCGCCTTCAACAATGAGTTGCGGTTCTTTTGCTGCGGCCGCGAGTAGTTCGGAGAATTGTTGTCGCGCTTCGTTGATTTCCCAATTCATCGCTTTTTTTCCTGAAATCACTAATAAGAAACACTTCTACGATCGAGTTAAGCAAAGTTAAAAACCTAAAACCCGATCTCAAACAAATGCTTACTTCTTTTATTCACTCATCTGACAACTGACAACTGACGGCTGAATGCTTACATTGGTTCTAAAACCTAACACCTAAAACCTAAATTCACTCAGGAGTCGGCTGACCTTGAAGATATTCGAGAAATTCAACTAACTCCTCGTCGCTTAATAATTGACGCGATCGCTTGCCGTAAGTCGCGAGCAAGTATTGTCGTCCTTGGTCGTTGGTCCATCCCAACCGCTTAATTTCCAAGTTGGTTTGGGCGATGATATCAGAAAAATCAATAGGGAGGCTTTCATCTACTTTTTTGGAAACAACACTTTCTTTAGGGAGTTCTGGTTCGGTTTGGGTTTGGGTTTGGGGAACTAAAGGCGCAATTTTTTCGGCTGGGGGTTCGCTAACAGAAGATGCGATCGCTGCGGGTTCGGGTTCGGGTTCGGGTTCGGGTTGAGTTTGGGGTTGAGGTTCGGTTTGGGGAACCACAGGCGCGAAATTTTCCTCCTCCTCCAAACTTGGTGCAACGGACTCCGACGCGATCGCCTCCACCTCAACAGGCGCTTTCTTGGACGATTTCTTGGACGATTTCTTCGCCTTACCCGAAGCGGGGGATTTTTCAGCAACCTTTTCAGACGGTGCGGGAGGAGAAACCGGTTCGGAGGGTTGGGTTGGAGGGGCGATTTCTGGGGAAACATCTGCTGCGGACGGCAATTCGTGGGTTTCCACCGCAGCAGCAGTATTATTGGACGAGGGAGAAACATGAGACTCCTCGCGCGCAGAAGAATTGACAGGGGAAGAATTGACAGGGGGAGTTTGTGCGGGTGACGAGGCTGTAGATAAGGAAAAAGGAACAGAAGAAGAAGGAGAAAGCGGAACCGTCGTTTCCTCAACCGTCGGCAACGAAGGCGACTTCTCCAACTCCAACAGCTCGAGCAAACGACCTCTGGCCCTATCCTCAGCTTGTTCGATGGTGTGGGCAGAAGCTAAACTCGTCGCCAGCATCGCCCCTTCAACCGAGGCGATCGCGCGGACAACAAATTGTCCCAATTCGACAGCAACTAACTCGCTTGCCAAGCTTCCTTGAGGGTAATGAGTGCGGAATTGACTAAACATAAGCATCTAAAAACAGACAATCTAAAAAAACTGCCAAAAAGCGGCACAACCCGGAAAAATTGAGGTCTTTCGCCCTCCCCAACACCACTATAGTACGTTTGGATTATAAAAACGATGTCCTCAGACTGACCGTTAGCCCCTAAAATAACTAAAGGCTGTTTGCGACTGTTTCGCGCCCCAAACAACCCCAACCTCAAATTTGAATCCGTTGGGCGTTGACTCTCGAAATGGGAGAGCGGTACGAGACAGCAATCGAGAAACTGGCTTGTTGGTTAAAGCTAGATTCCCATGACTGACACCGACCGCGCGCTTTCCCCACTCTCTCTTCGGCGCAGAGCGCTCTTGACGTGGGACATTGAATGGATGCAGCCTCCGCCAACATGAGCTGCCTGTTGAGCCACACGGATCTTTCTCCTCAACAGCCAATGGCGAAAACCCAACCGACGATGACCTTTCTCGATTTCAATCTATCGTCAGAGCCCAACCCCTCCGTTCCTCCGCTCGAAATTTAAGGACTGTACTGAGATGGAATTTTCAATCGCTACATTGCTTTCCCAATTTAGCCACAACAAATTAGTCGCTGCCAAGGTCTTAGAAAAAAGACTCAACTGCCAAAATGACGAAGAAGCCCAAAAACTGCAAATTGCCCTCGACGTTCTCGAAAAAATCGGAATTTTAACCAAAGAATTCGGCAAATATCGAGCCAGTATCGACGAACAACTGGTGGAAGCCAAACTGCGCTGTTCGAGCAAAGGCTTTTGTTTCGCCATCCAAGACCTGGAAGAGGCGGACGATATCTACATTCGAGAAAGCCACCTCAGTAACGCTTGGAACGGCGATCGCGTCTTTGTCAAAACCATTAAAGAAGGCAACCGTCGCCGTTCCCCCGAAGGAGAAGTCGCCCTCATTTTAGACCGAGCCAATCCTTCTTTGCTCGCGCGGCTCAAAAAAAGCGCAGACAGCTATCGAGCTGTTCCCCTCGACGACCGCCTGCTCTTTGAGGTGGAAGTCAAAAGCGATACCGAGCCACTGGAAAACGCCATCGACCATCTCATCCATATCGAAATCGTTCGCTATCCCCTGGGTGCCAGTCTCCCCCTCGGTCGCGTCACTAAAATCCTCGGCAGCGATGCCGAAGCCGCCGCCGATACCGATATTGTCTGCTGCAAGCACGACTTACCCCACGTCTTTAGCACTCCCACCCTAGAGGCACTTCAATCTTTTCCCAAACCCGCTTCCACTGGCAAAGTTGCCAAAGCCGAACTCAAAGACCGATTGGATCTGCGCGATTTACTCACACTCACCCTCGATAGCGAAAGAACCCTCAACGACCCCGCCATCCCCCTCATTGAAAATGCCATTACCCTGCAAAAACTGAAAGCCGACGGGTGGCAATTGGGCATTCATATCGCCGACTTCGCCCACTACATCGACCCCCAGTCGCCCATCGATCGCGATGCCAGAAAGCGTGGAACGGCTGTTTATTTGGGAGAGATTGTAATTCCCCTTTTACCAGAGGCGGTTGTTCGCCGTTGCTCGCTCCTTCCCCAACAAGAGCGTTTAGCCGTATCGGTGTTACTAACCCTCGATAAAGAGGGAACGGTTGTGGAGTTTAACATCCAACCAAGCGCCATTGAGGTTGACCATCAATTGACCTACGAACAAGCTCAAGACCTCCTGAGCCAAGCTGAAGTGACTGAGAAGAAAATGAAACCCGTGGCAATGATGCTCCACGACCTCTTTTTCAGCTTAAGTCCTTTGGTCAAGGCTAAACGACTGCAACGGGGAGGGTTTGACTTACCTCTCGAAGAACGGGAGTGTCCCTACAAAGATGATGCTCGCTTGGGCGCGATCGCAACCTCCACTTCCCTTCCCCTCTACTCCTTCCTCGCCGAGTTACATATCCTCGCCGGAAAAGCCATTGCCGACCACCTGCAAGCGCTCGGACTGCCTGGATTGTATTGCATTCAAGGGGACCCCGATACCGTCGAACTCGAAGACTTTTTGAAATTGGGAAGCAATTTGGGACTCGACATCGACTTAGAAATTGAGGAAATTCGACCCCAAGACTACCAGCATTTCGTCAGCCAAGCCCTTCAATCCCCCGCGCCGAAAATTTTGACCCATTTCCTCAAAGAGACCCTCAAACAGCGCACCTACAGCTCGCATCCAGGACGAAGCTTCGGCTTAGGGTATACCGACGGCTACTGTCAGTGCATCTCTCCCGGACAGCGCTACGGCGACCTGCTCGTACAGCGATTGATTCATACGCTTTTTGATGAAGGCCGCGATCGCCGTTCGACGCGCACGAAAACTCGGGTCGAACTGGGCAGCAGCACTTGCCATTCGGAGGTGAATTGGAATGTCCTGCCGACTCAAGTTCAGGCAACTTGGGAACAAGGAATTGCAGCCGCGATCGCCCACCTCAACGAACGCGATAAAATTGCCCAAGATGCGGAAACGGATTTGAGCGGTTTGAAAAAAGCCGAACAAATGAAGGAGCGCACCGGCGAGGTCTTTCAGGGGTTAATTACCGGCGTACAATCCTATGGTTTCTTTGTCGAAATTGAAGACTTGTTAGTCGAAGGTTTAGTTCACGTCAGCTCTCTTAAAGACGATTGGTACGAATATCGTTCGCGCCATAGTTGTTTGGTGGGGCGTAAATATCGTCAAGCCTATCGTTTAGGCGATCGCGTCGAAGTTCAGGTCAAGAGTGTAGACTACTATCGCCAACAAATTGACCTCGTGACCGTTAGCGGCGGCAGCGAAGCCAGTAGCGAGGATTTAGATGAGGATTAAGCTCTAGGAGTTGCCAATTAATAATTAGGGTTTGCTGAATAAGTGTTGTGATAAGCAGGGGAGAGGGGGAACGGGAGAGCGGGGGAACGGGGGAGCGGGTGAGCTATGACACATTTCCGGCGATCGCAGTGCGAGAACAGAAATGAATTTTTCCCGCCGAAGAGCGAAGATTTAAGCAACCCTAATACACTGCGATCCTATTGATTAATAGGGTTTCAACTTTGTGCAGCAGGCCCTAATTATTAATTATTAATTATTAATTAATCACAACCAATTCCCAATTAAAATAAACGGCGACCAAACAGCAGGATGGCTATAGCTAAGGTCCTCGATCATTTTCATTTGCGCCTGTCGAAGGGCTTCAGCTTTCGTGATTTTCGGGTCGAGGAGTTGTTGATAAAACTCCTTAACTAGGGGAACCGTCGCCTCATCGTTAATAAACCAAAGAGTTGCCAAAGCGCTTTCCACACCCGCACGCACCGCCACTCCAGCGATCCCCAAAGCAGAGCGATTATCCCCCGCAGCGGTTTGACAAGCACTCAACGAGAGTAACCCCACCGGACGATGGCTGGGACGCGATCGCAAAATATTATCGAGTTCCTCAATGGCGATCGGACCATCGTAGGCGAGTAAAAAAGTACTGTCCGCATCCACCCCAAATTTACCGTGGGTTGCCATATGAATCACGGGGAAATCTTGTTGTTGCACTTGAGTTTCAAAGTTTTCTCGACTAAATTCTCGGTCGAGCAATTCAGTCCCGCCCAAAATTTCTCCAACGGCATTGATTTCAGTGCGGACATTCTGGAGAGCGGCAAAGGACTGTTGAAAGGGGCTAAATTGTTTGGCTTCGAGGGTTTTAGCTTCTGTCAAGCCGACACTGAGCGCATTTAAATTCGAGCGTTCCAAGGGCTTAGAAATGGTCAAACTCACGCTAGGCGCGACCGCAATGGGATACTTTTGAATAAAAAATTCTTGACCGTCGTGCAGGGCAGCAATAGGAATTTTGCGCAACACGCCGTCGTTAATCCATAACAGCGTTGTTGGGTTGGCAGCAGCTAAATCCTCTTCCATCGGGCGAATGAGCCAATCGTAGACTTTTTGGGCATAGGGAAGGTAACGTCTCGAGGTACGGTCTTCGAGGAAGAAGCGAAATTGAGTAATTTCTTCGTCGAGTTCGCTTTGGTTAACAGGGACAGAGTAATATTTGGCGGGTTGACCGGGAGCTTGTAAAATCGTGTAAACTCGATCTTCGAGGACAATATTATAGACAGCAGCCGTGTTCGTTGCCTCCAAACTTTTACTGCCTTGTGCCTCAGCGAGGGCCAACTGAACGCAATCATCGCCAAAAAAGTTTTGAATTTCGGCAAGTTTGAGGCTTTCGAGAATATCAACGACTTCTTGTAGAGAGGACGAAGCGTTTTGCGCTTGGGAGAGGGAGTCGCTCGGGTTAGCTGCGGGTTGTTTGAGGGCGGTTTGGGTTGGAACTGATTCGAGCAGTAGAGCGAGCAGTTCGCGATAGACCGGTTCGACGCGATCGCGGAAGTCAAATTGAATATCTTTATTAGCAACAATGATATCGCTGCGGATGCTTTGCAGACTGACAATCGCTCCTTTATAGGCAGCAATGGCCTCTTCTTTGCGCTCTAAGGCCTTGAGAATGCGTCCTGCTTGCCACTGCCAGCGATACAAGCTATCGGCGGCGTTGACTTCTTGGGCAACAGACTGAGCTGCTCGCGTATAGGCCATTGCCTGAGTCAAATCCTTGAGGTGCTTTTCATATAACTCCCCCAAACTCCCCAAAGCAAAAGATTCGGCCTTCTTATCGCCCAGGTTGCGCGCGACAGTCAGCGCCCGTTCGAGTAGGGGTAAAGCTTCGCCAACCGCAATTAAATCGGGGCTGCGCAAAAATCCTTCTGCCAGATTAATGGCAGCGTAGGCTTTTTCGCGCGAGTCGAGCAAACCGGGCAAAATCGCCCTTGCTCGTTCCCAGTTTTGTTGGATGAGGGCGCGGTTTTCTGGAGAGGGGGCTTGGTGAAAGTTGCTTTCGAGAAGGCGGTTAAAATTTAAGAGGGCCGAAACTTCTTCCAAGGGCGCACCCTGCCGCGCCACCTCGAGGCTTTCTTCAAACAACTGGCGTGCTTTTGAAAGATTTTCTGCTTCGGATTGCTCTAAAAAGGGAGCTTGGGGATCGCCTTCGGCATCGGCGAGTTCGCCTTGATAGTGCAGGCGTTCGGCTTGTTTCCAGTAGGCGTTGGCTAAATTGTTGAGGGCAGTTGCTCGGTAGGGGGTATGATTGGCTTCAGTGGCGAGTTGGCGGCTTTGTTGGTGGGCGGCGATCGCTTTTTCATATCGCCCCAAGGCGCTGTAGGCATTGCCGATAATCCCTTGAATGGCGGCTTGGGTTGCCGTATCGGGCTGAGATTGGGCTAGTTCGTTGGAGTTGAGGAGAGTGAGAGCGCGTTGGTGCTGTCCTAAATCGCTGTAAGCTTGAGCTTGTTCGGTGAGGAGTTTGGCAATTTCGCCTTGTTCGTCGCGATCGCGATAAATTTCGAGGGCCGCTTCCCACTGGGCGATTGCTTCTGAAAGTTTGCCGATGTGCCGATAGGCTAGGGCGAGGTTGCCGTGGATGAGGGCGCGATCGCTTGCGTCGCCAATTTTGGGCAAAGTCTCTTGCCACAAACCGATTGCGCCCTTAAAGTTTCCTTGCTCGTAGGCCTCAATTCCCTGTTGAACGGCGACAGTCGAGGAAAGAGAAGGGGGAGGAGTTTGCGCGATCGCGCGACTCCCTCTATTTTCCGGCATTCCCCACTGCAAGAGCCAGCAACAGCTCAATCCAGCGACAAACCAGCCTATCCAACTCTGCCAACGGCGACTCAATTTCAACATTAGCCTCTACTCCACGAGGGGTCTTACCCCATTTTAGAAGTCCCAAGACGCGATCGCCTTAGATTGCTTGGAATCGTTCCGACCAATAATAGTTCTAGAAGTTATTCGCGATCGGTTAAGCTAACTTCGCTGGTTGGCCTTAAATGAGTGCGCTTTGTGGAGAAAACTCAACGATTAAAGTCAAACGCAGTGCGACTTGGGAGAATTATCGGGCGACTGCCGGTCTAGAAGTATGCCAATTGAGCCATTTCGTTCCCTTGTGACTCCCATGAGCTTGTTTTATCTAAGCTGGTGTTCGGCAGCCTGCGCCCAATTGGACTCTGCTGTTGCCACTGAAATGCCTCTTCCTTGGACTGCAACCGCTCTACCTTATACCAATTCTCTAAATTCTGACGAGATATCTAATCAGTATCCCCCCATCTCCCCTGCTCCCCCTGCATCCCCCGCTCCCCCGCTCCCCAAAAGCGGCATCTGTAGTCGAAGTTTGGGGAATGGGTGTTATCTCTCTCCCCTAGAAACGGGCAACTTCTCTTCTATTTGTCCTCCCGAATCGAGTTTATCTTGTTCCTTCTCCGACGCGGCTGAAACTGCCGTTCCTTCCACATTGTATCAGCCGGAAACCGCTCAAGCACTCCCGCCTCCAGGAAGCCTCGATCCGCCCAGCGAGCCACCGACTCTGCCGGAAACTCCTCAGTCGCCTTCCGAGCCCTTTTTCCCAATCCCTCCCGAAACGCCCACTGTACCGAGACCGTCTTCTAATGATGTACGGTTTCAGATTCGCCGCATTGAGTTTCAGGGAAACACTGTGTTTTCAGAAAAGCAATTACAGGCAGCAGTCAGTGATTTTAAAGGAAGAGACATAAATTACGATGATTTGTTAGAAATACGGGCGGTAATCACTCGTTTATACACAAACGCTGGCTACACCACTTCAGGAGCCTTTCTCCCTCCCCAAGACTTAACAGCGGGAGTCTTGCTGGTTCAGGTCGCAGAAGGGAAATTGGAGCGCATTGAAATTACCGGTTTGGAACGATTGCGGGAAGGATACGTGCGCGGTCGCGTCGAAGTTGCCACTCAACCGCCTCTCAATGTTCCTCGCCTCGAAACTGCCCTGCAACTGCTCCAAATTAACCCAATTATCGAACAAATTCAAGCCGAACTATCAGCGGGAACGGCACCGGGTTTGAGTATCTTAAATTTGGAGGTGAAGGAAGCTTCGGCTTTAGATCTGGGCGTTTTAGGGGAAAATACGGATTCACCGACGGTCGGGTCTGATAGCGTCACCGTTTATGCCGCCCACAACAACTTTGCCGGATTGGGCGATCGCCTCAGCGCCGACATTCGCGATACGCGCGGATTGACGCAGTACAGTCTAGGCTACGAAATCCCCTTCAATCCCTACGACGGAACCTTCAGCTTTCGCTACAGCAACAGCCGCAGTCAGATTCTCGAGCCTCCCTTTGCCACCCTCGATATCCGTTCCCAATCGGATACCCTATCGTTTGCCCTTCGCCAACCGTTAATCCGAACGCCTCAAACTGAATTGGAGATTGGCGTTGCGCTGGATCTACGTCAGAGTCAAACCTTTGTCTTCGGCGATCGACCCTTTTCCTTTTCCCTCGGCCCCGAACAAGGACGTTCCAAGGTCAGCGTCCTGCGCTTTTCCCAAGAGTGGGTCAATCGAACTGAAAGTCGCGTCCTCGGCGCGCGATCGCAGTTAAATGTCGGTCTCAACTGGCTCAATGCCACCATCAACGATACCGGCGTAGATGGAGATTTCCTGAGTTGGAACGGTCAATTTCAGTGGGTTGAAGCCTTCAGTCCCGATAGCGTCCTCATCGCTCGCATCGGCACGCAAATCGCCTTCGATCCCCTTTTGCCCTTTGAGCAGTTTAGCCTGGGCGGAGACGGTACTGTGCGGGGCTATCGGCGCAATATCCGAGTTGGGGATAGCGGCGTAAATGGCTCCGTTGAAGGGCGCTTTACCATTGTGCGCGACCCGGGCGGGTTTGGGACGGTGCAACTCGTTCCCTTCTTCGACTTCGGCATGGTTTGGAATGCCAACGACGATCTGATCCCCAATCCCGATCCCCGCATTATTGCCAGTACGGGATTAAGTTTGCGCTGGCAGTGGAATCGAGCATTTGCGGCGCGCTTGGATTGGGGCGTTCCCTTGATTCCCGTCGCCACCCCCGGCAACACGCTGCAAGACCGGGGAGTGGTTTTCTCGATTCGCTTTCAGCCGTTTTAGAGGGGAATTCGCATTGGCGTTCGATTGGAATTTATCTCGAACTCCACCGGTTCCAAAAGCGATCGCCCGGTCATTTCGGGCGGTTGGGGCAGTTGGAGAAGGTCGAGAATTGTTGGAGCTAAATCGCACAAGCGTCCTCCAGAACGCAACTCGACTTCGGTTCCCGCGCCGGGAATTTTTAATCCTTCTCCTTCGACTAAAATCAGTGGGACTTGGTTGGTGGTATGGGCAGTCCAAGGATGCCCTTCCTCATCGCGCATATACTCGGCATTGCCGTGGTCGGCGGTAATCAGTACCGTTCCGCCCACTTGACCCGCCTGTTGGAGGAGTTTCCCCAAACAGCCATCGACGGTTTCGATGGCTGTAACTGCGGCTTCGATATTGCCGGTGTGACCGACCATATCGGGGTTGGCGTAGTTGACGACGACCAAGGAGTAAACTTGTTTTTCTAAGGCGGCGCAGACGATTTGAGTGACGGCTTCTGCCGACATTGCCGGTGCTTTGTCGTAGGTCGAAACTTGGGGACTGGAAACCAGTTCTCGGTCTTCTCCCTCCAATGGCTGTTCTAAACCGCCGTTGAAAAAGTAAGTGACGTGGGGATACTTTTCGGTTTCTGCCGTGCGAAATTGGCGCAGTCCCCGTTGGGCAATGACTTCCCCTAAAATATTAGTCAAGCTTTGGGGTTGGAAGGCGACGGAGACGGGGAGGGTGGGGTCGTATTGGGTGAAGGTAACGAAGGATAGCGGTTCGATGAAGTCTCGTTCAAAGCCGTTGAAGTCCGGCTTGGCGAGGACGGCGCTGAGTTGTCTGGCGCGGTCGGGACGGAAGTTGAAGAAGATGATGCCATCGCCGGGGGAAATTGCGCCCGGGGCGACTCGAGTGGGAAGGATAAATTCGTCGGTAATGTCCTGTTGGTAAGAGTCTTTTATGACTTGCGCTACCGTGCGTCCGTCGCCCGAACCGTCGGTTGTCAGGACTTGGTAGGCTTTTTCCACCCGATCCCAACGGCGATCGCGATCCATTGCGTAGTAGCGTCCGCTGATGGTGGCTATACGACCGATACCGATTTTCGCCATATGCGCTTCAATCTTGCCCAAGGCTTGGATGCCCTGGGTGGGATTGGTATCGCGACCGTCGGTAAAGGCGTGAACGCAGACGTTTTCGAGGCCGTGGCATTTGGCGAGATCGAGCAAACCTAACACATGGGAGAGGTGGGAGTGAACCCCTCCTTCAGAACACAATCCCATGAGATGGAGTTGGCTGCCTGCGGTGCGGACGGCTTCGCAAACCTCGACTAGGACGGGGTTGCGCAATAGGGAACCGTCTTCAACTGCGTCGCTAATGCGGACTAATTCTTGGGGGACGATGCGACCCGCACCTATGTTCAGATGTCCGACTTCGGAGTTGCCCATTTGACCTTCGGGCAATCCAACATCCTTGCCCGAGGCGTGGATTAAGGTTTTTGGATAAGCAGCCCACAGGCTGTCCATCACTGGCGTATTGGCAAGAGCGATCGCGTTGGCTTCCTCGACTTCGCGATACCCCCAGCCGTCTAGAATAACGAGCACCGCAGGGGATACAGGTGCTTGTGTCATAGTGCTTACCTTAGTTTTTCTAAACGTCGCGCTTTGATAATACCATAAGAATTCGGAAGCCCTGGTATCGCTGTCTTACGAATTCAAAACCAAAAATTAAAAATTAAATTTGCTTTGTGAGGAGTTTTTTAGAATCGGCGACTCTCTACTCTGGTTTGTGTTTCCTTTTCAAGCAGAATTCATTATACGTAAAGATTTGATACCGCTCCTTCTTGGGCGATCGGGATATCGTTGCGGTCGGACCCAAGCCCTCGGACATTAATATAAAGGCGACTGGGAAGCGATCGCGTCCCCTTTCCCCCTCGACTCCCCACCGAAAGCGATCGCAACCAGCCCGGTTCCCCCCACAAACCCCTGAGCCACTGGTGTCCCACAGCGAAACACCAAACATCAATCGCAAATTCAAAGGTCGATCGCGCAGGCCTTTGAATTTTTTCTTTCATTAAACTGCATATAATCTTAAAATAAAGTAAATAATTGTAAAGAAGCCCATCCAAATCCTTTACATCATCGAACATCCTGGAGACCGCAATGCCCAATCGCCCTTTTAAAAAAATCCTGATTTCCCTGACGGCCTGCGTCCTCGCGCTCTCGACTTGGCTAGTTGCCTCGCCTGCCCTCGCCTTTAATGACCCGAGTCTTCTACCCGAACGGGAAACTCCCATTGTTGACCTCGCCAACTTCCTCCCCAACTTACAAGAACAGTCTCTCATTGAGGAGATTAAGAACTTTGAAGCGGAAACCGGCTGGAAAATGCGCGTTTTGACCCAATACGACCGGACTCCCGGACGCGCCGTCATTAAATTTTGGGGACTCGACGATAAGAGCATTTTACTCGTCGCCGACTCGCGCGGCGGCAACCTACTCGCCTTTAGCGTAGGCGATGACGTTTACGAATTTCTGCCACGCACATTTTGGATCGAATTACAAGCTCGTTTTGGAAATCTTTATTACATTCGAGATAACGGCGAAAGTAGCGCAATCGTGCAAACCCTAAACACCGTAAGCGGTTGCCTGCGTCGAGGAGGATGCCAAGTTGTGCCGGGACTGCCCCAAGAACAGTGGTTGCTAACCCTGATTACATCTATTGCCGGTGGTATTGTTTGCGGTTTTGCTGCAATTCCCCGCAAAGAAGGTCAAATTGTGGCTTGGCAATGGGCATTGATTTTTTCGCCGCTGTGGGGGATTTTATTCATCGCTTTTGGCATTGGACCGGTAGTTACCCGCACAAACGACTGGCTGCCCTTACTGCGGAACATTCTAGGTTTTAGCTTGGGCGCTTTGGTTGCTTATCTTTCTCCTTTGTTCAATCAATCTGCACCGTCGGAAACTTAAGTTGTCGTTAGTCGCTGGCGATCGCGCGCGGGTATTTCGGCGAAACGTCCCTAGCTGAAATCTTGACTCCACCTTGGATTAAAATCCAGCGATCGCCGGTTGTTAGTGGTTTTCTGCTTTTAGTCTGTCTTCTATGCGGAAGCGAAAAGCGCGCGTTATGATGGTGGATACCCCTTAACTTTTTCGTTGGCAACTGTACTTAGTGCTAATTGCACCTCTGTTACGACGGTTGCCGATCGCCCAACCCACGCCCTTCCCTAGCCCCCCGAAAGTAAGGGGGAACCAGTAAAGGGGAACTGGTAAAGGGAGAACCGCGCCCCCAAAGACAAACGGTTTACTGTTTACTGGTTACTGATTACTGATGGAATGGCACTCAACTGATGCACAAAGTTTAGCAACAATAGACCGCGAAATTGGCGACCGCTCGTTTTCTCCGGCTGAGTACGAAATTGTGCGTCGCATCGTCTACGAGACGGCTGATTTTGAATATCCCCACCTCATTGGTTTTTCGGAAAAGGCCCTCCAAGCAGGTGCGGCGGCTTTGGCTGCGCGCAGTACGGTTGTGGTTGACGTGCCAATGGTGCAAGTGGGAATTGCGTTCAACATTCAAAAAACCTTTGCCAATCCAGTTTACTGCGCGATGGAAACTTTGACCCGGCCGCAGAAGGAAAAAACGCAAACCGCTTGGGGGATGCAAACGTTGGCCCGCCGCTATCCCGAAGCGATGTTTGTTATCGGTCAGTCGCAAACGGCTTTGACGGCATTGGTTGAATTGATTGAGGCTGAGGAAATTCGACCGGCTTTAGTGGTGGGTACGCCGGCGGGATTTGTCGGGGCGGATGTCGCTAAGGATCGGTTGCGGGATTCGATGATTTCCCACATTCGCATTAACGGACGCAAGGGGAGTTCGGTGGTGGCAGTTGCGATTATGAACGGGTTAGTCGATCTTGCTTGGCAGGCTTACGGGCAAAATGGCGGCGTGCCGGGTTAAGGAGTTCGGGGTTCTGGGTTCAGAGTTCAGAGTTCTGGGTTCTGGGTTCTGGGTGATGAGTTCAGAGTTCAGAGTTCAGAGTTCTGGGTTCTGGGTGATGAGTTCAGAGTTCAGAGTTCTGGGTTCAGAGTTCAGAGTTCGGGGTTCTGGGTGATGAGTTGGGGGCGTGAAAGAGAAGCCGAAAGCACGACTGTAGGGTTAAAGTTCGCGATTTTTTTTGTCTGTTGTTTTACGAAGTTGCGCGAGGGGTAAGGTGTTGGAAAAAGGGTCGAAGAGAAGGCGGTTTCAACGGCAGTTGGACTGGGCGATTGAGGCGTTTTGTGGAGCACAACCGGTCGCGCGCTCCTCTAGGCAAGGGTTTCGGCGATTTAGACGCGATCGCTTTGGCATTTTGGGGTATAATGAGGAGACGCTCGCGCAAATGAACCTTGAAAACTATATATTATCGGGCTTCTGAGTACCGGCAGTCGCAATCCACTTAAATCCCTATGAGGGATTGAAACGTAAAAAGCCGCTTCTGCAAACATAGCCGCGAAGTAAGTCGCAATCCACTTAAATCCCTATGAGGGATTGAAACCCCCTATTTTCCCAAGTGGGGAATCGCGTGGAAGTCGCAATCCACTTAAATCCCTATGAGGGATTGAAACAGTCTCAGCCGTCACGTGAGCTTTGATGCCAGCCGGTCGCAATCCACTTAAATCCCTATGAGGGATTGAAACGTCGTGGACGGGCGCGGTCCGATTTGGCTCTACGGGGGTCGCAATCCACTTAAATCCCTATGAGGGATTGAAACCTAGATAAATTCGGCATAACTTGTATTGTAGAGGTCGCAATCCACTTAAATCCCTATGAGGGATTGAAACCGACCAATTCGTCAGAGATTGCCAGAAAATTGGGTCGCAATCCACTTAAATCCCTATGAGGGACTGAAACTGCCAGTATCTTGCGACACTAGAGCCTGGAACTAAAGTTCAGGCTAAAAGCTAAAACCCGTTAAAACGGGTTAATACAAATTCGATGAATTCTGACTACACATCAATGAGTGTCGCCCCGTCTCCAGATACCGGCATCTGTAGTTTCATTTTGAGGAATTGGTACAAGAATCTAGATAAATCGGGCGAGCGAGTCCGTTTCAACGTAGGGACGTTCAATTGAACGTCTCTACTACAGGCGAATCGGCTTTTAAACTGATGAGTTAACGGCTTTAACGCCTGCGTCGCCGTACAGCAGCTCGGGAAGGAGGACGATCGCGATCGCGTCTTTCTCCATCCATCAACCGTTCGCTCACCTCCACGAACACATCTTTCGCCGTACAAGGATATTCTCCCACCCAAAGATTGGTTCGAGGGAGATAGACATCGCCCATTTTACCAATTTGACTGAGATCCGCGCGATCGCTCAAAACAATCGCCTCAGCCACATCTCCCGGCTCAATTCCTTTATGAATGCGCAGTAGAGGGGCTTGAATCGTCGTCCGAAAACCGCTTTCATCTCCCACATCGAGGTTGATTCTGCGCTCCCGATTTTCCACAATCACCAATTCGCCCCGCTGATTGACTGTTTCTTCTTCGCGCACCAAATCGTCGGTGACAAACACATCTAATACTCGACCGCGCCAAAATCCGCCGTATTTGTACTTGCGATACGAAGCATTACGGAGACTCGCCCAATAAACTGGACTCCAGAGCCAGTATAAACTAGCAATGAAATCGACCAAGAATTTCAATCCATCTGCGCCCGAACCCAAAAAATTCCCCAATATCCAGAGAACAACGACTGCAATAAAAGAAATCAAAAACCGTCGCAGCACATCGCGCCACTTGCCCCAATAGTGAATATACTGAGACCCCGTGGCGATCGCGGGAATCAGTTGTTCGAGTTTGGCACGGGTTACAGGAACGAGCATTACGTAAAAATGAGAATTAGGGTTGGAGTGTCAATCCTTTAAGGCAGAAGGCAGGAGGCAGAAGGCAGAAGAGAATTATCGATCTAGACTCTTAACCCGTTTTAACGGGTTTGAGCTTTTAGCCCGAATTTTAATTCCGGGATATTGAATCAGTGCCATTCCGCTATAATATCTTTTCTAACCCATATACCAAACCCTTGAGTTGGGTAACGGCGCGAATTCCCAACAACACTCCCGGCATATACGCCGCCCTGTCCATCGCATCGTGGCGCATCGTATAAATTTGTCCCGCCGCCCCAAACAGGATTTCTTGGTGGGCGACTAAACCCGGAAGACGGACGCTGTGGATGCGGATATTTTCATCGCCAACGCTTCCCCTTGCGCCTGGGAGGATTTCGCGTTCCGATACCTCTGCCGCATTGTAGGTTTTCCCGATTTCTGCGAGCATTTGGGCGGTTTTAATGGCCGTTCCGCTAGGCGCATCGGCTTTTTGGTTGTGGTGCAGTTCGATAATTTCAACATGGTCGAAGTATTTCGAGGCAGTAACGGCGGCTTGCTGCATTAAAATAACTCCGATGCAGAAATTAGGCGCAATTAAGGCCCCCGTACTGGCTTTTTCAGCAAAAGCGGCTAGGTCTCCGATTTGCTCGATACTGAGTCCCGTGGTTCCGACGACAGGACGCACGCCGTAAGCGATCGCGCTGCGCGTATTTTCGTAAACGCTATCGGGGTGCGTAAAATCAACCATAACCCCTTGAATCTCTTGCTGAGTCGCCAAAACGAGGACGCTTTGTAAATCGTTAAGGATCGGCACTTCCAACGGTCCGCATCCCGCCACTTCCCCCACATCTTGTCCGGCGTACTTCGGATCGTTCTCCACCGCTCCCAGCAGCATCAAATCTTCGGCACCCGCAACCGCTTTCACCACTTCTTTCCCCATTTTCCCAGCAGCGCCATTAACGACAACGGGAATTAACGATTCATTAGTCATTAGTTATTTGTCCTTTGTCATTTTTAAGCTATCAGCTATCAGCTATCAGCCGTCAGCAGCAATCAGTAATCAGTTGTTCCCGTCCCCCCATCTGCCCATCTGCCCATCTGCCCATCTGCCCCATTTGATATTGACGAACCTTATTCAATTCTCCTACAAAGAAAAAGTGTATCAATTTATTTCGGTCTCTCCCAAGGTCTTCGATCGCTCAAACTATGTTAAAACTAAGCCATTGGAGTGCAAAATTCAAGCAATGGTGGAAGCGAGACCATTGGGTCCTGCTCGCTACCGGAGGCATTGCCAGTTGTATTATTCTCGCGCGATCGCTCGGATTGCTTCAGTCGTGGGAACTCGCTGCCTTTGACACCTTCTTTCATCTTCGTCCCCCCGCAGAAATCGACCCGCGAATTGTCATCGTCGCCATTGATGAAAACGACCTCCAACAAGCCGGAGTTTGGCCCCTTCCCGATCGCGTCCTCGCCAAAGCGATTGAGAACATTGAAGCAGCCGAACCCAGGGCAATCGGTCTCGATATTTATCGCGATTTCCCCGTCGAACCGGGACGCGCTGCCCTCCTTGAAGCATACCGCACCTCTCCTCACCTCATCGGCATCGAAAGACTCGAAGATCGCGACAGTATGGGCGTTTCGCCGCCCCCACTCCTGGACCAAAAACAGCAGGTCGGATTTAATAACGTTCTCCTCGACTTAGACGGCAGAGTGCGTCGGGGATTGCTGTATTGGCATCAGCAGGGGGAGTTGAAAATCAGTTTTGCGCTAAAACTGGCTTTAATGTATCTGGAGTCGCAAGATATCGAGCCTCGGGGGGCGGTATTTAATCCAGACTATCTCCAATTAGGTCCAACTGTGTTTCGTCCCTTTGAGGGAAACGATGGGGGTTATGTCAGGGCTGACGATAAAGCATATCAGTTTATTGGCAACTTTCGCGCGCCGGACAGTATTGAGAAAGTGACAATGAGCGATGTATTGGCAGATCGAGTCCCGCGCGATCGCCTTTACAATCGGATCGTTTTAATCGGTTCGATGGCTCCCAGTCTCAAGGATTTATCCTATATTCCTCACAGTACCAATCTTTTGGGAGAAGCCAACCCAATTTATGGGGTGGAGTTACACGCTAATTTTGTCAGTCAAATTCTCGATGCCGCTCTGGGACAGGGACACCCGATGCGGGTTCTTCCCAGTTGGGTGGAAAACTTGTGGATAGTTGGCTGGTCGGCAATTGGCGCATTTCTGGTTTGGATGGCGCGATCGCCGTTGCGATCGGTTTTGCTGTTGTTATTGACCGTTGCTTTACTTTGGATTGCGGTTTACGGTTACTTTTTAGGGGGATGGTGGCTTCCTTGGGTGCCGCCGTTATTGGGATTGTTGGGTGCATTTGCCATTCTCACGACTTATTTTGCCTACCAGCGCGAAGAACTTCAGCGATCGAAGGAATTTTTACAATCGGCCATTGATGCGATCGCGGACCCCATTTTCATCAAAAATGCCCAATATCGTTGGATTGTCCTCAATCAGGCGTTTTGTCAATTTAGCGGCTATCCCCTCGAACAGCTTCTCGGCAAGTCCGACAGCGAGTTTTTTTCGGCTGAAGAGGCGCAGGTGTTTCGACTCCAAGATTGTTTGGTTTTTACAACAGGCAAGGCTCGAGAACACGAAGAAAAATTGACCGACGCGCGGGGGAAAACGTCTCTCATTGCGACAAAACGCTCCCTCCATCGCGATGCAGCCGGAAATCTATTTTTAATTGGGGTTATCCGCGATATCACCGAACGCAAGCGGGTGGAAGATGAATTGCGGCGCGCGACTGACGAGTTGAGGCATTCCAACGAAGAACTCAAACTGAAAAGCGATCGCCTCCATCGTTTTGCCTATTACGACTCTCTCACCGGTTTGGCCAACCGCAAACTCTTTTACGAAAGTTTGACTAAATCCTTGGAATGGGCGGAGGCTCATCGTCGCTCCTGTGCTTTGTTATATCTCGATTTAGACGGCTTTAAACAGGTGAACGATACGTGGGGTCACGACTTGGGCGACTTGCTGCTCAAAGCTGTGTCCGGGCGCATTACCAACTGCGTGCGCAGTAGCGATCTCGTATCCCGTTTGGGAGGAGATGAATTTACCGTAATTCTTCCGGGGATTAAGCAGGCGGAAGATGTGACAATTGTGGCGCAGAAAATTTTGCAAACCTTGTCGCAACCGTTCATGTTGGAAGGGAAGGAAGTTTCGGTGACGGCAAGTATTGGCAGTAGTATTTATCCCGACGACGGTCGAACTTCAGAAGTTTTGATTAAAAAGGCGGATATGGCGATGTTTAGTGCAAAACGCCTCGGACGCGATCGTTATAGCCGAAGTCAAGAGTCAGGAGTTGGAAATTAGAGGGAAGAATGGAAAAATAGGAGAATTGGAGAATTCGGGAGAATTGGAGAATTCGATAAAGTGGGTATCGCTTTTGGAAGCTCGAAAACGATTGGGTATTTGATGAATAGAATATAAGGTAGAAGAATTACGTTATTAGTGCGATCGCGTTCTACTGTGCTTGCTAACATTCCCAATCAACTTCAAATCTAATTGATATAATCTACTACGGCGAATTCTAGCTTAGTCTAACTTTCAGAGTTTGCCAACGATTTTTACTTCGCCCAGAGTGACGTAAGTGAGTTATAATTAGTTCAACAAAGTCGAAACTTGAACATATAACTCATTCATTGTTTCAATAAATTCATCTGTTTTGCGAAGCGAAGAATCACCCGTTATGCTTTGCGCCATTTCTATATGTTGAATATAGCTTTGAATATTTTTTTCCCAATTCTCCAAAAAATTGTCTAGAGAAGCATTATAAGCATCGTTAAGACCACAGACAAATTCATTCAAAGCCTCAAAAAGATATTCATTGATCAACTCTATAGCTTGTTTTGATAATCCTTCTCTTGTCTCTTTTGTTCTTTCTAAGGGCTGTCGCAAACCTATGGGTAAGCTAATTTTAATATCTAATAAACCACTTGTGATAGAAATAGGAGCTGTCCAGAATTTAATCTCTCTATTCAAAGCACTTGGAGATATTTCTTCAAGCCAAATGCGGAATTGTGAAGGCTTAAGTCTTTCTATTTGATTTGGGTCAAATTGTCGCAAGTGAAAAATATTTCCAGCTTTCGGAATTTGAATTAGAGAGGATATACCAAATTTACTCTCAAATTCAGAAATCCGAAGTCGCATATCTTGAATGAATTTTTCGACTTCAGCTTCAAACATTTCATTGTAGCGTTTATATATGTTCGCTTGATATTTCTGAGCAAAGGTGCTAGCTTTCTCATTTGACTGAATACTCAAGCTCTCAGCCAGTTTCCTTGAATACTCAAGTAAACCCCTTGTACCCATCACATTGGGCAGATCAAACTCGGTAATATCTAAAGAAGGAATAGAATCATTATCAAGAACACTATCTTTAGACACCCTTGCTCTTAGTTCACTTGAATAAACATTAAAATCTTTATCAAGCAGTTCGTTCATATCTTTTAGTAATATGCCCAAATCATTATTAGATAGATGGCATAACTCTCTAAAAGCGGTAAAATTACTAATCAACCTTTCTAGTAAAGACTTAACTAAAATTACTATTTTGCGAGAATTCAAGTACCCCAAGTAACCTACCAGATCTGTAAAGTCATAAGCATCTCCGCTCCTCATTAAAGAATTTTTGGCTGAGACACGGAAGAAGTGAAAATTTTCACCTTTCAGATATCTGCTTAGTTCTTGCTGAATATAATCAATGTCCGAATCGCTACTCTGGTCACATTTGTTAATAATAAATACCGTCGAATCTAATCTATTTTCAAAGGTTTTAGTTAAAGCTGTTAAACCTTCAACAGAATTGATTTCAATACTTTCAAAGTTGTTTACCAAGACTAGACAGACATCGCAATAGTACTTCGCATACTGTTCGGCAAATGCTTGATGAAGAGGATTACCCTTCGTGAATCCAGGAACATCAACTATTTCTTTACTCTCTAAAGTTCTTGAGGGAACCCCAATACTAATTTTAGTTATCTTTTTTTCGTTGTTTCGATTATTAGACTCTTTACAATAATCATTTAGAATAGACCTCATTTCATCAGGCGAAATATTTTTTCTGTCTATATTAAAGGTTTTAAGCTGCGAGCAGACTTCTAACTTGTATTGCCTACTGTATCGAATAGTAGTAGGAATACTTGTGCAAAAAACAATTGCAGATTCAGGCAGAAGATCGTTTCCCATTAATGAATTTGCTAGAGTTGATTTACCGCTTCCGCGCCCACCAAGTATACCGATTCTAATTGTCTCTTCTGCAATTCTTTGTGTTGCATCAGTAATATCTTCAAAGATTTTATCTAGTAATTCTTTAATTGATAAGTAACCAGTTTCTTGAGCATTTAACTGTTCTAAAAGCTGCGTCACTTCAGCTTTGATATTATTTAGTATATCTAGTGCTTGTTGTGTATTTCCAGGCTTTTTATTAAAGAAATTAGGCAACTGTACCACGCCGATCCCCTTATAATCAGTATTTATTGAATTTCGTTACAGTTATGCCACTCATCTGCTAGAAGAAAAATGGCGGCTGTATTCAGACGGTGCAAGGACTTCTCTAACGTAAGGATTTGAAGACGTGGTTACGAGCTTCTACAGAAATATGTGTAAAGTTCAGTTTGCCACGAGAGATTAATGCTGTGTATTGGTCTGAACTAAATCCACTTTTGCTGTAGTATAACACATTCAAAGTTGGTAACAATCAGCCCCCTCAATTTTTGATAGTTAGGGTTTTGGGAGCCGCAATATCCAGCGAAGCGAGCGATCGCGAGGATTATACCAGTTTTCCAAAGTGATGGCACAGATGAGCGGCTCAATCCCTTATTCTATGTCGAGCGAGTATGTCGCAACTTTTGATTTTTAGTATTAGACGTAAATTGGGAATTTTCGCTCTCCTTCGGGACGCGAAGCTACCCCCCTTCTCCGGTGTCTCCGGTGTCAGACCCAACAGCACAATTGGACAAGACGAGGAAACCTCGCCCTCAAATCACGGCGGCTTTATGCCAAACAGCTCGCTAAGGCTGGCTTTGACTGGTTTGACCGAATAGAATTTTCCGACTTTCCTCGGTGACGGTGGGTTGAGAAAACGCTTTTCCTTGTTCGTAAGCCTTGACAATTGCCGGACGTTGTTGTAAGGATTGAAACCACCGCTGTAAATGGGGAAAATCGTCTAGATTTTGTTGCTGTCGTTGGTGGGGAACAATCCAGGGATAGCACGCCATATCTGCAATTGAGTAATCCCCCGCGAGATAATCGCGCCCTTCCAATTGTCGGTTGAGAACGCCATAGAGTCGATTGGTTTCCTGGACATAGCGCGCGATCGCGTAAGGAATCTTTTCGGGGGCATATTGGCTAAAATGGTGGTTCTGTCCCGCCATTGGCCCCAAGCCACCCACTTGCCAAAACACCCATTCCAGAACGGTTTTGCGTCCTCGCACGTCTTCCGGTAAAAAAGATTGAGTCTTTTGAGCTAGATACAGTAAAATCGCCCCCGACTCAAAAACCGAAATGGGTTCGCCGCCATCGGTTGGATTGCGATCGATAATGGCAGGCATCCGGTTATTGGGGGAAATTTTGAGAAAATCCGGCTTAAATTGATCTCCCGCGCCGATGTTAACCGGGACAATGCGATACTCGAGTCCCGCCTCTTCTAAAAAAATTGTAATTTTATGTCCGTTAGGCGTGGGCCAGTAGTAAAGTTCGATCGTTCGTCCTTCGTCCTTTGTCATTTGTCCTTGGTTCTTGGTCATTCGTCCTGAGTAAAGTATGATAGGTTGCCGAACCCATAAAAGCCAATCGGGTGTTTACTGGTAACTCATAACTCATAACTCATAACTCATAACTCATAACTCATTTTCCTATGCCCGCCCAAACTCTACAATATGCTTATTTCCCCGGTTGCGTTGCCCAAGGAGCCTGTCGGGAATTGTATCAGTCTACCGCCGCCCTCGCCCAAGCGTTGGGGATCGAACTGCTCGAACTGAAAAAAGCAGCTTGCTGCGGTTCGGGAACCTACAAAGAAGATTCGCAACTGTTGGAGGATACGGTTAACGCGCGCAACATCGCCTTAGCCGAAGAACTCAACTTACCGCTTTTGACCCATTGTAGTACCTGCCAGGGAGTTCTCGGTCGGGCAGACGAACGCCTCAAGGAAGCGCAACAGCAGGATTCTGCGTATTTGGAACGGGTGAACGGTTTGTTGACACAGGAGGGGTGTTCTCCCTATCGCGGAACGACGCAGGTGAAGCATTTATTGTGGGCGTTGGTGGGAGATTATGGGTTGGAGGCGCTCCAAGAACGGGTGACGCAGCAATTATCGGGGTTGAAGTGTGCCGCTTTTTATGGATGTTATCTGTTGAGGGCCCAAGCGTCGATTCCCTTTGACAATCCCTTTGCGCCCGAGTCGATGGAGAATGTGTTTCGGACAGTGGGGGCAACTCCGGTGTATTATCGAGGACGGACGCAATGTTGTGGTTGGCCGCTGTCGAGTTATGCGATCGCGGAATCGTTTGAAATGGCGGGACGACACATTGAGGAAGCCATTGAAGCTGGGGCGGACTGTTTGGTTACGCCTTGTCCGTTGTGCCATCTCAACCTCGATTCGCGCCAACCGGAAGTCGAAAAGATGACGGGACGCACGTTAGGGTTGCCCGTTCTTCACTTGCCGCAATTAGTAGCTTTAGCCTTGGGCATTGCCCCGAAAACATTGGGTTTGGAACGTCATGTCGTCTCGACGAAGCCGGTGTTGGAAAAGTTGGGACTGGGTTGAGGCGCGATCGCTTGAGGTAAAATTGAACTCAACAGAGACTCCCCTCAACTTTCCTCAACCAAACCGAGTAATATGGCATGGCTAAGGATATTTACCACGATACCGTAAAAGCAGCCTTAGAAAAAGATGGGTGGACGATTACTGACGAGATGTTCCGAATTGCAGTAGGCTCTCGCTCAGTTTACGTCGATTTGAGTGCTGAAAAGCTTTTAATTGCGGAAAAAAAGGATAAAAAGATTGCCGTTGAAATCAAAAGTTTTTTAAATCCGTCTCCCGTCCGCGACTTAGAGAATGCTTTGGGGCAATATATTTTATATCGAGACGCGCTACAACGTTCTAAATCCGATCGCACTCTTTATTTAGCTATTTTAGACGAGGTTTATACCGATTTTTTTAAAGAAGAAATTGCGCAAATGGTTGTCGAAAATAATCGCCTCAAGTTAATTACTTTTAATTCAACAAAAGAGGAAATTGTAAAATGGATAAACTAGATGAATATCGCGATCTCCTTCAAGAGATTTTAGAAAGACACCACCGCATTCCCTATAGCCACGGACAAATCGAAAGCAAATTTATAATCGATCGCGATCGCAACAATTTTGTTATCATGATTGCCGGTTGGGACGGCATACAAAGAATTCACGGCTGCGTCGTCCATGTGGAAATAATTGATGGGAAAATTTGGATTCACAGAGATGGCATTGAAGACGGAATTACCGAAGAACTCCTCGCCGGTGGAGTGCCGAAAGATAAAATCGTTCTTGCTTTTTACTCGCCGGGAGTCCGACAACATACTGGGTTTGCTGTTACTTAAGCGCGGCAGTAAAATTGCTCGCAGAACCAATGACCAAACCTAGAATACTGCAAAAGGATAACTCCTATTTCGAGTTAACCTACGAACCCGATGATATTTTAACAGAATTCGGCTATTCCTTTTCGCGATCGCGTTTAACCTTACCCCAAGGAACGCAAATTCCCGAACAATTGCCAGAATTGCGCAACCGAATCGAGCGAACGTTACCCGTTGTCACCCTAACCAGCGAAGCCGCACGTCGAGAAACTTTAGTCGCCCCAATTTTATTAGAAATTGCCGTTTTTTGTCAATGTCAGCTTAAAATCGAATATCCCCTTAAAGTCAATCAGTGGTTGAAGGGAAACTTAGACTATTTGTTGCGTTCTGAAGATACTTTTGTAGTCATTGAAGCTAAACATGACGATTTGGCAAGAGGGTTCACTCAATTGGCAGTGGAGTTAATTGCTTTGTCTGAGTGGGATGAGAAACATGACATTTTATATGGTGCAGTGACGATTGGAGAAGTGTGGCAATTCGGTCAACTCGATCGCAAAAAGCAACGCATTACTCAAGACTTAGAGTTATTTAAAATTCCAGGAGATTTAAAAAGTCTAGTTAATGAGAGTTGACTCTGCTTTTAGTTTAGGCTTTTTGTTCAACCTCGGCTGAGTTTCCGCAGGAGTTACGGTTGCGCGCAAATTTTGACTACTTTTCCGGAGAGAGGCGCAATTTTGAGTAAGATTGTTGAGGACAAATTGGAGGTGCGCTTCGTACGGGCCTTCAGTCAACTCAGGTGGTAACTCGAATTTATGCAATGGCGTGTCATGTTTAGACGTGGGTGGCGATCGCTCAAATTTTTAGTTTTAACCTTGCTCTTCGTCCTGACAGCGGTCTCGGCGACGACATTCCACATCCCTGCAACGGCAGCTCGAAGCGCAGAAATTCGCGGCGTTTGGGTGACGAGTAACGATACGAAAGTATTTATGGATAGCGCCAACTTGAAAGAGGCGCTCAACCAATTGTCGCGACTGAATTTTAATACCATTTACCCGGTGGTGTGGAATTCGGGTTACGTTCTCTATGAAAGTGCCGTCGCGCAGCGCAATGGCATTCAACCCTTTATCCCCACAGGCTTCCAAGGACAGGATACCCTCGCTGAAACCATTGCCTACGCTCATCGAGATGGAATGCTGGTGGTGCCTTGGTTTGAGTTTGGTTTTATGGCTCCCCGGCTTTCGGAGTTGACGTTAACTCATCCCAACTGGCTGACACAACGCGCCGATGGTAGCAAAGCGTGGGTGGGTGCTGCCGGAGAGGTGTTTTGGCTCAATCCTTTTCATCCCGAAGTGCAGCAGTTCATGATTGATTTGGTGTTGGAGGCGATCGCGCGCTACGATGTGGATGGCATTCAGTTTGACGATCATCTGAGTTTGCCCAACGAGTTTGGCTACGATCCCTACACTGTGGCGCTTTACAAAAAAGAAACGAAAAAAGATCCGCCGAAGGATTTCCAAAACCCCGAATGGGTGCGCTGGCGAGCTGATAAGATTACGGATTTTGTGAAACGCTTGCGCGGCGCGATCGCACAACGAAAACCCAAGGCTATCTTTTCGATTTCGCCCAATCCCTACAGTACGGCTTACAATCGTCACTTGCAAGATTGGTTAACTTGGGTGCGCGAGGATTTGGTGGATGAATTGATCGTACAGGTTTATCGTCACGATTTACAAAGTTTTACTCGAGAGTTGAATCGTCCCGAAATCAAGGAAACGAAGCAAAAAATTCCCACGGGAATTGGCGTTTTAACGGGGTTGCGCAATCGACCGGTTCCCATTTCTTATATTCAATCGAAAGTTTGGGAAGCGCGCGATCGCGGTTTGGGCGTTTCTTTCTTCTATTATGAAAGTCTTTGGGACGATGCGCCAGAATCTATTGACGTTCGGCAGTCTGGCTTTCGGCGACTGTTTCCTTCTCCTGCATTTCGTTAGATTAGATCGAATTCAACCTGTGTTTAGAACGTTAGACTGAAATTGTTTCTCCTGGTAAGGAAAAACGAAACGACTTGAAATTCTGCTTTTTGTGGATAAAAGGGTTGGCTAAGTTGACATCCTCACCGCCGTCAACGGACTGGGTTTTGGACCCAGGAGGTATTAATAAAAACTCAGCTCGCTTTCGTATGCTCCGATATGTAATGCTCAAAGAACTGTTTCATCTGAGGATGGGCATCGCAATCAAAGTCGTGTTGTTTCCCCATTGCCATTGCTTCATTAGCAGTCATTCCTTGTTGAGTCGCAATGTACATTAACGTCATTGCTCCAGAACGCATCCCACTCTTGCAGTGAATCAAAACAGGTTTGGGCAATTGGTCAATTTCTTGAAGTACCCGCTCGGTCAGTTCATCATTTATTGCATCTGGTTTGACTGGAAGGTTGACATATTTTAAGCCTGCGGCTTCAGCTTGCTGCTGTTCGTCGCTTAAAAATCCTTCTTCTTGAGGCGCTCGCAAGTTGAGAAGAGATTTAAATCCTGCCTGAGATGCCTGCTGCATTTGTTCTGGCGTGACTTGAACCATTGCAACAGCTAGTTCATCGCTAAGTTTCTTGACGTTTTCCATAAACTTTTTAAACAGCTCTCCGTACATCATACCACTTTGAAGGGAGATTAAAAAATCTAGCATTTAGTTCTTATCGCGTTTGAAAAATATTTTGAACCATTTTCCCCTCCGAACGAGCCGCCGCGCGATCGAGTTCTTCGATTTCGCCTGCGTCTAATTTCCAACCCAAAGCGCCCAAATTTTCGCGCGCCTGCTCGATATTTTTTGCGCCAGGAATCGGGATAGTCCCTTTACAAATGCACCAATTGAGAGCAACTTGCGATCGCGTTTTATTCCGAGATTTTGCCACCTCTCCCAAGGAATCTAACAGCGATCGCGTTTTGGGAAGCAGTTGTCGAAAGAGCAAACCGCGAATTCCTTTAGGCAACGAACTTTTTTCGCTATATTTCCCCGTTAAAATACCCAGTGCCAGGGGACTGTAGGCAATGGTTTGAATGCCGAGTTCGTCGCAGGTTTCCTTCAGTCCGAGGTCGGTGAAGGGATAGGTTGAGAGGAGGGAATATTGAACTTGTAGAGTTGAGATGGGGATTCCGCGATCGCGAAATTTTTGATACACCCATTTAAGGCGCTTCGGACCGTAATTAGACAACCCCACTCCCCTCGCACAACCGCCATCGTACAACGCTGCGAGTCCATCCAACAATACGCCCTCTTGCCAGGGAAAATAATTCGCCGTAGACCAGTGCATTTGCACGAGATCGATTTTTCTGCCCAAACGTTCGGCAGAAGCCTTTCCCGCCGCAAGCATCGACCCCTGGGTTAACCGCCAAGGATAGGCTGCTAGTTTCGTAGCGATGCAAATTTTATCTCGATTCTGCCCCGAATAGTCCTTGACAAATTGTCCTAAAAGGGTTTCGCTGCGACCGTTTAATGTTCCCGTTCCGTAGGAGTCTCCCGTATCGAATAACGTCGCGCCTTTTTCGACACAGAGGTTAAAAACGGCTTGTAATTGGTCGTCCATGCTTTCATCGTATCCCCAAAGCAGGCGGTTTCCCCAAGCCCAAGTTCCGCAACCCAGGAGAGGGAGAGAAAGATTTTGGTCGGTCTGCATTTTCTGAGTGCGCGGTTTTCGTCGTTCTTGTAGTTTACGCGATCGCGCAGACCTCGCCTCAATTTTCCCTCATCCAGACTGCTAATTCCTCAAGAGTTAGGTCGAGTAAGTCGCACAACGCCTTCATCTGGGAAGGATAAAGTTTGGGAAGATGGCGATCGCTTTCCCAGTTAATGACGGTTGACTCCACAACATCGCACGTCCTCGCTACCTGTATCCGCGTTAATCCCAAACCCTCTCGTTGCGCCCTCAATTTCTGCCCGAACGTCATTTATTTATTGTGCCCTGCTTATTTCAGTTAACTATAATTATTCAGTTGACTATATGTAGTCTATTTGTTAATCTGGTTAATCATGGATAACAAGCCAGTCCTCGCCCTAGACAAGTACCGGACTGGCTTGAAATTCCACCTTTGAATACTAGATTCAGGATGAAACTCTATTGTGTAGGGTGGGAATTGCCGAAAAAAAGCTGGATTCAACAAATTCTCTCACCCTTGGCAATGCCCACCACACGCCTTGCTAATCGATTGTACTATGATACAGCCCAAGGCGCTGTATCGTCCCCTTACGAACGCGATCGCGCGACCTAAAAATCCGCGATCGCGCGCCTCTCCTTATCGTATCCGGGCTTAACTTTCACTCCGATCGACTTCCAACAATTCACTTCGCCGTTAACAACAGAAAAACTTCAAAATGGGTTAATATCGCCCTCCGATCGAGCCTCAAACCGCCAAAATATATCCTCACAACTATAACCCGTTTCAACGGGTTTAAGCTTTTAGCCCGAAATTGATTTCCGGGCTAAAACGACTCAAATCACTAAAATTTGAATTCCGGGCGAAGCAGGCGATCGCGTTT
This sequence comes from Cyanobacteriota bacterium, assembly GCA_034189065.1. Lineage (GTDB taxonomy): Bacteria > Cyanobacteriota > Cyanobacteriia > Cyanobacteriales > Spirulinaceae > FACHB-1406. Next base: position 77,829 of record JAXHVQ010000004.1, read on the forward strand.
TTTTTAGAACTCGGCATTCAAGATTTAACTCATTGGTTCGCGCAACTCTCGAACCGCTTCCAAACTTAATCCCGTTGTTGTGGCGATCGCTTCGTCATCCAGGACAGTAAGTAAGTTCCGAGCTATAGCGAATTTTTCTTCTTCTCGACCAAGAGCAACTGCTCCTTGTTGATCGTAGATAAACATTTCTCGATGTTCCAAATCTTCAAGTTCGTCGGGGTTTAAGTTAGCTCGATTGGCAATTTCAAAGGCTCGGTGAAGTTCGGGAATGTTATTCATATTTGCAGGAATTTCATCGAGAGAGCGTGCCGATTTGATAAAGTAAATCCATTTGTCGGTCAAGGTTTTCAGTTGTTCGAGTGTTTTAGTAAACTTGGGCAACTCAACGAACACCAGCTCGATATCATTTTCGGGATAGACCGAACCATCGGATACCTCTCGATAAACAAAGCGCGAAGCAAATTGACGGCGACCGGAGAACATTTCAAAATCGGTCAGCGTTAGAGCAACGACGGGTTTTAGCATTCGATAGCCTTCCCCTTTTTGCAGTTGAAAAGCATAAGTTTTTGCGGCGTTGAATAAGACCCTTTTGCCGAAGGATTGTACGTTCAAAACTTGCATTTCAATGATAACTGTTGTCCCATTGCTCAGTTTGGCTTTAACGTCAAGATAGGTGTCTTTTAAACCCTGAACGCTTGGCGGTAAATTAGGATTGATGATTTCGAGGTCTTTAATGATAGAGTTACCGTTATAAACCAAAGAATTGAGAAAACTAATTAAAATATCTTTGCTTTCATCGGAACCAAATATTTTTTTGAAAGCGTAGTCTGTCTTAGGATTGATAAATCTCATTTTCTATCTCTTAACTCCCGTACTCTGAATTTTATCTCCTGGGTTTTATATTTCTGACTTCTGTTTCCTAAACTCAAAAATCATCCCGCCCGTTCCGCTAATTCTAACCACCGTTCCGTCGCCGAATCAATGGTACTAATCAATTGCGCCAAGTTTTCCGTAAGTTCCTGCATTTTTTCAAAATCGCTCGGCGGATTATTATAAAGTAACTGTTCTAATTCTTCTTTTTGCGCCTCCATTTCGGGGATTTGCGTTTCCAACCCTTCATACTCCCGCTTTTCTTTGAACGACAACTTTCGAGGCTTCTCGTTTTTTGGAGATTGAACGGTGGAAGAACGCGTTTTTTTATGGCTTCCGTTAGACTTTTCTGTTTTCTGAGTTTCTTGTTTTTCCCGCTCTTCTTCTGCTTTTTTATAATCCAAATACACCGAATAATTTCCCGGATATTGTCGCACATTTCCGCCGGTTTCGATGGCAAAAATCGCGTCAATTGTGCGATCGAGAAAATAGCGGTCGTGAGATACCACAATAACACAACCGTTAAATTCTTCTAAATACTCTTCCAATACCGACAGCGTTTGTACGTCAAGATCGTTGGTCGGCTCGTCTAAAATCAGAACGTTGGGCGCGCTCATTAATACGCGCAATAAAAATAAACGTCGTTTTTCGCCGCCGGAAAGTTTGTTAATGGGAGCGTATTGTTGGGCGGGAGGAAACAAAAACCTTTCTAACATTTGAGAAGCCGTAATCAAGGTTCCATCCGCCGTTTGAACTAACTCTGCTGCACTTTTTAGATATTCAATAACGCGCTTGTCGTTGTGTAGCGATATGTCGTCAGAATGTTGGTCGAAATAGCCGATGTGAATCGTAGAACCGATATCGACTGTCCCAGAATCGGGCTGTACTCGCCCGGTAACCATATCCATCAATGTCGATTTTCCCGCACCATTGGGACCGATAATACCGACACGATCTTCTCGATTAAAATTGTAAGTAAAGTCTTGAATTAACGTTCGTCCGTCATAAGCTTTACAAATACCCTCTAGTTCAATAACTTTTTTCCCAATTCGACGACCGGCGGTGGAAATTTCCACCTTTCCCAGAGATTGTTTGAACTCTTGCCCTTGCATTTCCTCAATGCGATCGCGTCGCGCTTTCTGTTTCGTACTGCGCGCCTTGGGCCCCCGTTTGAGCCATTCCAACTCCCGCCGCAAAACTCCTGCGTGTTTGCGCTGACTGCTCGCTGCAACTTCTTCGGCTTCGGCTTTCTTTCCCAAAAAATAAGCGTAATTTCCCGCATAACTATAAAGATCGCCGCGATCCACTTCGAGAATGCGGTTGGCGACGCGATCGAGAAAATAGCGATCGTGAGTCACCAACAACAGCGCGCCCCGATAGCGTTTCAAATAATCCTGCAACCACTCCACCGACAGCGCGTCCAAATGGTTCGTGGGTTCGTCCATCAACAGCGCTTCCGGTTCGGCTAAAAGCGCCGCAGCAAGGGCAATTCGCTTGCGATAACCGCCGGACAAACTGCCAATTTTCGCTTCAAAATCCTCAATTCCCAGTTGAGTGAGAATAATTTTCGCGTTAGTTTCCACCTCCCACGCGCCAACCGCCTCGATTTGTTGGGAGAGGGTAGAGAGACGCGATAAAAGTTTATCCGTCGGCGCGCGATCGCGTCCCAGTTTATGGGAAAGTTCCTCGTACTCGCGAATTAACGCCATTTGTTCCCCCGCATCGGCGAAAACCTGTTCTAAAACCGTCCGATTTTCGTCCAATTCCGGTTGCTGGGGAAGATAGACAATGTTCGCGCCGGAATTCACCCAAAACTCCCCGCTATCAAAGGGTTCGAGTCCCGCGACAATCTTCAACAACGTCGATTTTCCCGAACCGTTGGTGCCGATGAGTCCAACTTTATCGCCTTCTTCCAGGCTAAAACTGGCATCTTTGAAAATTTCCTTAATGCCAAAGTCTTTTTTAAGCGATCGCAGCGTTAGAAGAGTCATAGGAATACACAATATATTGAGACAGGGGAAAAAAGCCGATTTCTACTCCATACCTTAAGAATTCGCAAGCGCGAAATTCTTAATACACAAAGGTAGATGGGGCAATACTTTTGTACGTCAGATGTGTAATTCTAATTTTTGTATGTTATACCATTTAAACGCACATTTGCTTAAGACAGTCGGCTGTCAGCGGACATTGCCAGTTTAGAATAATCTCCTCAATTCGAGCGAATTAAAAGCAATTCTCACTCTACTTAACTCGCCAATATTTAGAGCGAGTTATTTTGGGCGTACCTTAAACCAACCCACTTTTGAAACTTACAAAAAAGTTCCAAACCAGTCTCGCAAATCCCTTCAAAACTAAAATTTCCCCATCGCCTCAATTGCTGCTTCCAAGGCGATCGCAACATGAGTCCAATGAGTCCCCCCTTGACAGAATACAATATAAGGCTCTCGCAGCGGCCCGTCGGCAGAAAACTCCGAAGTGCTGCCATCGATAAACGTCCCCCCAGCCATTACTAATTGGCTGTCGTAACCGGGCATTGCCGCCGGCACGGGATCCAGATAAGAACCCACCGGAGACTGCTGTTGTGCGGCGCGACAGAAGGCAATCAGCTTCTCGGCAGACCCCAACTGCACCCCTTGAATAATATCTCGACGAGGGGCGAAGGGAAGGGGATTCACCGGATATCCCAATTTCTCAAAAACATAAGCCGTCAAGTGGTTGCCCTTCATCGCTTCCCCCACCATTTGAGGCGCGAGGAATAACCCCTGAAATAACAGGCGATTGAGATCGAGGGTTGTACCTCCCGAAGTGCCGATCCCGGGCGCGGTGAGGCGACAGGCTGCCGCTTCTACCAGTTGGGCTTTCCCTGCGACGTATCCTCCAGTGGGGGCGAGGGTTCCTCCTGGGTTTTTAATTAAGGAACCGGCAATGAGATCGACTCCAACGGCAGGAGGTTCGATAATATCCGTGAATTCACCGTAGCAGTTATCCACAAAACAAATGGTGCGGGGATTTTGTTCCTTGACAAGGCGAACGATTTTTTCAATGTCCGCGATCGCCAAACTCTGTCGCCAGGAGTAGCCACAAGAACGCTGAATCAAGACTAGGCGCGTTTCTGGACAAACCGCAGTTGCCAAAGCAGACCAATCAATTGTACTTTCGGGGGTTAACTCCAGTTGACGATAAGAAATTCCAAACTCTGCTAGGGATCCCTGTCCTTTCCCGCGCAAACCGATAACCTCCTCGAGGGTGTCGTAAGGCGCGCCAGCAACGGCTAGCATCTCGTCGCCGGGACGCAGAACACCAAATAGCGCCGCCGCGATGCTGTGAGTCCCGGAAACGAACTGGACTCGCACTGCTGCCGCTTCTGCCCCCATTACCTCCGCAAAAATACGATCCATCGTCTCGCGACCGAGATCGTCATGCCCGTAGCCGCTAACTCCGCTAAAATGGTGGATACCTAAGCGATTCTTGCGGAAGCTCCCTAGAACTTTCTGAAGATTTTGCTTGACCCGAGCGTCGATACCAGAAAAAATCGGAAGGAGTGCCTTGTGTGCTTCTTCGAGCAACTCTGAGCTAGTCATTCTGGAAATAAAGTTAATTTTGGCTTGATTTTTGAATTTTAGGCTCAAACTCGGTGGGTTTGGCTAGCGGTATCGGACATTTTCAATTTTTGTAATTTAGGATTGGTGAATGACTATTGCTACAGAAAAAAAACTCGACCTCGATTGGGTTGTCATTATCTATATGGCGACCATCCATCTAGTCGCTTTATTAGCCTTCGTTCCCGGCAATTTTAGCTGGAAGGCTGTGGCTGTTGCCTTGGTTCTCTATTGGGTAAGTGGGGGGTTGGGCATTACCCTGGGCTTTCATCGCCTCGTCGCCCACCGCAGTTTTGAAGTCCCTAAAATCTTAGAGTATTTTTTTGTATTCTGTGGAACTCTCGCTTGTCAAGGGGGAGTCATCGATTGGGTCGGTTTGCATCGCGTTCACCACAAACACTCCGATACCGAACCCGATCCCCACGACTCGAATCTTGGATTTTGGTGGAGTCATATGGGTTGGATGATTCATGATATTCCCGCTGAAGAAAAAATCCCCCGCTTTACTAAAGATATCAATTCCGATCGCTTTTATCGGTTCATGCAGAACTTTTTTATCCCGATTCAAGTGGTTTTGGGTTTAGTTCTGTATGCCCTTGGCGGTTGGCCGTTTGTGATTTGGGGCATCTTTGTTCGCTTGGTGTTGGTGTTTCACTCCACCTGGTTTGTCAACAGTGCAACCCACAAGTTTGGCTATCGCACGTTCGATTCTAACGATAAATCGAAAAACTGTTGGTGGGTTGCGCTTCTCACCTTTGGGGAAGGTTGGCACAACAATCACCACGCTTATCAATATTCTGCCCGTCACGGGTTGAAGTGGTGGGAAGTTGATATGACTTGGATGACGATTTGGTTACTTCAAGCGGTTGGTTTAGCGCAAAATGTTAAGTTGATTCCCGCTGAAATATTGGCTTCTAAGCGTTAAGGAATAAGAACGTGGGGGATGTCAAAGGGTGCATTTTTGCCCCTCATCCCCAGTTCTCCTTCTCAGAAACGCGCTCTTAGGAGGAGCAGTTTCATGAATCTCTCTCTCAATGTTGGGAGAGGGATGAGTGGGAGAGGGCGAGAAAAGTGATAGACTCGCCGTTGCATTGGTAATGCCCTTAACAATTTTCCTCAAAAGGGAATTGAAACTAAGCTGTTCGGCTTGAAGAATTGCAATGTTAAATTCTCACGTCAAAGACAGCTTCGCTGTGGGCAGTAGTGAGTTCCGTTTTTTAAATGCGCGTCAGCTCACTCCTGCGGCACAAAAAGTTTATCTTCCGGCAAATACTTCCACGCAATGCCGTCGGGATCTAAGTTTTGACTCCACTCAGAAAAGTCATCATTTGATTTATAGCGGCTGATTTTATAGTCTTTGACGTTCAGACGTTTCGCTAAATCGGCTTGAATTAACGAAGACAGAGAACCTTCTGGTGCTGGAGAAGAATGCTCTGGCTTTTCTTCAGTCTGTGCTGGAGTTTCGGTTTCTTCTTCTGCTAAGTCTTCTTGGACTAAATCTTCCGCCTCATCTAAATCGGCAAAAGGTTCGCTCGAATCAAAAATTGTTCCTAATGCGCTCGCCGTTAGAAAATAGTAAACTGTCCCTTTTTCTTGAAACTCTTTGCGCTGAGCGCCGTATTCCTCGGCTTTTTTATCGAGAAATCGCTTTGCCGATGCTCCTGTTAGGTCGGCTTTAGCCGCTAAATCTAAGGGAGTTAAACAGCCTTGATTGTCTCGAATGAGTTGATTGAAGAAAGGATTTATCTGTTGGCTCCACTTTTTCCATTGGTAATGCTGCCAAATTTTCAAGATAATTCCTAAGACAACGAGCGCTAAAATTAACGGCCAAGCCGTATATAAAACAACGAGCGCTAAGGCGATTGGGATAATGAGAATCAAAAGGCCAGTAGCGCCGCGCTCTAAGACATTTCCGGACATAGCTTTTAGTGTTTGAGGTTAACGAAGGAGAGTGATAGGGAACAGCTATAAGATCTGAATTGACTGAAAAACTCGATGGCACGATGCACGGGATGCAAATTCTTCGAGTATTTAAATCAACCTATGTCAGACCCAAAAGCTAGAACAAATGAACTGCAAAAAAGAGAGTGGATCGGCTTTTTGCAGCACTTGCACCTTAATCCCTACTCCAACAGTTTAAGGGGTATTGGCTAAAGTCGGTAAGTCTAATCGAGCAAACATAGAGGAACGCGCTTGCAGTGCAAGGGAATCATCGAGGGTGGAGAGGGAAGTGGGTTGACTGGACTTGCGCGCCATCGCAACGTTTAGTAACCAGTCGGCGACGAAGGGATTTTTTGGCAGTAGGGGCCCGTGGGAATAGGTGGCGATCGCATTACGATAAAACGCGCCTTCGGTTCCATCCTCCCCGTTATTCCCATACCCCTTAATGGTTTTTCCCAAGGGTTGTACGTCGCCGAGGTAGGTTCGTCCGCCGTGATTTTCAAACCCCACGATAATTGGCGGTTTCCCCCACTTCTGTCGCAACTCCTCAGCTAAGGGAGAGGCGGTAATCTCGAACACAAGATTGCCAATGCAGCGTTGCGCGTCGAGTCCCGGGTGTTTGCTGACTAAATCCAAAATTCCCAACCCCTCAATTCGCTGTCCGATGCCCGGTTCGTAGTAATGTCCTAACAGTTGGGGAGAACCGCAGGTAAAGACTCCGGGGGTTCCCGCCGCGATCGCCTCCCGCATTGCACCAGCTTTTGCACCCTGCAAATCGCGCATGACAATTTCTTGCTGGCGATCTTGCGCGCCGCCGCCGACGATGATATCCGCGTCATCGAAAGCGGTTGCGTCGCAGTCGCGATTGAGGGGAACAATGGACACTTCAATGCCTCGCCACGACGCGCGCTGTTGCAAGCAAATGACATTGCCGCGATCGCCGTAGGTACTCATGAGAGTGGGGTACAACCAGCCAATTGTTAGCTTCATAGAATTTGAAATTTGTCAAGATTGTTGAAACTGTGGGTTTTGCCGTTAATGTAGCATCTTAAAAATTCACGCATTCACGCATTTAGAGTTGAGAATTCTAGATCGGCTAAAAGTCCCAGTAAGACGGGTAGCGTTAATTTTTATAACGACTGGGGTCTGCGCTTATAGGAGTTTTGCTCGGCGTTGAAGAACTGTGAAGGACGCGATCGCTTCTTTTGACCTCATTGGTACAATAGAAAAATCCTCGCTGCGGTGCGATATGAACGGTTTAGTAAACATTCTCCGCCAGTCCGAAGGCATCATTGGCTTTCAAGTAGACAACGTAGAAATTGCTATCAAGTCTCTTCCCACGCGATCGCCTCGAGGTCAACTTGAAGACCGTTTGGAAACGCCTACACTTCTATTCAGTCACGATGACTCATTTCAGGGAATACAGACTGCCATCGACCATCCCCTCGTGACAGCGGTTCACCTCGCCTTCAGCGACCACCGACCCCTCATCCTAACGCCAGATTCCATCTGGATGACCTGCTCGAAACTCGTTATGAGTGGTGGGTTGTCGTTGGTCAGCCTATTTTACCAGAAAAAGATAGAGAACAAGATTTATTCGGAGAAAAGATTAGGGCTTTTCAACCCGAAGAGACTCGAGTCGTTGCAACAAGCATCGCTCAACTTTTCGAGCGTATCCTAGAAGCGGAAGGACGATATTACTTTGACGAGCCTGGATTTGTGCCGGAGCGATCGCGAATTTTATCAACCTCGACGAACGTAAAGTACTCCCCCGTTAAACTTTTCTTTAACTTTGGTATATTTATTTTCGACAGCGTATTCAATTAAAGGTGAATCTAAATCTCCTTCAAAGCCAACTAAAATCGCTGCCGGCGGGTCGCGATCGAGTAAACTTTGTATTGTCTTTATAGAAGTTCCTTTCACTTTCATTCTTTTTTCGGCTGACATCAAGTCGCCAACGCGGTACATAAAAGGTCCTGCAGACAATTCGTTGTAAATTTCTAATCCTCCTTCAATGGCATATAAAGGTGCAAGCGTTGCAATTTTTGGGTTTAAATCGGGACTCTGTACGACTTTTACGTACTTTCTAATGTTTTGTGCGGTTCGATGAACGGCGACAACTTTCCATTTGCTAGGAGCCAACAGCGTATTGAAGCGGTTATACAGTCGATTGTTACCTATGCCAAAAATAAGGGTTAGAGCTGTTAAGAAAATCAATACTCTTTTCGCAATAATCTTTCCTTTTGTATTAAGCTGAATATACAAGCATATTATAACCAAGATTGCAAACGGGATGGGAAACGCAAAGTATTGCGTCCACAAGGGAGTCGGTAGAAGTGTAGTAACTACCGCGATCGCAAACAAGGAACTTGACAATATAAGTTCGGGAGAGGGTTCTGTGGACTTGAGTTTTTGACTTAATATTTTCTTGATTGTCAACCCATCAAGGGATTTAATTGCTATCATAAACACAATTAAATTAACTAAAATAATATTAGTGGAACGTCCCAGTATTTTTTCTCCAAACTCCAGCTTTGAATTAAAGGACATGGTCTGACGATATCCCGTTAATTCGCGCCATTTTGTATTCAACGAATGATACTCCCAGTTGTTTATCCAAAAAGCTTCTAAGTCTTTAAAAAAATAGTATAATACCGGGATAAATCCAACAAACAACCCAGCTAAGAGGGGAAAGACGACTTTTAACAATCTTTCTTGTAATCCTAACGACTTAGGATACACAATAGATATTCCGATAAAGGGGAATACGATGACAATATAATAGAGTTTTATTCCTGTAGCGACTGCTAAGCAGATGCCAGCCGCAAAAAATGCAAGAGGCCTTACTTGTTCGGAAAAACTTATTACAAAAAAGTAAAATCCTAAAATCCCAAAACTGAGAGGCATAATATCGTTAGATGCTTTTCCCATAATATAAATTATCATTTCGTTGAATTCCAGCAGAACGACTGCGCTCCAAGAAACTAGAATATCTTTTGATAGTGTCCAGGTGATTTTGTAAATCGCCCAACCCGATAGCAGAGCAAAAAAAGTATTAATGAGTCGAGTAGCCAGCAGATAATAAGACACTCCTACAAGCCGGTAGAATATCCCGTAAAATAAGGGCAGGTCAGGCATTTGCACGTAAGAAAAGTCGTGGTAGAGAGCCAGACCGCTCCCCGATAAAAACGATGCACCAATATACATACTTTCGTCATGATTTACCGACACATTCACGACATAAGAGACTATCCCTAAGAATAAGATAATGCCCAAAAATCCAGCTAAAATTTGACGCTTGAACGGAATAGCCTGCATAGTCAATCGCTCCTGTACGACCTGAGTTCAGTTTAATACTGACACTTTTCGCTCGTCTTTTAAACTCTGAACTCTTATAAGCTAGAGTTTGACAACCCAAATAAAAATGCTATGTATCTCTTCCTCTATCGCTTTCCGGTCACAATATAAGAGACCCGCTGACCGATATTTGTGGCATGATCTGCCATGCGCTCGAGGTGGCGAATGACTAAGGCAATTAATAAAATCGGCTCGACGACTCCTTGAATGTCGCGCGTGACAGCTAGCATCTGATAAACTGTATCGTAGGCATCATCTACTCGATCGTCCATTTGCTCGACCGTTTGACCCGCGATCGCGTCGAGATCTGCCAGCGCCTCCAAACTCGAAGCGAGCATCATTTGAGCGTGGTGGGACATGGTTTCAACCTCGCTAATACAAGGGTGCGTGGGGTAAGGAAATAGTTTAACGGCTAACTCTGCTAAATCTTCGGCATAGTCCCCGATGCGCTCGAGATCCCGCACGAGGTGCATAAAGGAGTTGAGAAGGCGCAAATCTCGGGCGACAGGTCGCTGCAATGTCATCAACGTCGAACAATCTCGTTCGATCGCTCGATAATAGCGATCGATCTTCTCATCTAAGATTTTAATCTCTCGAGCAGCTTGCAAATCTTTTGCAAATAGCGCCTGATGGCTGAGGCGAAATGACCGTTCGACCAATGCTCCCATCCGTAAAACTTCGCGACCGAGGCGCTTAAGAGAACGTTCAAAAGGGGTGGGTGCAGTGTGATAGTTAATTTGCGCAGATAAAGTCATTCGTGTTTATACTTATTTGATTGGGGGTTTATATCGTTTGGGTAAAAAACAAGTGGATATTCAGTGAATCGTTTTTTAAAAGAAAAAAGTGATTTTCAGAGGAAAAACTTTTAAACGAACGTCTGTCTCAATCGATACACTTTGTGAATTAATTTGAACACAAGTTTTGAAGTCCTGCTGAATCTTTGATAACAATCGAACGTTAAGATTAAGTGATATAGGGGAATTTTATTTGCAACCAAGCTCCTCCGGTTTGAGGATGATTTTGAGCGACGATCGCGCCACCATGAGCTTTAACGATTTGCTGAGCGATGGACAATCCCAGACCGCTCCCCCCTCGACGCTCCAACCCAATGGGAGAGGGAGGTCTAGCGCGGGATAGGTCGCCTCGATACAGCCTGTCGAAGACATAGGGAAGGTCGGACTCCTCGAAGCCACACCCCGAATCGATAACATTTATTATAATCCACCCTTTGTTTGCCGCCGAATTCAGGGCTGAACCCTCAGATTCGGAAGAAGTTGTCTCGACTTCAACTTCAACCTCAATAAGGGCTTGGGGCGAACTATATTTAATACTATTGTCAAAGAGATTGAGAAAAACTTGGGAGACCCGCGCGCGATCGCATTGAAAATCAATCGACTCGCACCCCGAATACTGCAACGTCAAGCCTTTGGCACTCGCTAGGGGCTCTAGGGTTTGCCACAGCTCGAAGATAAAGCGTTTTAATTCCACCGACTCATAACTCAAAACGTCGCTAGGATTCTGTTCCAGGCGACTAATTTCTAAACAATTCTCAATCAACTCCATCAAGCGATACGTCTCGTGCAACATCTTATCCACCCAAATGCGTTCGGTTCCCTGGAGACGAGTCGAGAGCGTCTCAGCCACCAAATGAATAGACGTGAGGGGAGTTCGCATCTCGTGAGTCAAGTCCGAAAAAGCGCGATCGCGCGCCTGACTCAACTCCACTAACGACTGGCGATTTTCGAGAAAAACTCCCACCTGTCCCCGCTTCAAAGGAACGCTAGAAGCGCGCAAGGCCACCGAATGCGCCGAACTCCCGCCCTTCTGGGTGGGAACCGTCGTCGTCTGAAACACCCAATCCTTAACCTGCGGTTGCTGCCGCTGACGAGTTTGTTCCAACAAGCGATCGAGTTCGTAAGACCGCACCCACTCCAACAACAGGCGAATTTGTTGCGGGTTCCAGCGATTAATCTTCAACAAAGACCGTGAAGCTTGATTGCACCATAATAGTTGATTTTCCTCATCTACCTGAAGATACCCAATCGGCGCAGCTTCCAGCACCTCCCTCCACACTGCCAATTCCCCCTCCAATTGCTCTCGAGCCTCGCGGGTGCGGATAATTTCCGAACGCAACCGCCAGATCGCTGGCAGATCTGAGTCTTCCGCCGTTCCTCCCGCCAAACTATCGAGCATCTGCTTCAATCGACCATTGGATTGATAATGCCTGAGAGCGCACAGTCCTAATCCGAGACTGAGACCGACGAGAAAAGGGAAAACATCCATTATTACGAAAAGCTGAGTTGAGGGTGGAGCTTCTATTTTGCTACATTCCAAGTTAGATGATGTCCGAGAGGTGCATCAGTCATCATCAATCGCGAATGACGAATGACGAATGACGAATGACGAATGACGAATTGCGCAGCTTGTCCCCGAACGTGGCACAGTAGAGAAAGTTTCTGTTCGGGTACTCTATGTCGATTGCTGCTGAGCCTCGCTCGTTCCGCTGGCAACGCACGAAATATTCTCCCCTCGCACGCCAATTCGATATTTTTGCAGCGGCTACACAATTTGGCGTTACGCTGTGGTGGGATAAAATTCTGGGTCGCAATACCCCCGAAACTCGAGTTCGGCGCGCGCAATGGCTCGTCGATCGCCTGGTCCATTTGGGGCCGACATTTATTAAAATCGGACAGTCCCTTTCCACTCGTCCCGATTTACTTCCTGTCGAATATATCGACGCTTTGGGTCAACTGCAAGACCGCGTTCCCCCCTTTTCGGTTCGGGATGCGATCGCGGTTATAGAATCGGAACTTGGCGATGGCGTGGATGTCCTCTATGGGGAGTTCGATCCCCTCCCCCTAGCTTCGGCGAGTTTGGGACAAGTTCACAAAGCAACCCTCCACACTGGCGAGGAAGTCGTCGTTAAAGTTCAACGTCCGGGGCTGGAAGGTTTATTTAACCTCGACTTTGAAGTTCTCCACCGTCTTGTGCGCCTGACTCGTCGCTACTTACCTGCAACGCGCAAGTATGAATTAGAAGAGATTTATCAAGAATTTTTCAGTATTCTCTTCCAGGAAATCGACTATATTCACGAAGGGAAAAATGCCGATCGCTTTCGCCAAAATTTTATCCAACTGCCGCGCATTCGCGTTCCTACAATTTACTGGCGCTACACCACCCAGCGAGTGCTAACGTTGGAATATCTTCCCGGTATTAAAGTAGACGACCGTCCCGCCATAGAAGCCTGCGGTATTAATCCCGACGATATTATTCAGTTGGGAATTTGCTCCTATCTCAAGCAATTCCTCGAAGATGGCTTTTTTCAATCGGACCCCCATCCCGGCAATCTTGCGGTGAGTCGCGCTGGCGAACTCATTTTTTACGATTTTGGGACGATGGCGGAAGTGAAGGCAATGGCGCAGGAGCGAATGCTCGATACCTTTTTTGCCGTTATTAAAAATGATACCGACGAGTTGGTCGATACTCTCGTTTATATGGGTTTAATCGAACCTCTCCCCGATATGAGTCCGGTGAAGCGGTTGGTTGCTTTTTTGCTCGAACGGTTTCGCGAACGACCGGTGGATGTCCGAGAATTCGATGCCATTCGCGATGAGTTGTACGTCATGTTCGAGCAACAGCCGTTTCGCCTTCCGGCACAAATGACGTTTATTATTAAGGCAGTTACTACCCTTGATGGCATCGCTCGCGCTCTCGATCCTCAGTATAATCTTTTGGCCGCGTCTCAGCCCTTTATTAAAAGTCTGACAATGGCGAAGAAAGAAACTAAACTTTTGGGTACCCTAGCTCGACAAGCGCGCGATTTTGTGACGTATAAGTTGACGCAACCGAGTAAAGTTGAGGTGTCTTTGAGGAATTTGGAGGCGCGCATCGAACGGGGAGAGTTACAGGTGCGGGTGCGATCGCTGGAAAATGAAAGGTTGTTGCGGCGCATTCATTTAGCGCTCAAGTGTTTAATTCATGCTTGTATGTCGGGGTTTACGTTGGTTGGGGGCATTTTGTTATTGGGGATTTATCCCGGGGGCGCGATCGCGTTATTCTCGATTTCTGGGGTGGGTTTTCTTTTATTCCTGCGCGCCTCTATTCGTCTGTTGCTGCGCGAACGTCTCGATCGTTTGGCACAGCGGTAATCAGTAATCAGTAAACAGTAAATAGTAAGCAGCCAACTACAAACGGGTTTACGGCACTGAAGTGCCAACTACAAACGGGTTTACGGCACTGAAGTGCCAACTACAAACGGGTTTACGGCACTGAAGTGCCGACTACAAACGAACGACGAACAAAGGTTTCCCCATTACCGATTGGAGTTACAATAGTAAAATCATTACAGAACCGCTTATGCCTCCTCGTTGGCCTCGCGAACCCGATCGCAAAGACCCCGCCTATCGCCGCTTGGACGACCGCATGAATTTTGCTTTGCACGTCGCCTTTTTTGCCGCTTGTAATTCGGGCTTGTGGTTTTTCGATATTTTACAGAATGCCCCTTGGCCTTGGGCGAAATGGGTGAGCGGGACTTGGGCTACTCTTTTAATTGGGCATTTGATTTATATTTCCGCGATCGCCGATTATTCCCAACAGAACAATGGCTGAATCTTACACCACCGAGCAAATTGAAGCTTTGGCTGCCGAAATTGGTGAAAATATCTATATCGATGTGGCGAAGTGGCATCTCTACCTCGCCGAAGCTCATCTTCATACCGTTATTGCCGAAGCTGTTGCTCCCCTTCTCGGTGAAAACTCCTTCTCAGAAAGGGCTGTAAGCGAGCGATTGCTCGCTATCTCCGTTCCCTTGGGCGGCGGTAAAGTCCAACTTCCCCTTCCCGAACTCATCCCCAAGTCGGGGATGACAGACTTGATGGAAATACTTAAAAAATTTCGGGATGAATACTAGGAAATTGTGATATACTTGCGGAAAGCACGAGCGATAAACCGTAGGAATTCCAGTTTTAATCGTAATTTCTTGTTAAAAATACGCAGAAACTTATAACCATTACTGGCAATGCTGAGAAATGGGAGCAGATGCGATCGCTCGTTTATCGAGTCAAAAAGTAGAGAAATCAAACATTCCCCAATCTGTCCGTCTGCACCCTGTAGGACGACAGTTTGAGGAAGAACAGATATATTCGCTCAACTCAAACCAAACTAGCGAGCTGCTCCAACCGTCTGAGACCCGGGACGCAAATCATCAAAGCGGCGATCGCGCAGTAAAGGCTGATGTTTCACCAAACTTGCCAACTCTTGAAGTTGTGCAATCGCTTCTGCTCCTTCGAGCTTCATGAGTTCGCGGTCGTCGCGCATTTCCGTCCAAGTAATTCCGTAATCGGAGACCAGGAAGCGGATGAGATGACTTTCTCCCAAACTTACCATAAATGAGGCGCTAGTCATGCGATCGCCACAGGTATAGCAAGACGCTAAATACCCTCGGTTTTCTAAAACTACAGCCAGAGCTTGGAGATTCATCACCAAGTCCTTGACAAATTGTCGGTGCTGTTGTGCCAATCTGAGAAACACTTTTTTCCTCCAAACACCACTGTGCTATTGCAGAGACTTTAACAGTTTTTTTAGATTTTACTCTCCCGCGTACAGCTCTAGGTCTATTGATAAAGCTTTTAAACGCGACAAACCGTTTAGTATGAGCTTTTTTGTCTAAGACAGCTCTACCTTAGCTCTACATTTACGCGATCGCCATCTCCGGCTGAAAAATCCTTTATTGGGCTTAACATTTCCCAAAGCAACCGCCAGAAGCTACAATCGTTACCCCTCCTCAATAGCAGTTCTTTTTGGCTGCCGACGAATCCCCTTAACAAAGATGAGCGATCGCTCGCAACAGAATTTTTAACCGCAAACATAAGATAAATTAATTTTTCGTCCCAAAAGTAGTCTGTCACAAGCTTACAGGATTTTATCCTGTCAACAAATATTGGTTGTTGGAGTTTTTACCCTTTTCGATTCTTAACAAAAGTTAATAAAATAGATATATAAGTAATTACCCTTACGGCTCATGGTCATTCCTGAATTTCCCTGGCTAACAGCCATTATCCTCCTCCCCATTGCAGCATCCCTACTCATCCCAATGCTGCCCGACAAGCAAGGAAAAACCGTCCGTTGGTATGCCCTTGGCACGACACTTATAACCTTTGCCCTCACCGTTCAACTGTTCTGGTCCAACTACAACCTTGACAACAGTCAGTTACAACTGAGCGAAACCTATTCTTGGATACCCCAACTGGGACTCAACTGGTCCGTTGCCGTTGACGGATTGTCCATGCCTCTCATTTTGCTATCGGGTTTGGTGACAACCCTCGCCATACTCGCCTCATGGAAAGTCAACCGCAAACCGCGACTATTCTACAGCTTAATGCTCGTTCTCTACAGCGCGCAAATCGGCGTATTCGCCGCCCAAGACTTACTCTTGTTCTTCATGATGTGGGACTCGAACTCGTCCCCGTCTACCTTCTCATCGCCATTTGGGGCGGCGAGAAACGACGCTACGCTGCTACTAAATTTATCTTATATACCGCGATCGCCTCAATTTTTATCCTCGTCTCCGGCTTAGGCATGGCCTTCTACGGCGACACCACAACCTTCAACCTAACCCAGTTAGGGATGAAAGACTATCCCCTCAGCCTCGAACTGCTTGCCTATGCCGGTTTTGCAGTCGCCTTCGGAGTCAAACTACCCATCTTCCCCCTACATACCTGGCTGCCCGATGCCCACAGCCAAGCCTCCGCACCTGTATCGATGATTTTAGCAGGGGTTCTGTTAAAAATGGGCGGTTACGGGCTTATTCGCTTCAATGTCGAAATGCTGCCCGACGCGCACATTCACTTCGCCCCCATCCTCGCAATTTTAGGTTTAGTCAATATCATTTACGGCGCGTTAAACGCTTTCGGGCAAACCAACCTCAAACGCCGCCTAGCCTACTCCTCCATTTCGCACATGGGTTTCGTGCTTCTGGGAATTGCCTCGTTTACCGAAATCGGACTCAGCGGCGCAATGCTGCAAATGGTTTCCCACGGGTTCATTGCAGCCGCTCTCTTCTTCCTATCTGGGGTAACTTACGAACGCACCAACACCTTAATGATGGATGAAATGGGCGGTATGGCCCAAGCCATGCCCAAAGTCTTTGCCCTCTTTACCGTCGGTTCGATGGCATCGCTAGCCTTACCGGGAATGAGCGGTTTTGTCGGCGAAATCGCCGTATTCTTGGGAATTACAACGAGCGAGGTTTATAGCAATAGCTTTAAAGTTGTCGTCGTTGTATTAACGGCTGTCGGTTTGATTCTTACGCCCATTTACTTGCTGTCGATGCTGCGTCAAGTCTTCTACGGAAAGATGGGAGACGAGTTGAAATTCGACACCTTCCTCAGCGATGCCAACCCCCGCGAAGTGTTTATTACCGCTTGTTTGCTACTGCCGATTATTGGCATCGGTTTGTACCCCAAACTCGCCACCAACGTCTACGATGTGAAAACCGTAGAAGTTGCTCTCAAGGCGCGCGTTTCGCTGCCCGTGGTTGCTGAAAGTCCTTCTGTGGGGCAGGTTTCCGCCTTGGCTGCCCCCGCACTGACAGCTCCTCAACTTCCTGGAGTGCAAGATTGAGGCACGCTTCGGGTTTAGAATAGGATCGCAGGAGTCAGAAGTTGAATTCTGGCTCCTGTGTTTTCAATACTTGAATTTTTAAAATGAAAGAGCAATTTCTGAGTGGATTGAATAAATTGCTGGTTTTTGATGTATTTTTTGTATTATTTGCCTTTGTATGGTTTGCGATCGCGATCGCGGGGAATTCCCTGGGGGTTAATTTAGGTTGGGACTTGTGGTATAAACTGTGGGAGCCTGTTTTTACGCCCGCGATCGGGATTTTGATGGCGGGAGCAATTTTAAGTGGCATAATTAGTCAAATTAACAAGCGTTTCCTATCGAAGGATTCCTAAAGTAACCGATGCAAAATACCGCCGAATACTCCTGTGCCTTTTGCGGCGAGTCGAATTCGACTTTTATCGACGTTAGCGCGGGTTTGGAACAGTCGTATATTGAAGATTGTCAAGTTTGCTGTCGCCCGAATATCTTGTATGTCCGAATTGACGAGGATACGCTGGATGTTGAAATCGATACCGACTACGACGGTTGAAATTTTATTGCTCCCCGTAATAACTTTATGAAAAAACTAAAATCGATTCGTCTTTTTCTCGCTGTTTTTAGCTTGCTAGTGCTTTCAACTGCTCCTTTTGAAGCCGTACAAGCGAACCGCGACGAAACCGAACCGCCCGTCCCTGCTACGTTTACCGGACAAACTCAGCGCATCCAGTTTGAACCTGGAACAACTTCGGCAGTTGTCGAACATTCAGTCATACGAGGAATGCGAGATACTTATACTTTCCGCGCCCAAGCCGGTCAGGCGATGATTATCGATGTAATTTCTTTAGAAGGCAATGCCGTGTTCGATCTCGTTGCGCCCAACGGAGATATTGTTTTAGCAGAAAGTTCTGCTTGGAGTGGGTTTTTACCGGGGGAAGATGCAGGCGATTATAAAATTATTGTCGGCGGGACGCGAGGCAATGCAACTTATACCCTAAACGTCGAAATTCTTTAAGTCAATTTATGTTACAGTTTCGATATTCTTCCGCGATCGCCGCACCGGTTGAAACGGTGTGGAGTTTTCACGAACGACCCGATATTCTTCAAGTTTTAACTCCGCCGTGGCAACCCGTTCGCGTAGTTCGTCGCGAAGGGGGTTTAGGCATTGGGGCAGTCTCAGAATTTAACCTTCTTTTAGGTCCAATTCCCATCCAATGGATTGCGCGTCATACCCAGTACGAACAGTATACCTTGTTTGTGGACGAACAGGAAAAAGGGCCGATGGTTTCTTGGGTTCATCGCCATCAATTTGCTGAGGAAAGAGGGGGAATGCGCTTGACAGATGTCATCAATTATGAGTTGCCCGGAGGCGCGATCGCGGAATTTTTCTTAGGTTGGTGGGTAGACTCGCGCTTAAAAGAAATGTTTCGCTATCGCCACGAAGTGACGCGACGGGAATGTGAGAAGAGTTCAGAGTTATTCGTAGGGACGTTATATATAACGTCCCTACACGGTTTTGGGTTTTGAGTTGAGAATTTTTCTATAGCGTTTCTAAATAGAACGTAAACAGTCGTTCGAGATCGCCAACTTTAAAGAACTCCTCGCTCGTCCTTTAAATTCTTCTATTCTTCCAAAGCTAGAGTTTTGCAACCCAAATAAAAATGCTATAGATAAAGATGGATTATCAGGAAATCTTTAGTAAAAAACAAACATTTTTCGATCGCTGGGCTCCGAATTACGACATTCTCCTAACGACGATCTTTTATCAAGCCGTTCACAAACGTTTGTTGGAGTATGTTGAATTGCCCGAATCGCCTTACATTCTCGATTTGGGATGCGGAACGGGGCGTTTATTAACTCGCTTGGCAAAGCAGTTTCCCGATTTACAAGGTGTTGGGGTGGATTTCTCCGAGGAGATGTTGCGTCAGGCGAGAAAGCAGAATTTAGATGAAATTCGACTCAATTATGTTTTGGGAAATGCCGAATCTCTTCCTTTGGAAAGCGCGCAATTTGATGCGGTTTTCAATACGATTAGTTTCTTGCATTATCCCAATCCAGAGCAGGTTTTCAGCGAAATTCACCGCGCTCTTAAGCCTCAAGGAAAGTATTATTTAGCAGATTATACTTCGCAGCAAGATCGGTTCTTTTTTCCATTTTCGCCGGGAGGGTTGCGTTTTTATAGTTCTCAGCAACGGCAAGAATTGGGCGAGAGGGTGGGGTTAAATTGCGTGGGACATTATTATCTTTTAGGGCCGGTGATGCTAACAGTTTTTGAAAAGTAAGCGTAAAAGAAGTGCGCGATCGCTATTTATTTTGGCTGGGTAAGTAGGATATCTCGACTCGTG
The DNA here is from genome assembly GCA_034189065.1 of Cyanobacteriota bacterium. GTDB lineage: Bacteria > Cyanobacteriota > Cyanobacteriia > Cyanobacteriales > Spirulinaceae > FACHB-1406. The sequence continues at coordinate 97,537 of JAXHVQ010000004.1, forward strand.
TAAGATGCGATCGCGTCCTCATTTTTTGCCCGCGTGGAGATAGCGTTTTCGCGGCAAAACCGTGAATTCCTTCTCCGCTTCCACATCAGCTTGACCGGGTACAAAACACTCTAAAACGCTTGGCTTACCTAGATTGGGAATTATGTCTGGGAGAGGCGCTTTGGGACCGAACTCTACAAGTAATGCTGCTTCAATAGCAGCTAAAGTTAATACTAGCTTGACGATAAAAACCCACCGCTGATATCCTGGCGATGTTGGGTCGAACTGGGTCGGCTCTTCGGATGCTGCAATCCCACTAGCTGATTTGAAGTAAGTAGGTGGGCATAAATAAACCTTAAAACCTAGAATCTGAAAACAACGCTGAAAGCAAGCTACAAAGAGGGTTTCATGATTTTCTATCTTAATCGCTATTTTACGAATAATTGCGCCCACCTACTTATTTTCGGACGAGTTGTTCCTCCAATTTGTCGTCAATCAGCTTGATAACAATCTTCAGGCTTTCCCCGAAAAAGGATTTATGAGCAATCCGTTGAAAAAGAATAGCGTGCTTGGTTTCCGGCAGCCAAAGTGCGAAGCATCCCGGCATGATGTCAAGGGGAACTTCTCCTGTTAAGCGCTCTCCTAACTTTAGTCGCTCTAAATACCTCCTAACAATAGTCCGAAATTGAGGTTTCAAAGCTTGAAATGCTTGCTTAGCTTGTTTTACCATTTCCTTCCCTCCGAGGGAAGGAAATGGTAAAACAAGCTAGACGGGATGCAAAATGGGCTAGAAACGATCCGCGCTGGTTGCTTAAGGTTTCAATAGAGCTAGACCCAAACCCTAAATCGCGTGAAAGATACGAATATTACTTAGAGTCGGATATCCAAACGTTGGAAGCGCAGATTTTTCACATCGCCTGTATATCTTTATCAACTTGGGAAAAATTTTTACAAGGCAAATCCATTAATAGTAAAACCTTTAAAGCTTGCTGTCGCGCACTAGGCTTACCTTGGCAAGCTACTGTAGAGTTCAATTTAGTAAAATTAGATTACAAGACAGGAAGAGAGGCAAATAAATTGAAGAATGCTTTCGATCTTGCTTTTAATGAGGGGAATTATGTGAACGCGAAAAGAATTCTCGCTAAGATTGTTCCTATTTTGATAAAAGAAACTAAATTTTCAGCTAGCGATCGAGTAATAGATAGACTGAACGCAGCAATTTTGATTGCTGAATTTCTAATTTCAAAACAAGTAGATATCTTGGACTTAAACCTAATGCTGGGAGATATGAAAAGCAGTTTAGGATATTGTCAAGATGCTTTGAGACATTACGAATCTGTATTTTCCGAAGCGCCAGAGGGAAAAAATAAATTGCTGGCTGCATTGAACTCAGGAGCTGTGTATCTGAATACTTGCCAATATCAAAAGGCGCTCTCGTTTTTAGAAAAAGTACCATCGATTCAGGCTCCAGAACTCGCAGTTCAAGCAAATTATTTGCGCGGTTGGATTGCTATGTATCAGGGAGACTTGAAAAATGCCGCTAATCTTCTAAGACAAAATATTGGTGAAGCTCAATTTTTTGAAGACTATGATACTAAAGCTAGTTCATATCATTTTCTTGCTCGAACTAACTACGAAGTTAATGAATTCGAGCGAGCTATAAAATTGCTAAAAAAGCAATATTTGATTTTAGAAAAAAAACAAGCTTCTCCGGGCAAGATAGCACATAGCTTTCGATGGCTCGCAAGATGCTATTGGAAATTGCAAGATTTACAATCTACAGAGCATTATCTTTCCATCGCGCTTCATCTTTTTGAACAATCTCACCCTCAATTTTCTCCAGGAGGTTTAGCCCATCTCCATTTACACAGGGGAGAAATTCATCAAAAACTCGGTAACTTAAACAAAGCTGAAACTGAGGTTAAAAAGTCTATTGATATTTGGGAATCAATGGCATACACTAAAGGAATAGGTGATGCTCGTTTTGCGTTGGGGCAAATCTATAAGGAAAATGCTAATTATCGCGATGCGATTAAAGAATATGAGATTGCTTACACTACTTATGACGTGATGGAATATCATAAGTCGTCTTTAGCTTTAAGGGCGCTGGAGAATTTAAAAAGTTAACTTTTATTGAAAATACAGTATTTTCGATTACAGACAAATGATTGCCGACTCGCGCCGAATGGATACCTACAGCAAGCAGCAGAGCAATTTTTGTTACCGTCCCTATATCTACCACAACTGAATCGGGTTTTATCGCCTGGATTTAAAGTTTTGAATTTTTCCCTGAAAAGATTGAAGACTACCCCTCTCCCCGGTACTGAATCCGATAAATGCGACCGTTGGCTTCTTCTGTTACCAACAAACTTCCATCGGGCAATACTAATAATCCCACCGGACGACCCCACGTTGTCGGACCGCTGGGATCGAGTAAAAAGCCGGTCAAAAAATCTTCATAATCGCCTCGGGGTTGTCCGTTTTCAAAGGGGACAAAAACGATTTTGTATCCCGTACCGCGATCGCGATTCCACGACCCCCGAAACGCCACAAATGCGCCATTCCGGTACTTTTCGGGAAAGGTATCTTTATCGTAAAACTGCAAACCCAAGGCAGCGGAATGGGACGCAAACAAAACGTCTGGCCTTTGGGTTTTTGCCGCCAGTTCGGGATTATTACTGCGACCGTTGCTAACTTGGCGCGGGTCGAGTAAATTGGGGTCGAGGTAGGCATAAGGCCAGCCGTAAAATTCCCCGGAACGAAGGCGCGCGAGATAGTCGGGAACGAGATTATCTCCTAAACCATCCCGTTCGTTGACCGTAGTATACAACTCTTGGGTGATGGGATGAAAATCGAGTCCGACGGGGTTGCGCAACCCATAAGCAAAGGTTTGGGGGTTGGCTCCATCTAGATTCATTGTCTGGACGGAGGCGCGCGGAAGGGGTTCGGAATCCACGTTGGAACGAGAACCGATGGAGACGTAAAGTTGTTGTCCGTCGGGGGAAGTAATGACGTTGCGCGTCCAATGCTGGCGATAGCCGCCGCCAGGGAGGTCTGCAATCTTTTCGCCGGTTCCGCTAAGTTGGGTTTGGGTGGCGGTGTAGGGATAGCGGCGAACTTCGGCTGAATTTCCCAGGAAAAAAGAGTCCCCCGCAAAAGCCATACCAAAGGGGATATCGAGGCCATTGCTGGCATCGGCAAAGGTTTCGCGGACTTCGGCTACGCCGTCGCGATCGCGATCGCGCAACAGGCGAATGCGGTTAGCGCGGGTTTCGGTGACGAGGACATCGCCTTCGGGGGTTAACGCTAACCATCGCGGTTGTTCTAGGTTATCGGCATAAACGTTGACTTGGAACCCCGGAGGAACGTTGAATGTAGGATTTTCGGGAATGGGAACCACTTGCGGGGGTTTGGAAGCGCTATTGGTGGCGAAGGGTTGAGGGATGTCTTCTAAGGTAATACGAATGGTTTGGGGAGTAAGGGGTTGAGTTGATATTAAGTTGGGGGGTTGAGTTACTTCGGTAGGGAGTGTTTGTTGTTCCGGTTGTGGGGGAGTTGGAGTTGGAGAATTGACGGTTGTGCTGTTATTGGTTCCGCAAGCGGCGACGAGTAGCGCTAAGGTCAATTGTAGAATTTGTTTGGTCATTGGGAAGGAGGGAAGAATTGAGAATTCAGAAGGGAGGAATTTAGAAGAGAAGGAGTTATGAATTATACTGGTGCTGGAAAATATAGCTGCCACTGGCAGGGACTAAAGTCCCCACTACAAACTACCGCAGGGACTAAAGTCCCCACTACAAACTACCGCAGGGACTAAAGTCCCCACTACGAACTACGAACTACACAAATGAACTTCTGTTCTTACGATACCTGCTCGTTCGTGACGCGCTTCCAATCTAAGAGTCCCACCCGTTGGCGCGCGTACAACCCATTCAACTTTTCCCCGATCTTGAGTCGCATCTCCTTCGTACCAAACAAAAGCCGATGGAAGATGAGCGCGTCCTTCCAATTGTCCGATGTCTGCGCGATCGCAACCCATTTCTATTGTTGCGCCTTCGGGTAATTCGATACGACACAAACATCCACGCACGGCTTTTTTTTCGAGGGCTTTTTGTGTAATATAAGTGGGCAGCCAGCCGGTATTCTGGATGACGAACCGAACGCGGTAGGTGTCGTTGCCTAACGGTTGCGCCATCGCCTCCACCAATTCCAGGCGGGGGGAAATCAGCAGGTGCCACACCAACCAGCGAGGAAAAGGAGCAATTTCTCGTTCGAGTAAGGCTTGGGGAGGGTTGGACCAAGTATAAATTTCGTTCCATCCCCCCAATTCTACTTTGCCCAGTTGGGGATGCTCGAAGGGATACCATTCAATGTAGCCCTCTTCGGGACAATATTTGTCGTGCCAGCGCAGCAGTTTCAGTTCGTCTTCGACGGGATGATCCCGAAACCATTCTACAGGACAATAATCGGTAATACCTGCGTTGCCGATGGGGTTCCACAACTCTACGGTCCAGGCAAATACGCCTCGATGTTCGTACATCCAGTCGTCAAAGGCACCGGTTGCATAATCTTTAGGATGGGCGCGGTAGCCGTGGAAAATGGAAAAGGCGGGATAGCCGGTCAGTTCGCTTCCCTTTTGTCCGAGGCGTTGATAAACTTGGCGATCGCCTTCTGGCAGTTCGTCGTCGCTTTTGTGGGAGTAAGGACGCAGTAACAAGCCGCCCATTGTATGAAACGACAGCGAGCCGGTAATATTAGGGTGGGACGTGACAAACTTGACGAGCGATCGCACTTCGGGTTCGGAGACAGGATAGGGTCCGGCACCATTTTGTTCGCTCTCTTGTCGCCAATGAACGGGAAAGTTGCGGTTAAAGTCGAGTCCTTCTTTGGGTTGTTGCAGCGGGATGAGAACGCCGTCGTAATTCCTAATCTTGCCTTCGGGATACAGACGATAATATTGTCCTCCCACCTCCGTCGGTTCTCGCCTCACCATTAAACGGGGTTCGGCAGGAGAAATTTTCCACGGACCATTGGCATCGCGAACGCGCATCATGAGAATGCGTCCGTCTCCGTCGATATCTTCAATGGCTAATCCGTCGTCTTCGTCGTTGTAGGGATAGGGACGAGTGCCGGAACGCAGGAATTTGGGGGAGTCGGCTAGGGCCATTTCCGCACCGTCGGGGTTGACACGCGGACAGATGTAAAAAACGCGGGTATCGAGACAGCGCGTAATATCGGGCTCGTTGCCGTAACCTTTAACGAGGGTCTCGATGAGATAGAGACAAGCCGAAGAGGGGGCAATTTCGGTCGCGTGGATATTGCCATCGAGCCAGAGAGCGGGTTTTTCGCGATCGCACCCCGTGGCAAAGCAGGTGGCCGCTATCAGCCAAATGTCGCGTCCTTCGTGACTTTGACCGATGCTTTCGAGGCGGATTAGGTGGGGAAATTCTCGGGCGTATCCCTTGAGAATTTGGACAAGCTCGTCGTAACGGTAGTATTGGTCAAAGCGAACCTCTGGCATAGGACTTGTCTGGCATTGAACGATGATAGGTCGGCAATTTCTATTAAAACTCTCCCGAAAGGAAAAGTCACTTTTGGGCGCGATCGCGTAATTTCATGTCAAAATTGTACGAGTCGAGACTCGATAAGTACGCACGTTTGCGGTCTTGAAGCCGCAATCGATCGCGGAGAGACTGCAAAGCAAAATGTAGAGGGGATGGTTAAGGCCCCTCAATCAATCTGCGATCGCGTCCGAATCTGCGCCCATTCTTTTAAGGGCAATGAAAGAGTATGCGGTCAGTCACCGGCTGACTTGCTCGCCGTTGTTTGACTTTAAGGCTGCGAGCGATCGCGATCTCGTTCGCCAGCAGCGCCCCATAGCGCAATAGCTGCGCCAACTAATAAAACCAATGCACCCGCAGCGACTAACCATCCTGGTACTTCCCCAAAGATTATAAACCCCAAAACGCTAGACCCCAAGGGTTCAAATAAAATTGCGATCGCAACGAAGGTGGGCGAGACCCAGCGCACGGCCCAATTAATGCTTGTATGTCCCAGCAGTTGGGAGATGAGGGCCATGAGCAAAAGATAGAGGTAAACGGGGGTTGGGTAGCCGGAGTACCCAGTTCCAAACAGCCAAGGCAGAGGAAATAGTACGGCGGCGGCGCTACTGTAGGCAATGGCAGCATAGTGTCCCGTCCCCAACCCTCGTCGTTGGGCTTCGCGTCCCAAGAGGAGGTACAAGCTCGCCATCCACGCGCCAATGAGGGCGAGGGCATCTCCCAGAAGGGGGTTGGGGGCGCTGCTGGTTTGCCCCCCGCCCAGGGCAATGCAGAGACCGCCCGCTAGCGCTAGGGCGATGCCGACACAGGTGGTGGGAGTGGGCCTTTCTCGGAACCTCAACCAGCCCAATAAGGCAACCCAAATAGGGTTGGTGGTGACGAGGGCGGTGGAGGCGGCAATGGAGGTGAAGGAGAGGGAGGTAATCCAAGTTGCAAAATGGATTGCCAGACACAAACCGGCTGCCCCCGCACAGACTATGGCGCTTTTGGGGGCAGAGGTGCGCGCGAGCGATCGCCAGGTGGGAAGGAGCGCGATCGCGGCTAAAATTAAACGCGAGGCTGCTAGAAATAAGCTAAACCCGACGCTAGAACGACCCGTCGCTTCTACCGCCAAGCGCACCCAAATCGCTGCGGTTGAGACGGCAAAAACCGCGATCGCTAAAATAAGCCAAACTTGAAAGGATGAAGGTCTGTCGGGGAGTTTCAACATTTTCGATTTTCTTAATCCCCAACCTCTTGCAAAGTTGTACGACAACGTGGCATAATAAATACTCAGGTGACTGGAACCCCAATCCCCAGTTTCACCCCCCCTCCTCCCCTTTCCCCAAGGGGGGGAGGCCCCTTTTGAATGTGCGTTCGGTTCTATTGCTGAGGTTAAAAGGGAAATCTACTCCATTGCCTCTTGCACAAAGACCTCTGACTTTGGGAAAATTCAACTTTCCCCCTCAATTGTTGCCAACGCTGATGTCCGACTTACCCCCCTTAAACCAGGACACCCTTTGGGCTATCCTCAACGAAGACCTCGACGATAACACTGTCAACGCCTTAGTTTGGCACTACTTAGGCTATCGCTACGACCAGGAAAGTCAAACTTGGGACAATAGCGAGGTTCCCCAGGAGTGGCGCGCCGAATACCCCCAGCCTCCAGATTTTATCGCCAATCGCCCTCCCACGGTCAAACTGACTCGTTCGATTCCCAAGGAAAATAAGCAACTTTTAAAGGAAAAGTTGGGCTTTAAGGGATATAAGATAGGAGAATTTGGCCCTGGGCAAACCCGCCGCGCGACGATGGCGAATTGGTTGTTGAGCTATATGCAACAGTAGGGAAATGAAGAGTTCGCCAGTTGTGATTGATGAGCGATCTTAAATCATAGCTCCTGACGGATGTGAATTCTGAGTTATGGCTCGGTGCAGACAAAGCTTGTGTACAATCGGCTATCGTTGCCATCGTTATCAAAATCAACAGCTTTCAAATGATGTCCTGCACCTTCGCCATTCTTATTAGGATAGCTCAAAACATCTAAATTATAATCTGGGCTATATTCAGGCAAATACTCTAAATGTATTTTAGGCATTTCCTTTTCTATTTTTTGAAGATATTCTGCTTTTTTGTGAAAACTGGTATTATCTAAAATCATCACAATTTTAGGACTTTTCTCCTCAAAATCCTCCCGGAGGTTACCAGCGGCAACCCATATAGCAAAAAGCTGAAAATTCAAACAAAAATAAAGGCACCTAACAAGAGAAACCAGCGAATACTAGTTGCAATTGTCTGTAGTTTCTTCATCAAAAATTTGTGGGGGTTGACCCCGACCTCATAAATTGGGTAGGAAACGAACATTAACGAATGAATAGCTACTCTAACGAATGTCGTTTCCTGTTTGCCAAGTAAGCCTATTGCACGTTAGAGCAATGCAACTTTGGTCGGTCGTTAGTTTTTCGCAGATCCTTATATTTTAGTTAAGGAATTACAAACCAGTAACCTCGCGGAGATACCCTCGCGCCATGAGCGCATACTCTAAAGACTCCATTCCATAATCGGTCATTGTCGTATTGGGGTCTTGCTCTGCTTCTACCATTAACCACCCTTGATAGTTAGCGTTAGCCAGTTCTTGCAAAATTGGCTCAAAATCGATCGCCCCTGTTGCTATATCTCCAGGAACAGTAAACACTCCATCGCGAATAGCACTTAAAAAGCTTTTTTCACTATTTACCGCGTTGGTGAGTTTATCCTCACGAATATTTTTCATGTGAACGTGCTTGATGCGATCCCTATACTTTTTAGCAACTTCGAGGGGCAAGCCGAAGATATCGACTCCCGGATACTCTAGTGCCATTGCATAGCTAATATGACCGGTATCCAGCAGCAAATGAACGGAGTTGGGATCGGTATTTGTCATGAGGCGATCGATATCGGCGACGGTTGCTACTGCCGTTCCGACATGGGGATGGTAACACAACACTTTTCCTGCTGCATTTGCCCTTCTTCCTAACTCATTTAATCCATCAGTCAATTGTTTCCACCGGGCATCGGTAAGGATAGGTCGATTAGTTAAAGGATCGATCGGTTGTTGATGAACGGCTTCTCCAAGTTCGGCGACAACGATGATATTACTATCAAAATTGTTCATGAACGCTATCTGTTCGTCTAAGATTCTGTAGCTTTCATCTGCCGCCCCAATGGTGAAGAAAGTTCCTACCCAGGGTTCGGAAATCGTTAAACCGCGCGTCTCTAGGTCTTGTTTCAACACGGCAACATCCTTGGGAAATTTAGGCGCTCCTTGAGTCCCTTTAAACTCTGAGAGTGCAATCTCGCTCATAATCTGTTTGTCGGAAATTGGAGGATCGAGATCGATAGTGAGATCGTCGCTGTTGCTCCAACCGGTAGGGGTAATGCCTAAGCGAACGTTTGCAGGGTCAAAAGTTGGGTCGATAAGGGCGAGGGTTAGAGCGCTAGAAAAACCAATGGAATTGAGACCCGTACTTGCATGGGCGGGAAGGGGGCGAGTTATCCCAATTAAGATTGCCATCCCTAAAGAGATCGCCAAACGGCTGATTTGTTTCAACATAAATTTGAGTTCTTTTTGTTTCATTTTTTCTGGTATTTGTATCGCGAGAATTGCCCTGTTGTTACCCATTAACAACGTTCTCGCGAAATTGTTCGTCAGAGGAAGCAGGAGGAACAGAGGAAGAAAACCTTCTGCTTCACTCCTGTGTGAATTAGAGCCAGTTCTCAAACCTGACATTTTCAGCGTAAATATTGAGGAAGCAGGGGAAGAAAAGCAGTTGCCCTCTTCCCTCTGTCTTCAAGGGGCAAAGCCCCTTAATACCCCCCTTTAGCAACATCGTAAGAATCCCAAACATTCTTATCGGTCAAAGACTTGACCAACTTGACATACTCGGCATGAGTCCAAGCTAAAGGAGTTGCACCGTTAGTTGCTTCCCCGATCTCGTAGTGATGAGTGCTATTGTCTCCCACACCATCCCAAACCTGTTCGGGAAGCACGAAACTATCGTTAGCAAAATACTCCATCCCTAGAACGTAAGTATCGCGAAGTTGTTTGACCTGACTATTGCTAATCGTACCGCCATTCTTCGCCTTAACTTTTGCCAGCTCGTAGTGACCTCGTTCGCCAGTGAAGAACGGTCAAACCCGTCCTCGTCGAAGCTCTTTTTGACCGCCATCGCGAAAATTGCTACCATCGTTGGTTTGTTCCCCGTAGCCGTCATAGTTATAGCGTCGGAAGCCTGGATACTGAACCCCATTGA